>NZ_JARAMN010000004.1:0-414573 GCF_028807315.1 Dinoroseobacter sp. PD6 | reverse complement strand
GTTCGGGTTCGGGTTCGGGTTCGGGTTCGGGTTCGGGTTCGGGGGAAGGCTGAGGCACAGGCGAAGCAGGCGCAACAGGCTCAGGTTCGGGCTCCGGCGTGGGATCGGGCTCGGGCACCGGGATCGGGTCCGCCTCGACCGGGATGTCGGGCTCCGGCGCGCGCGGCAGGCCGTCGGCGTCCGGCGCGTCGGAGGGCTCCATCGGAACGGTGGTTTCTTCGACCAGGTGCGGTGTGTCGTCCGTCGGCGCCTCGGACGGGTCGGTCTCCCGCGTGGCGGGGAAGCTGTCGACCGGGGGCGGGGTGTCGCCGGGGTCCGGGACGGGATCCTCGGGCACCGCCGGGCGTGGCTGTGCCGGGGGCGCGGCGCGCGGGGGATCCTCCGGGGACGGATCGGCCTCGCCCCCCTCCTCGACAATCGCATCGAGCCCTTCCTCCAGCTTGGAGGAAGATTTGAACATCCGGCTTTTGAGCTTCTTGAAAAACGACATCGGGGGCCTTCTCGCGGGTCTGCGCTTGCCACTGACACCTAATCCCACATGGCCGCGAGGGGAAGAGCACGCGGGCCTCCGCCTGCGGGGGATCGACGCCGACCCGCCCCTGTGGCAGGCTGATCCGATGATCCGCCCTGTCCTCGCCTGTCTCGCCCTCACGCTCCCCGCCGCGGCACTGGAGGAGAGCCCGCCGCTCTCCGGTCCGGAATTCGCCGCACGCGTGACCGGCAAGACCATCTATTTCGAGCAGCACGGGTTTGCCTATGGGGCGGAGACCTACAAGCCCGACGGCAGGGTCATCTGGCGGTTTTCCGGGGAAGAGTGCCGCTTTGGGCAGTGGTACCCGCAGGGGGACGCGATCTGCTTTGTCTACGAATACGCGCCGACCGAGCCCCAGTGCTGGCATTTCTTCGACCAGCCCGACGGCTTGGTCGGGCGTGCGCTGGGGGCCGATCCCGCGGACGATCTGGTCGGACGGCTCGAAAGCCCGGCGCCCCTGATCTGCGACCGGCCTTATTTCGGGGCCTGAGCGCGGGAGGGGGCGCTGCCCCCGACGTGCTGCGCGCGCCTCCCCCGGAGTATTTGCGCAAAGATGAAGATGCGGGTTTCGGTCAGAAAAGCGAGCCTTGGTCGTCCTGGGCGGATTTCGACCGGCCCTTTCGAGGCCGGGCGCCCTCGGGGGAGGCGTTCGGGATCACGGTCACGCGGCCATCGGCGAATTGTACCTCCAGGCTGGGATGGGTTGCCGCGGACGCGGCGGTGGTGATGATGCTGTCCTGGTCGCGGACAACGGCATAGCCACGTTTGAGGGTCGCCTCGTAGCCCACGGTGGCGCGCACCCGGTCGAGCCCGTCAAGTGTTCTGCGCCAGGTCCGGACCTGGGCCGTGCCTGCCCGGGACAGGCGGGCCGAGAGGGCCTCCAGCCGCTGCTGATCGCGGGCGCGTCCCTGGGTCAAAATCTCGCCCCGCAGCCGGGCCACGCGTGTTCTCAGGCGCTCCGCCTGCGCGGCCACCGCGCGCGGCAGGGCCGCGTCGAGCCGCGCGCTGGCCGCACGCAGATCCTTGCGCTCGGCCTCGATCCGGCCCGCGAGGAGCCGGGGGCGCAGCACCGCCGCGGCCTGGGTGAGCGCGCCGCGCTTGGTCTGGGTGGCACTGCGCAGCGCCGCGGGCAGGCGCGCCGTTGCATGGTCGAGCCGCTGGCGCGGGGTGCTCAGCAAATCCTCGCTGCGCGGCAAAGCCCGCGACAGGTCACGCACCCGCTGCGCCCGCGCGCGCACCCCGCCGGTCAGCCCGGTCAGCATCCGCGACCCCAGGCTGTCCAGGGCGGCCAACAGGTCGAGCCGCACCGGCACGGCGCGCTCGGCCGCTGCCGTGGGCGTGGGCGCGCGCCAATCGGCGGCGTAATCGATCAGCGTCGTGTCCGTCTCGTGCCCCACGGCGGAGATCAGGGGGATATCGCTCTCGGCCGCCGCGCGGACCACGATTTCCTCGTTGAACCCCCAGAGATCCTCCAGGCTGCCGCCGCCGCGCGCCACGATCAGCAGGTCCGGGCGCGGCAACGGCCCGCCGGGGCCAAGCGCATTGAAGCCGCGGATGGCATTCGCCACCTCGGGCGCGCAGTTCTGCCCCTGCACCGCCACCGGCCAGATCAGCACCTTGCGCGGGCAACGGTCGCGCAGCCGGTGCAGGATGTCGCGGATCACCGCGCCCGAAGGGCTGGTCACGACCCCGATCACCTCGGGCAGGAAGGGCAGCGGCTGCTTGCGCGACGCCTCGAACAGGCCCTCTGCCGTCAGTGCGGCCTTGCGCTTCTCCAGCATTGCCATGAGCGCGCCGACCCCGGCCACCGCGATCCGGTCCACGTTGATATTGTAGCGCGAGGCGGGCGCATACGCGCTCAGCTTGCCCTCGGCCACGACCTCCAGCCCCTCTTCGGGCATCACGCCCAGGCCCGACACCTGCCCTTTCCAGGTGGTGCAATTGATCACGGCGCGGGCATCCTTGAGGTCGAAATAGAGGTGGCCCGACTTGGCGCGCATCACCCGCCCGATCTCGCCCCTGACGCGGACGCGGCCAAATTCGCCCTCCAGGGTGCGCTTGATCGCGCCCGACAACTCGGACACCGTGAATTCCGGCGCGTTCTGCCCCGGCTGGGGATCGTCGATCAGATCGAAATCGGACATCTCGCCTCGCTTGCCTCGCCCTTCCGCGCACCTTAGAACGCCGCAACCTCCGGCGAAAGACAAAGGACGCAGGCCCCATGAACATCCTCATCCTCGGCAGTGGCGGGCGCGAGCACAGCCTGGCCTGGGCCGCGGCCCAGAACCCCAAATGCGACCGGCTGATCGTGGCGCCGGGCAATGCGGGCATGGCCGAGATCGCCGAGTGCGCCATGCTGGATATCGAGGATCCGGGTGCCGTGGCGAGCTTTGCCGCCGATGCGGCCATCGATTTCGTGATCATCGGGCCGGAGGCGCCGCTGGCCGCGGGCGTGGCCGACCGGTTGCGCGAGGCGGGGGTCTTGTGTTTCGGGCCTTCGGCCGCCGCAGCACAGCTGGAGGCATCGAAAACCTTCACCAAGCAGATCTGCGATGCCACCGGGGCCCCGACCGCCGCCTATGCCCATTTCACCGACGCCGCCGCCGCGCGCGCCTATGTCCAGGCGCAGGGCGCGCCCATCGTGGTCAAGGCCGACGGGCTGGCCGCAGGCAAGGGGGTGATCGTGGCGATGACCGAGGCCGAGGCACTGGCCGCCGTCGACGACATGTTCGGTGGGGCCTTCGGCGGCGCGGGCGCCGAGGTGGTGATCGAGGAATTCATGACCGGCGAGGAGGCGTCCTTCTTCGTGCTCTGCGACGGCGAGACGGTGCTGCCGATCGGCAGCGCCCAGGACTACAAGCGCGCCTTCGACGGCGACAAGGGGCCGAACACGGGCGGCATGGGCGCCTATTCTCCGGCGCCGGTGCTGACCGATGCCATTGCCGCGCAGGCGCTGGACGAGATCATCCGCCCCTGCATGGCCGAGATGACGCGACGCGGCATGCCCTACCAGGGTGTTCTCTACGCCGGGCTGATGATCGCGGACGGGCGCGCGCGGCTGGTGGAATACAATGCGCGTTTCGGCGACCCGGAATGCCAGGTTTTGATGATGCGGCTGGGGGCGCAGGCGCTCGACCTGATGCTCGCCTGTGCCGAAGGGCGGCTGGACGCCGCACAGGTGACCTGGGCCGACGATCACGCCCTGACCGTGGTCATGGCGGCGAAGGGCTATCCCGGGGGCTACGAGAAAGGTACGGAGATCCGCGGGCTGGACGATCTGGTCGAGGACAGCTTCCGCATGGTCTTTCACGCCGGCACGAAGCGGGCGTCCGGTCGGCTGGAGGCCCATGGCGGGCGGGTGCTGAACGTCACCGCCCGGGCCGATACCCTCGCCGAAGCCCAGGCCAGCGCCTACGCGATGGTCGATGCGATCGACTGGCCCGAAGGGTTCTGCCGCCGCGATATCGGCTGGCGGGCGCTCTAGGGGGGCACTGCCGAAACCGGCTGCGGACTCCGCAACGTAGTGCCCTGCGCAAAATGGCTGCCGTGCGCATGTTCGCGCATGCAGGTCCGGGTTGCGCGCGGCGCGCCAGCGGCAATGGGGTTGAATGGAGGATCGGATTCGCGTCCAATTCCGCGCGTAGCCTGCGAAAGTTCAAAGCCTGTGAAGTACGCCATTACCACACTCTATACCGGACGGTCCCGGAAAGCGGTCCGGTTCCGGTATGGACTTATGGTGTTCGACCTGCTGACGGTCGTTTACTTCATTCTTGCCACACCCTTTCCGGTCTCGCCCGCGCAGAGCCTCTTGCACATGCTGCTCGCGCTGATCATCGCGCTGGACCTCGCTTGCCGGGTTCTGATCGCGCAAGATCGGGTGCGCTACATGCTGCGGATCTACGTTCTGGCCGATATCGTGGTGTTGGGAGCGCTGCTGCTCAACCCGATCACGGCGGTCAACCTCGCCTTCCTGCGGATCTTGCGGGGACTGCGGTTGGGGCATTCGGAGTACCTTTTGGCGGATCTCCGGCGTGACTGGCGGTTCTTTCGCGAACATGAGGACGCCCTTGGCGCGGCGCTGAACCTCGTGGTGTTCGTGTTCGTTACCGCGGCGGGGGTGTTCACGTTTTTCGTCGGGCTGCAGGGCGGTGTGCCGGGGTATATCGACGCGATCTACTTCACGGTGACGACCTTCACCACCACGGGCTACGGGGACATCACCCCGACGACCGTAACCGGCAAGCTGGTCTCCGTCGGGATCATGATCATCGGGGTCTCGCTGTTCTTGAACCTTGCGCGGGTGATCTTCCTGCCGAGCAAGGTGCACCATGTGTGCGGCGGCTGTGGGCTGAGCCGACACGAGCCGGACGCGGTCCATTGCAAACATTGCGGCGCCGGGATCACGATCGAAACCCGCGGGTTCTCGTAAGACCGGCACCCGGGGTCGGGGCGTGCCATCCACACCGCCGGCTCAGCGGTCGGCACACGCGAGGGCTTGCGCAAAGCCGTCCGATGAAGGCACAAAGGGTAACGCGGTCTCGCGAAGCTGCCCGTCGATCAGGTCAAGCGCGACCGTACCGCGCCAATCGCCCCGCGCCACGATCATTTCCGGCCCCGCCCCGCAATCCCGAATGCCGCCCGAGATGAAATCCTCGCCGATGCGATGGTTGGTCAGACCCGGCTGTTGCGCGACCTCGGACAGCCGCCCTTCCGCGTAACGCCAGACACGCAGGATCCTGGCCAGGTGCGGGCGGTCGATATAGGCGATCTCGATTGCCCCATCCCCGTCCAGGTCTGCTGCCCCGATCGGGGCCAGCCATCGGTTGGTCTGGCCGATATGCGGGGTCGCCGCGATCTTGCCACCGGGGCCATAAATCGCCAGCTGCGCGCCGAGATCGCGATGGCTCTCGACCACGATCACCTCTGCCTTCCCATCGTCATCGAGATCCACGACCCGGGGCGCAAGATCCTCGAACACTGAATGCGCCGGCAGCACGATGCGCAGGCGGCGCCCCTCGGAGGTGTCGAGGATGAGCGCGCCATACTCGATGGCATCTCCAAGCACGCCATGGGCGTAGCGCGTCGTTTCTTCGGCGTACCGGGCGCTCACAACGCCCTCCGCCGCCACCGGAGCGCCTGCAACGCCCGCCAAGAGCGCCGCGGCCTGCAGCGCGCCGCGGGCGATCCGGTGCCATGGGCGCCACGGGCGACGCGGCGCCCGGGTCGGCATCAGATCTGCTTTTCGGGCATCTGGACCACGAGCCCGTCCAGCGCCTCGGACACCTTGATCTGGCAGGTCAGGCGCGACCGGACCGGGTCCGGCTGATAGGCAAAATCGAGCATGTCTTCTTCCATCGCTTCCTTGCCCGGCAGCTTGCCGACCCAGTCGGGATGGACATAGACATGGCAGGTCGAACACGCACAGGCGCCGCCGCAATCGGCCTCGATGCCGGGAATGTTGTTGTCCCGCGCGCCTTCCATCACGGTCAGGCCATTGGCCACGTCAACCACATGCTCGGTGCCGTTGTGTTCCACGTAGGTGATCTTCGCCATGCTGGCCCCATCCTCATTCTGCATTGGACATTCCGGTTGGACATAATTCAGTGCGCAGGGATTTGCCAGCCTTGCAACGCAGGACAAATGTTCTTTATATGTTCCGAATGTCGATCACTCTCGCCCCGGCCTCCTGGCCACGCCCCCCGGCCTGCGTTCCGGCGCAGCTGCTGGACCGCCCGCCGAACGGTGCGCGGGTGCGGGTGGCCGGGCTCGTCCTGCTGCGCCAGAGACCCGGCACCGCCCATGGGGTCATCTTCATCACGCTGGAGGATGAGACCGGCACCATCAACGTGGTGGTCTGGAACGCGATCTACGAGCGGTTTCGCCGGGCCGTGATCGCGGGTCGGATGCTGCGCGTGACCGGACGCATTCAGCGCGAGGGCGCGGTATTGCACCTGATCGCCGAGGATATCGAGGATTGCTCGCACCTGCTCGACGACCTGCTGCGCCCCGAGATCTGTCGCGCCGCGGATCAGCCCTAGCCGCGCCCGGCTCCGGTTCACGCGCCCCTTCTCTGCCCGGATCGGCCATCGACCCAAAGAAAAACGCCCCCGGCAGGACCGGGGGCGTCTGCGTCACCTGTCTTGGCCGCGATCAGCTCAGCGAAAGGGCCACGAAACGGGGGTCGCCATCCCGGCGCACCAGCACGAGGATGGACTTGCGCCCCGCCTCCTTGGCGGCCTCGACCCGCTCTTCGAACTCTTCGATGGTCGTCACACGGACCTGTGCGGCCTCGACGATGAGATCGCCCGCGCGCAGACCCTTGTCGAAGGCCTCCGAGGTCTCGTCGATATCGGCCACGACAAGCCCGGTATCGCTCGCCGCGATCCCGAGCTGCTCGCGCAGCTCATCGGTCAACTCGCTGACGGTCAGGCCCATGATCTCCTTCTCGAGGATCTCTTCATCCGCAGGCGCGGAAGCCGGGATCGCCCGCTCCGCCTCTTCGCGACGCCCAAGGGTCACCAGCAGGGTCTGGGTTGCGCCGTCGCGGAACACCACGACGCGCACGGCCTTGCCGACCGCTGTGTTGCCGACGATCTGGACCAGCTCACGGGTGTCCTCCACGTCGCGCCCGTCGAAGGTGAGGATCACGTCCCCCGCCTCCATCCCGGCATCGAGCGACGGGCCGTCCGGCACATCGGTCACGAGCGCCCCGGCGGCCTGCTCCAGCCCGAGGGCTTCGGCCACGTCGTCGGTCACGTCCTGGATGCGCACGCCCAGCCAGCCGCGGCGGGTCTCGCCGAATTCCTTGAGCTGATCGACCACGTTGGTCACGACACCGGCTGCCATGGAAAAACCGATCCCGATAGAGCCACCGTTGGGCGACAGGATCGCGGTGTTCACGCCGATGACTTCACCGTCCATGTTGAACAGCGGTCCGCCCGAGTTGCCCCGGTTGATCGCCGCGTCGGTCTGGATGTAATCGTCATAGGTGCCCGAAAGCGCCCGGTTGCGCGCCGAGACGATCCCGGCCGAGACCGAGAAACCCTGGCCCAGCGGGTTGCCCACGGCCATCACCCAATCGCCCACGCGGGCCGCATCGCTGTCCCCGAAGGTGACGAACGGCAGCGGCGTGTCGCTTTCGACCTTCAAGAGCGCGATATCGGTGTTGGGGTCGGTGCCGACGACCTCTGCCGCCAGCTCTTCACCGGAGAAGAACTCGATCAGGATCTCGTCGGCCTGCTCGATCACGTGATTGTTCGTGACGATATAGCCGTCCTCGGAGATCACGAAGCCGGAGCCGAGCGCGTTGGAGCGCCGCTGCCGGGGTGCGGGGCGACCATCCTGCTCCTGCCGATCCATGAAATCGCGGAAGAAGTCTTCGAGGGGCGAGCCCTCGGGCACCATCGGTTGCGGGCCGCCCGGGGTGGCGACATTGGTCGAGGTTGTGATGTTGACAACCGCCGGGCTCACACGCTCGGCGAGGTCGGCAAAACTGCCGGGGATTTCACGGGCCTGCACGATCAGCGTCTGCGCGAGCAGCAGGGCCAGCGCAAGCAGCGCCCCGGCGGCGGCCTGCGCCGCACGGGGCACGCCCGCGGGCGTTGCGACCTTCGCCAGGATCCGGGCCTGGGGTCGCTGAGGGTCTGTTCTATTCACTCTTGGGGTCCTCCTGAAACTCCGCCACGGGAAAGCGGGTCATTTTCGTATTCCGGGGATCTGGCCCGGATTGCCACAGATATTCTCATCGTGGCGCGTCGTTTCAACCTTGGCAGGTCTCTCGGCCCGTCACGTCGGTGTGAAAAGAGTGTTCCACGGCGGGATCATCCCGCCAAGGTCTTTCCAAGTGCTACGATCAGAACACCTAGGGCGATTGCGCCCAAACCCAAGGTGCGGCGGGTGCTCAGGGGCATCCGCGCGAACATTTCCAGCAGGTCCTCGATACGCGAAGGGGCCAGTGCGAACACCAGCCCCTCGATCACAAGCACCAGCCCGAGGGCGGTCAGAAAGACGTCCATTACGGGACAGGACGCCCCGACACGGCGTCAGAGCCGTCGAGATAGTCGAAGAACTCGCTGTCCGGCGCGATCACCATGGTGGAGTTGTTGCCCTGCAGCGCCCGCTCATAGGCGGTCATCGAGCGATAGAACTCGAAGAAGTCAGGGTCGGCCCCGAACGCCGCCGCGAAGATGGCGTTCCGACGGGCGTCGGCCTCACCTCGGGTGATGTCCGCTTCCTTCTGGCTCTCGGACACCAGTTCGACCACGGTCCGGTCGGCCTGGGCGCGAACCCGCTGTGCGGCCTCTTCACCGCGCGCGATCTCGTCCGCGGCCTCCCGTTCCCGTTCCGCCCGCATCCGCGCGAAGGTCGCGTCGAGGTTCTGGGTGGGCAGGTTGGTCTGCTTCAGCCGCACGTCGACGACCTCCAGCCCGATATCCGCCGCACGGCTGCGCACCCCGGCAGTGATCCGCGCGGCAAGCGTGCCACGATCCGCCGAAAGGATGGTGTTCGACGTCACCCCGTCCGAACCGAGAACGGCCCGGATCTGCGGGTTGAGGATGCCTTCGAGCCGCTGCTCGGCCGCCCGCATGCCGCCGACACCGACCGCCTGCCGGAACTGAACCACATCCGCGATCCGGTAGCGCGCGAACGCGTCGACCACGAGGCGCCGGTCATCCGAAGGCGTGACTTCGATCTGCTGTGTATCGAGGCTCAGGATCCGGTCATCATAGCGCACGACTTCCTGGATGAACGGGATTTTGAACGCGAGTCCGGGCTCTTCCTTCACGGCCTTGATCTGACCGAACTGCAGCACCAGGGCCTTTTCGCGTTCGTCCACGATAAAGACCGAGTTGATCGCAACGAAGCCGACGACGGCCAGGGCGATCAGGCCAATGGGTCCCTTTTTCATCAGTTCGTCTCCCCTGCACTGCGGCGCAACTCGTTGATCGGCAGATAGGGCACAACGCCCTGGCCGCCCGACGCGCCCTCATCAAGGATCACCTTGTCGATCCCGCCAAGCACACGTTCCATCGTCTCGAGATAGAGACGCTTTCGGGTCACTTCCGGTGCGTTCTGATACTCGGCCAGAACTGCGGTGAAGCGGCTGGCTTCACCCTCGGCTTCGTTGACGACCTGCGCCCGGTAGGCTTCGGCCTGTTCGAGAAGCTGTGCAGCCTCACCCCGCGCGCCCGCGAGCACCCGGTTGGCATAGGCATCCGCCTGCCGTTCGAGACGGTCGCGTTCCTGCTCGGCGGCCTGCACTTCGCGGAACGCATCGATCACCTGCTCGGGCGGGTCTGCCCGGTCGAGGTTGAGACGCACGATGTTGATGCCGCTGTCGTAACTGTCGAGCGTGGTCTGGATCAGGTCCTGCACCTGTTTGGCGATCAGTTCGCGATCGCGGTTCAGGATCGGTGCCAGTTCGGATCGTGCGATGACCTCGCGCATGGAGGCCTCGGAGACCGCGCGCACGGTCTGTTGCCCGTCACGCAGGTTGAACAGGAAAGCCGCGGGATCGGAAATGTTCCAGACCACGTCGAAGTCGATGTCCACGATGTTCTCGTCCGTGGTCAGCATCAGACCGTCCTCGCCACGTGCACCGTTCCGCGACGTGCCGATCTCTTCGGTGTTTTCCCGCGTGACCGGCAGCACTTCTGCGGTCACCAGCGGCCAGGGCGCGAAGTTCAGACCCGGGTTGCCCACCGCGGAGAACTCGCCGAGGAACAATTCCACCGACTGCTCTTCCGGACGCACCGTGTAGAACGAGGAATAGAGCCACAGGCCCAGGATCGCGATCCCGGCCAGCCCGACCGTTCCCTTGGTGATCCGCGGACCGCCGCCGCCCGGGCCACGCCCGTTCGACCCGCCGCCGCGACCGCCCATGAGAACCCGGAGCTGCTCCTGGCCCTTCTTCATGATTTCGTCGATTTCGGGAATCTGACCGTTGTCACCCGGTCCGCCAGGCCGTCGCCCGCCACGATTGTCTCCGCCTCGGTTGTCTCCACCGTTGCGACCACCCCCGCCGCCCCAGGGTCCACCGTTGTTATTCGCCATCCGATTTCCTTGTCGTAGTCATAACTTCATCAGTCCCTTCAGGACATGGTTGTGCGCGCCCGATTATCAAGCACTTCGCACCGGTGATTTCATTGTGACCAGTTCCTCCGAGATCGTCGGATGCACGGCGCAGACCCGGTCGAAATCCGCCTTCGTGGCCCCCATTTTCACCGCGATACCCGCAAGCTGGATCATCTCGCCCGCATGCTCGGCCACGATGTGGCAGCCCAGCACCTTGTCGGTGGCCTTGCTGACCACGAGTTTCATGAGCACGCGGTCGGTCTTGCCCGCGAAGGCTTCGCGCATCGCCCGGAAGGAGGTGCAGTAGATATCCACCGGCTCCTGTTCGCGGGCTTCCTCCTCGCTCATCCCGATCGTGCCCAGCTCGGGCTGGGTGAAGATCGCGGACGGGATCAGGTCGTGGTCGGGCTTGGTCGGGTTGCCCTTGAACACGGTCTCGACGAAGGCCATGCCCTCGCGGATCGCCACCGGGGTCAACTGGACCCGGTTGGTCACGTCCCCGATGGCGTAGATCGACGGCACGCTGGTCTGGGAATAGGCATCGACCAGGATCTCGCCGCGACGCCCGGTCTCGACCCCCGCGGCCTCCAGCCCGAGCCCTTCGGTCGACGGATCGCGCCCGGTGGCAAACAGCACCTGGTCGTAAACTCCGGTCATGCCGTTGGTGGCCTTGACCCAGATCGGCCCGCCCTTTCGCGCCTTCGGCGTCAATGCCTCGGCCTCCTGGGCGGGCGCGCCCATGGCCGGGTCGGTCCCGGTCAGGGTAGTGGCGTTTTCTGCATCCGCCGCCGCGCGCATCTCGACGATATTGGTGCCCAGATGCAGCCCGATCCCCTTCTCGCGCATGGATTCCGCGACGAGCCCGCGCGCCTCGTCGTCGAAGCCCCGCAGAACCTGCGCCCCGCGGTAGAATTGCGTGACCTCCACGCCCAAGCCGTTGAGGATGCAGGCGAACTCGCACGCGATATAGCCCCCGCCGATGATCAGGATCGACTTGGGCAGGGTTTCGAAATTGAAGATATCGTTGGAGGTGATGCCCAACTCCGCGTTGGGAATGTCCGGCCGCACGGGGTGGCCGCCGGTGGCGATCAGGATATGCTTGGCGGTCTTCGTGCCCCCATCGGCCAGCGCCACGGTATGCGGATCCTTGAGGGTGGCGCGGGTGTCGAAGACCTCCACTTCCGAGCCCTTGAGCAGGCCACGATAGACCTGCTCCAGCCGGTCGAGCTCGCTGTGCAGCTTGTCCCGGAAGGGCACCCAGTCAAAAACCCCGTCTGGCACGTCCCAGCCGTACGCCCGCGCCTCGCCCGGCATTTCGCGATAGCCGGACGCGAAAACCATCAGTTTCTTGGGCACGCAACCGCGGATCACGCAGGTCCCGCCCATGCGGTACTCTTCGGCCAAAGCCACCTTCGCCCCTTCGGCGGCGGCGACCCGCGCGGCCCTGACGCCGCCGGAGCCTCCTCCGATGACGAACAGATCATAGTCAAAACTCATGGGGCCGCTCCTGTCTTGCCGTGCCGACCCGCCCGGCCTGCCTCTTTACAGGTCGGAGAATACGTTGCCGGTCGCGGTGACTTCAACCTGCTCTTGGTGCACCGAGCCCTCGTTGATATCGCGCAACTCCACCGACCCGTCGCTCTTGCCGATGACCACCACGTCACAGATGTCGAGGAAAAGCCCGTTCTCCACCACCCCTGGCAACTGGTTGAGCACCAGCGAGACCTGCCGGGGGTTGCCGATCCGCTCGAGGTGCAGATCGACGATGAAATTGCCCTCGTCGGTGACATAAGGCATGCCGTTTTCCATCCGCAGGATAGCCTCGCGCCCACCCACATCCACGTTGACGAGGGTTTCCTCGATCAATGTCCGCGTCGTTTCCCAGCCGAAGCGAATCACCTCCACCGGCAGCGGGAAGGCCCCAAGCGTGGCGACCGCCTTGGACGCATCCGTGATCACGATCATGCGATCGGATGCCGTTGCGACGATCTTTTCCTGCAAGAGCGCCCCGCCACCGCCCTTGATCAGGTTCAGGGTCGGGTCAAACTCATCCGCCCCGTCGATGGTCAGATCGAGCCACTTCACCTCGTCCAGCGTCGTGACATGCAGCTTGAGATCCCGCGCCAGCTCCGCCGTGCGGGTGGAGGTGGCCACGCAGGTGATGTCCATCCCCTCCTGGTCGACGGTCTCGGCCAGGTGGCGCACCATCCAGGCCGCCGTGGACCCCGTCCCGAGTCCGACCCGCATCCCGTCCTCGACAAAGCCCACCGCGCGCTTCGCGGCGACGTACTTGGCGCGGTCGATGGGGGACATTTCTCCGGACATGGCGGGGGCTCCTGACTGTGCGTGACGGCTTTATGCGCGAAAACCGGATGGGGCGCGAGAGTGTGTATGGATTTCCGGAAGGTCAAGCGCGGATGGGGCGAATTTTCAGCCCATGTCCCGCGACCACGGCGGCGCACTCAGCCGCATCTCGACCAGGGCCCGCACCTCGCTGGCCGGCACGATGATCAGGCAGCAGGGCGCCGAGACTGCGAAAGTGACCTCTCGGGCCGTTGTTTCATTGGAGGTTCCGACCCGCCGCAGCGGATCGAGCACCTCGCCCGCCAGCGGCCAGCGCACGCCCGCGCTTGTCACCTCCACCGGAGCCAGGGGAAACAGCGACAGCCGCGTGCCCGGCGGCAGGCGCATCCGCCCCTCGGGGGGCATCAGTGTCACCGCATCGGTTTCCGACAAAAGCACGACGCGACGCGACGCATGCACGGCCAGGCTATGCAGGCAGGCCAACTCGTGATCCACGCGCCCGCCCAGGAACCCGACCCCAACGCTCAGGTCGCAGTCGGTGCTCCGCAACGCCTTGTCGAAATCCGTGCTGTCCTGCTCGGCGATCCGGGTCACGGGGACCTGCGCGAATGCCTCGGGAAGCGCGGCGGGCTGGCTGTCCAGATCGCCGATGATCCGCGCAGGCACCTGCCCCGTCGCGACGGCATGGGCCACACCCCCATCCACGGCGACGAGAATCGGTGCGATCGCCAACGCCCGCGCAATCACCTCCGGCGTCGCCGGTCCGGCCCCCAAATGTGTCACGAATGTGGCCGGGTTTTCATTGTTTTGCCGCATTCGGCGATAATTTGGAGTTCCTTAACGAACTGCAACCACATTAGAGCGCGATCACCACCGGTTTCCGGTTTTTGTTTGTGAAATGGAAATAGCCGCGGGTAGATTCTCGAGGCTGGCTCGGGGGAAGGAAGTGAGCAGGCAGATGGTTGGACAGAGCAAGATCCTGACAGTGTCGTACGGCACCTTTTCCTGCACGCTCGAAGGGTTCGACGATCCGTTTTCGGCCATGAAGGACATCGCGGAGTATTTTCGCGACCTCGCGGCCGACGACCGGTATTTCGGTGCCGAGCCCCCGACACCGGATGTGCAGATGCTACACGCCATTGCGGAAAACGCCTCCCGCAAATCCGTAAAGGCCGAAATGCAGGGTGATGCCGTGCATCTTCGCCAGGCTTCCACCCACCCGACCGAGGAACAGACCGAAGCGCGCATGCCAGACGAGGCCGACGACAGCGCGACAGGGGATGACACGGCGGTCGCTGACGTCGCTGACCTGGTCTCCGAGCCCGCGGTATTTGTCGAGAGCGATATGCCCGATCTCTCAGACCTGGCAGCGGGCGAGGTCGCGCTCTGGCAGCAAGATGCCGCCGCCGAGATGCCCGCTGCCGAAAGCTCCGAGGCGCCGGCCTCCCCGGCGGCGGAGGTCTCGCAGCTGTTCCAGATGCCCTCGACGGACCTTCCGGAGCCCGCCCTCAATGCGCGCAGCATCGCCGATGACAGCGGCCTGAGCGCGACCAGCATCGCCGCGAAGCTGCAGCGGATCCGCTCCGTGGTGGCAGCCAATGTGACAACGTCCCCGGCCTCGGCAATGCCCGGTTTCGAGGACGTCGAGACGGACGATCTGACCGACGAGGTCCCCGTTCGGACCAGCCCGGCGGCACAGGCAATCGACCAAGAGGACGAAGAGGCGGGCCGGGCGGCGCCCGACCCCGAGACCGTGGCCGGGACCGACCCGTCCCACGCCGAAGAGGTCGACGTGGCGGCGACCGTGGCCCTTCCTCCTGCCGCGGACGAGGACGACCAGTCCGCGCCTGCGGCCTTTCGTCCCGAAGAAGACGCGGTCGACGTGGACGATCCAGAGATCGCGTCGGCGCCCCCTGAAACGCCGGACCATGCCGATTGGGTCTCAGAGGTGCAGGATGACAGCCACGAGGATGCGATCGAGACCGCTCCGGCACCCGTGGGGGACACAGAACCCGACGCATGGGAAGAGGACGCTCCAGACGTGCTCTTCCCCGCGTCGCGCGGACTGACGGAAGAAGACCTCGAGGCTGCAGCGCGCCTGACCAGGGGGCGCGGCGCCCCCCGGCCAGAGGCCTTCCAACTACATGTGACCGCTTCCGAGGGCGCGGATTTCGACGACACCGAAACCGCCCCCGATGAGGCAGATGCCGAGAACATCGGCGCCGATCAGGACGAGAACGTGGTTTCCGAAACGCCCGGCGACGCGCTGGTGGATCGTCTCCTCGCGCAATCCGAAGGTGCCTTGCAGGAGGACGGCACGCAGCGCCGGCAGAACGCGCTATCGCACCTCAAGGCCGCCGTTGCCGCGACCCTGGCCGACCGGCTTGGCTCCAAGCGCAACACGGACTCGGCGCCCGAACCGGACAATGATCATGCCTTTCGCGAAGACGTGGCGGCCATCGTCGCCACGGACGCAGCCACAGATTGCGAGAGCAATATCGCCCCGCTCGTCCTGCGCCCACAGGCACGTGTGGACAGCGACCCCGAGGCAAGCGCGGTGCGCCCACGGCGCATCACCCGCTCTGCCCTGAATGCCCAGGACAGTACCCGCGCCCAGGACAGCGGCTTTGCCGAGTACGCCGAGACCGTGGGCGCGACGGAGTTGCAAGACCTGCTGGAAGCCGCGGCAGCTTATCTCAGCACCGTCGAGGGCAAGACTCATTTTTCGCGTCCGGAAGTCATGCACATGGTCATGCGCCATGACCGCGACCGTAGTTTCAGCCGCGAAGCCTCCCTGCGCAGCTTCGGCGACCTGCTGCGCAACGGCACGATCGCCAAGATCGACCGGGGCCAGTTCGTGATCTCGACCAACTCGCAATTCGTCGCCAACGGCTGACCGCGCCCGGCATTGGCGAAAACCGTCCTCAGGTCAGGCCGGTCAGCGACCGTCCGTTTCCGGCGGCGCATCCGGGTCGGCCTTGCCCACCCCCTTGAACACGAACTTGAACGGCAAGGCCCAGACGATTCCGAGTGCCACGTAGATCAGCAGCTCGACCAGGATCGAGGGGCGCTCGAACAGCTCCACCACGTTCACCGCCGCGACGATGTAGACGGGCAGGCCCACCAACAGGATGACCAGCGACCACCGCTTCCGCGCCTTGTAGGACAATGCCATGTTGGGGTTCGCCTCCTGCCGGTCTCAGTCCGCGAAGGGGTCGGTCACCAGGATGGTGTCGTCCCGTTCAGGTGACGTGGATAGTAGGGCCACGGGACACTGGATCAACTCTTCGATCCGGCGAACGTATTTCACCGCATTCCCAGGCAGGTCCGCCCAACTGCGCGCGCCCTCGGTGCTTTCCGACCATCCGTCCATCTCTTCGTAGATCGGGGTGCAGCGCCCCTGCTGGTCCGCGGCCGTGGGCAGATAGTCCAGCACCTTGCCATCCAGATCGTAGCCCACGCAGATTTTCAGCGTCTCGAACCCGTCCAACACATCGAGTTTCGTCAACGCGATCCCGTTCACCCCGGAAGTGGCACAGGTCTGCCGCACCAGCGCCGCATCGAACCAGCCGCAACGCCGCTTGCGCCCGGTGGTCGTGCCGAACTCGTGCCCCCGCTCGCCCAGCCGCTGACCATCCGCATCGTCAAGCTCGGTCGGGAACGGCCCCTCGCCCACCCGCGTGGTATAGGCCTTCACGATCCCCAGAACGTAGTCGATCGCCCCCGGACCGATCCCGACCCCGGTAGCCGCCTGCCCGGCGATCACGTTCGACGAGGTCACGAACGGGTATGTCCCGAAATCGATGTCCAGAAGCGCGCCCTGCGCCCCCTCGAACAGGATCCGATGCCCGGCCTTGCGCTTCTCGTTCAGCACCTTCCAGACCGGCGCTGCATAGGTCAGGATCGCCGGGGCAATCTCCTTGAGTTGCGCGATAAGCCCATCGCGGTCCACCGCTTCGATCCCCAAGCCGCGCCGCAGTGGGTCATGGTGCTGCAACGCGCGGTCCACCCGCGCCTCCAGCGTGGCATCATCGGCAAGATCCGCGACCCGCACGGACCGCCGCCCCACCTTGTCTTCATAGGCCGGACCGATCCCGCGTCCGGTCGTGCCGATCTTGGTGCCTTTGGAAGCCGCCTCTTCGCGGGCGCGGTCCAGCTCGCCATGGATCGGCAGGATGAGCGGCGTGTTCTCCGCGATCATCAGCGTCTCGGGCGTGATCTCCACCCCCTGGGCGCGCACGGTCTCGATCTCGGCCACCAGGTGCCAGGGATCGAGCACGACGCCGTTGCCGATCACGCTCAGCTTGCCGCCGCGCACCACGCCCGAGGGCAGCGCATGCAGCTTGTAGACGGTGCCGTCGATGACCAGGGTATGGCCCGCATTGTGCCCCCCCTGGAACCGCGCGATCACGTCCGCACGTTCCGAGAGCCAGTCCACGATCTTGCCCTTGCCCTCGTCGCCCCATTGCGCGCCCACGACCACTACATTCGCCATCTCGGCCCTCTTGCGTTGTGTCTTGCAAACCCGCGTTGGTATATCGACGCGCCGAAGAGGTGGAAACCGCTAAATCCATCGCAACGCGCAAGCCGAGCCGCGAATAGCGGAGATCTGGATACCCGGGGCATCTCGGGGCTTGCGAGCCGCACCGCAACGCCTTAGGTAGCCGGGGTCCGCATAACGAGGCCGAACCGTCCATGGAAAACGTCATCCTGATCGTCCACCTGCTCCTTGCGCTCGCGCTGATCGGCGTCGTGCTGCTCCAGCGGTCCGAAGGCGGTGGCCTGGGCATGGGCGGCGGCGGTGGCGGCGGGGCCATGACCGGCCGGTCCGCGGCGACGGCCCTCGGCAAGATGACCTGGATCCTCGCCGTCGCATTCATCGGCACCTCGATCACCTTGACAATTCTGGCGGCGGCGAACTCGAACAACGCCTCGGTGCTCGACCGGCTGACCGACCAGCCTGTCCCGCCCCCGGTCGAGAGCAACGAGCTTCTCCCGCCCGCATCCGATCTGCTGCCGCCGGCAGCAACGGACCAACCGGCGCTGCCACCGCGGGCAGAGTAACGCAATCCCTAGGGAAAAAGTTAACGCGGGCCGCAGGATATTGCGGTCCGGTTGCCAAACTCGGGCGAATCTTCTATAGGTCAAATCCCGTGGAGACACGGGTTCGGGGGTGCGAAACCCCCGCGTCCTTTCCAGCAAAATCATCGGAAGACCCCGGCTGACGGGGCAGGACTTGGGGGACTCGGGCCCATATGGCACGCTTTGTATTCATCACGGGCGGAGTCGTCTCTTCGCTGGGCAAGGGACTGGCCTCGGCAGCCCTCGGCGCACTCCTTCAGGCCCGCGGCTTCTCGGTCCGCCTGCGCAAGCTCGACCCCTATCTGAACGTCGATCCCGGCACCATGAGCCCGTTCGAGCATGGCGAAGTCTTCGTCACCGATGACGGCGCCGAGACCGATCTGGACCTCGGCCATTACGAGCGCTTCACCGGCGTGGCCGCGCGCAGGACCGATTCCGTCAGCTCCGGCCGGATCTATTCGAATGTTCTCGAAAAGGAACGGCGTGGCGACTACCTCGGCAAGACGATCCAGGTCATCCCCCATGTCACCAACGAGATCAAGGACTTCATCTCGATCGGCGAGGACGAGGTCGATTTCATGCTCTGCGAGATAGGCGGCACCGTGGGCGACATCGAAGGGCTACCCTTCTTCGAGGCGATCCGCCAGTTCGGCCAGGACAAGCCCCGCGGCCAGTGCATCTTCATGCACCTCACCCTGCTGCCCTATATCGCGGCCTCGGGCGAGTTGAAGACCAAGCCGACACAGCACTCGGTCAAGGAGTTGCGCTCCATCGGCATCGCACCCGATGTGCTGGTCTGCCGCTCCGAGGGGCCGATCCCGCAGAAGGAGCGCGACAAGCTCGCACTCTTCTGCAACGTCCGGCCCGAAAGCGTGATCGCTGCGCAGGACCTCAAATCGATCTACGAAGCCCCCCTCGCCTATCACCGCGAAGGCCTGGACCAGGCCGTGCTCGACGCCTTCAGCATCTCGCCCGCGCCCAAGCCCGACCTGACGGTCTGGCACGACGTGGCCGACCGGATCCACAACCCCGAGGGCGAGGTGAACGTCGCCATCGTCGGGAAGTATACCCAGCTCGAGGATGCCTATAAATCCATTGCCGAGGCGCTGACCCATGGCGGCATGGCCAACCGGGTGAAGGTGAAATCCGAATGGATCGACGCCGAGATATTCGAGCGCGAGGACCCGGTACCGCATCTGGAAAAGTTCGACGCGATCCTCGTGCCCGGCGGCTTCGGCGAACGGGGCACCGAGGGCAAGATCAAGGCCGCCCAATTCGCGCGCGAGCACAAGATCCCCTATCTTGGCATCTGCCTCGGCATGCAGATGGCGGTGATCGAAAGCGCCCGGCACCTGACGGACCTGACCGATGCTGGCTCGGAGGAATTCGACCACGAGGCGGGCAAGCGCCGCTTCACCCCGGTGGTCTATCACCTCAAGGAATGGGTGCAGGGCAACCACAAGGTCGAACGCAAGGTCGATGACGACAAGGGCGGCACCATGCGGCTCGGGGCCTATACCGCGAAGCTGGTCGAGGGTTCGAAAGTCGCGCAGATCTATGGCAGCACCACCATCGAGGAACGGCACCGCCATCGCTACGAGGTCGATATCCAGTATCGCGACCAGTTGCAGGCCGAGGGGCTGATCTTCTCGGGCATGTCCCCGGACGGGCGTTTGCCCGAGATCGTCGAGGTCAAGGATCACCCCTGGTTCATCGGCGTGCAATTCCACCCGGAGCTGAAATCCAAACCATTCGCGCCGCACCCGCTCTTTGCCGATTTCGTGCGCGCCGCCAAGGAGGTCAGCCGGTTGGTCTGATCCCGCCCGGACCTTGGGGGGCGCTGCCCCCGGAGTATTGCAGGAACGATGAGGACACGCATGCGGCTGCCCTTCCATGTCTATGACGTCTTCACCGACACGCCCTTCGCGGGCAATCCGTTGGCGATCGTCGAGGATGCGGGCGGGCTGAGCACCGCGCAGATGCAGACCATCGCGCGGGAGTTCAACCTGTCGGAGACGATCTTCGTGATGGCCCCGGCCGATCCGGCCCATGCGGCACGGGTGCGGATCTTCTTTCCCACGGACGAGATCCCCTTTGCCGGGCATCCCACCATCGGCTGTGCGCTGCATCTGGCAGGCCAGCGCGGTCTGTCAAAGCTGGTGTTGGAGGAAGAAGCAGGTCTTGTCCCGGTCACGATCACCGGCGAACGGGCCGAGTTCACCGCGCCCGTGTTGCCCGAACCCTTGGGCGGCCCCGTGGACCCGGCGCTGGCCGCCCGCGCCGTGGGCCTTGACCAGGTCGGGTTCGGCGCCCATCGCCCCGCGGCCTGGATCGGCGGGCCGGGCTTTGTCTACCTGCCGGTCCCGGATCGCGCGACCCTGGCACGCGCCCGGCCCATCGAGCCCCATTGGACGGCGCTGATGGAGGCCTGCGCGGTCGACAGCGCCTATCTCTACTGCCCGGCGGAGGATGGGTACGCTGCGCGGATGTTCTCGCCCACGGCAGGCATCCCAGAGGATCCGGCCACCGGATCGGCCAGCGCGATCCTCGCCGCCCAACTGTTGGCCAGCGGCGCGCTCGGCGAGGGCACCACGAGCCTCAAACTGACACAGGGCGAGGACATGGGCCGGCGAAGTTCAATCGGATTCTCGGCGGATGTCGCTTCGGGCGCGTTGACCGCCATCCGGATCAGCGGTCAGGCGGTGCCGATCTCAAGCGGCCATATCCGTGTGCCGTGACCGCCCCGACGGCGCAGTCACCAAAATCGCGTCAGAGCAGGACGCGGATGAACAGAAGGTTCGGCACGATCATGGCGAACCAGATGCAGAACCACTTCGCCCCGGAGGAGATCTTGCCGAACCGGCCGGGCCCCTCGGCGGCCGCGCCGTAATTCATCGCAGCCGACATCCAGGCGTAACCCGACGCTTCCTTGCTGCGCTTTTCCGCCTCGATCGAGGCCCGCGCCGCAGCGTATTTCTCGGCGTAAGGGTTTTCCGACAACGCCAGCTTACGATCTTCAAGATTGGACATGACCACTCCGTACAACTATCCCTTGTGGGGAAATGTTGCGGAACCTTCCTGGGTCAAGGGTGCCCGACATGGAATAACCGTGAACAGCTTGTCGCAGGTGCCCTTTGCGCAGAAACCCGCCATGACCCCTCCGCATTTCTTCGGCTACGGCTCGCTGGTGCATCGCGGCACCCATCGCTACCCGGTCCAGGGCCATGCCCGGGTCCGCGGCTGGCGCCGGGTCTGGCGGCATTCGCGCCACCGCGAGGTTGCATTCCTGACAGTCACGCGCGCCCCGGGCAGCGAGATCGCGGGGCTCGTCGCCGCCGTGCCGGGCGCGGACTGGGCCGCCCTCGACGCGCGGGAGCATGCCTATGACCGGGTGCGCCTTTCGGGGTCGGAGGTCAGAGATGCCGACGCGCTCGCCCTGCATCTCTACGAGGCCAGTGCGCATCACACCACGGCCCCCAGCCTGCGACACCCCATCTTGTTGAGCTACCTCGACACGGTGATCGGCGGCTACCTGGCGGAGTTCGGGCGCGCGGGAGCCGAGGCGTTTTTCGACACCACCGACGGCTGGGATGCGCCCATCCTCAACGACCGGGCGGCGCCGATCTATCCCAGGGCACAGCCCCTCCCCGCCCGGGATCGCGGCCTCGTGGACAGTACGCTGCGCTCCCTCTTTGCCCAGGTGCAACCGCCTGAAGCGCTGCGCCCCTCGGCCCAAGGTTGAACCAGTCTCAGAGCGTCGGCTTTTTCTGCAGAAGCCGCATGACATCGGCCATTTCCGGCCCGCGCTCCAACCCTGTGACCGCCTTGCGCAGGGGCATGAACAGCCCCTTGCCCTTGCGGCCCGAGGCCGCCTTCACCTCGGCGGTCCAGGCGCCCCATGTCTCTGGCCCGTAGGGCGGCTCGGGCAGGCGCGCGAAGGCGTCGGCGACAAACGCCCGGTCCTCCTCGGCCACCAGTGGCGCACCACCGTCGCGGAACAGCTGCCACCATCCGGCAAGGTCCGCGCGCGTGGTGATATTGGCCCGCGCCACCTCCCAGAAGAGCTCCGCCTGCGCGGCGGGCACGCCCAGGGCCGCGATTTCATCGGCGACCTCCGCAAACGGCGTCGCGTGCAACACCCGCGCGGTCAGCGGGAACAGGTCCGCACGGTCGAACTTGGTTGGTGCTGCTCCAAAGGTGCTCAGATCGAACCCCTCGATCAGCGCCTCAAGGCTGCCTGCCACTTCCACCGGCTGGGACGAGCCGAGCCGCGCCATCAGGCTCAAGAGCGCCATCGGCTCCACGCCTTCGGCACGCAGGTCACGCAAGGCCAGCGTGCCGAGACGCTTCGAGAGCGCCTCCCCCTGCGGCCCGGTCAGCAGCGAGTGATGGGCAAACTCCGGGTGCCCATGCCCGAGCGCTGCCATGATCTGGATCTGGGTAGCGGTGTTCGTCACATGGTCCGAGCCGCGCACCACATGGGTCACGCCCATCTCGGTGTCGTCCACCACCGACGCGATCGTATAGAGCACCTGCCCGTCACCCCGGATCAGCACCGGGTCCGACACCGAGGCCGCATCGATCGAGATGTCGCCAAGGATGCCGTCGGTCCAGGTGATCCGTTCGTGATCCAGCTTGAACCGCCAAACCCCCTGCCCCCGCTCGGCGCGCAACGCCGCCTTCTCGTCCTCCGACAAGGCCAGGGCTGCGCGATCATAGACCGGCGGCTTGCCCATGTTCAGCTGCTTCTTGCGCTTGAGGTCCAGTTCGGTCGGCGTCTCGAACGCCTCGTAGAACCGGCCCGCCGCGCGCAGCGCATCCGCCGCCTCGGCATAGCGGTCGAGGCGTCTCGACTGATACTCGATCCGGTCCCAGGTCAGCCCGAGCCAGGTCAGGTCCTCCTGGATCGCGTCGACGTATTCGGGCTTCGACCGCTCCGGGTCCGTGTCGTCGATCCGCAGGATGAAGGTGCCCCCGGCCTTGCGGGCGATCATGTAGTTGAACAGAGCGGTGCGCAGGTTGCCCACATGCAGGTATCCGGTGGGCGACGGCGCGAAACGGGTGGTGGTCATGGGTATCTCCTTGCCCGGTCCCTTGCCACTATCGGGCGGGCTTGTCCACGGGGGCCGGGTCAGTCCACCGGCAGGCCAGAGGGCACCGTCTCCGGCCGCCCGAGGGGCCGCGCCTCCGCCGTCCGCCCGGTCAGCGCGTGCAGGAAGGCCACAAGATCCGCCACCTGGGCATCGTCCAGCGCGACGGGCGCGATATCCCGCGCCGCCGCCTGCCGCGCCATCTCCGCCCGGTCGGACCGGATCACGAAATCGATCTCGGCCAGCCAGGGTGCCTCGGGCAGTTGCGCATCCTGCGGTCTCCAGGCCGCCCCCATCCCACCCGGGTCGAGATGGTGGCGCACGATCCCCTCCAGCGTCCGGTAGGCCCCGTTATGGCCGTAGGGCCCGGTCAGCGCGACATTGCGCAGGGGCGGCGTGCGGAACCGGTAGGCATCCTCCAGCCGGTTGCTCTCCCCCACCCGGCCCATGTCACGCGGGATCGGATCCCATTGCCGCGTGCGCCCCGGACCGAAGGCCGGCAGGCCCAGCGCATGAAACTTCTGGTCGCTCAGCAAGGGCCCGGAATGACACGTCACGCACCCGGCCGCCCCGTAGAACAGCGCCATCCCCCGCGCCGCCGCCGGATCGAGCGCGCCCGTATCCCCGGCCAGGTAGGCGTCGAACGGGCTGTCGTAATTGGCCCATTCCGTGCCGATGAACGCCGCCAGCGCATTGGCGATCTCGACAATCGTGACCTGCTCGGGCGTCTCGACATGGTCGAACGCATCCACGAACATCGCGCCGTATTCCGGGATCGTCCGCACCCGCTTGGCCAGGATCGGCCAGGCCGCGTCGATCCGGTCATGCACCGCACCGGCGATCTCGTTCTCCTTGGGATTTCCCGCCATCTCGAACTGCGCCACCAACGGCAGCACCGCCTGTGCCGCAAGGATATGGTCGAACCCCGTGGGCAGCCATTCCTGCGCAGGCGAGTTGAACCCGTTGCCATAAAGCTCCGACACCTCAAGCCGCCCGTCATGGAACAGCACCCGGATGTCCTTGTGCCCGAGATTCCACAAGGCGGGTGCGTTGCGCGGGATCCGCTTGCGGATACGGTTTGCGCCGGTTCCTGCCGTCCGCTCCGGCCCGACACCCACGCCCCCCTCGCCGATCCCCAGGCTCAGCCCGTCGCCGCCCGCGTGGTCATGGTGGTGACAGGTCCCGCAAGCGATGTTCCTGTTGCCCGACAGGATCTTGTCGTAAAACAGAAGCTGACCGATCCGGGCCTGATCCGGGTCGAACGCGTGGAAATCCGCAGGCGACAGCGGCGGCGGCACCTCCGCCACCGCCGGCCCGGCACAAAGAAAGGCGAGGATATGCAGCGCGCGCTTCATTGGGCGATCATGGCGGTTTCGTTGACCCTTGCAAGCCCGACCCTGGCCGATCTCGAACCCGCCCGCGACCTGATGGAGGAAGGCCGCTTCGCCGAGGCCAAGGCGCTGCTCTGGCCCGCCGCACGGTCCGGCAATGCCGAGGCCGAGGAACTGATCGGCGTGATGTATGCGCTCGGGCTGGGCGTGGCGCAGGACTACACCCGCGCCTTCGAATGGTATCTGCGCTCTGCCATGAAGGGCCATGCGGGCGCGCAATCGGGGGTCGGGTGGTACTACGAGACGGGCCTCGGCATGCCCGCGCCCGACCTTGTCCGCGCCTATATGTGGTACGTGCTCAGTGCGATCGGCGGCGACCCGGACGCCGCCGACAGTCAGGAAGAGGTCCGCAAGAAGATGACGCCCGAGCAGGTGGCGCAGGCCCACGCGCTTGTGGATGACTACAAGGTCTGGATGTATCCATTTCGCTAGGGAGGTCGCGATGGCAGTGCAGGTGATCGGTTCCGTGTTCCAGGGCGTTGGCAAACCTGGCGATTTCGGCTGGATGGTGGCGCAGGACGCCTACAAGTCCGCGTTCTTCATCTTCAACGACAACGAGGAGCAGTTTCTCGACTTCCACGACCATGCCGCCGGGGCACGCCCGCCCGGCGCCTGCGCTCCCGGGGCGGGCAACGGCGTCCTGCGACCCTGGCAATGCGAAACCCCGCCCCGGGCGGGCGGCATCCCCACCGGCAGTCACGGCATGGGCTATGCGGCACTCACCCCGAAGGTTCAGGCGCTGATTGACCGCGCGGTCGACGCGATCGCCGCAACCATCGCGGAACACGGCTTTACCGAAGTGTATTACAGCTCCGATGGCGCGGGCGGGCTGGGCGCGTCCACCTTCGCACCCGCGCAGGAGGTCAAGGACTACATCGTCGCCCAGATCGCCTCGCTCGCGCAGACCTGAGCCCCGCGCCCATGAAAAAGGGCAGACCCACGGCCTGCCCCCCTCAACTTCGCCTGCCCGAACCGGGCGGGGTAGATGATCACTTCGCGCCGCGCGCGGCCATGCGCTCGGCAATTCCGTCCGCCGACAGGGACGATTTCGGTCCCCCCTGCTGGCGCAGCTTCTCCGTGGCCCGTGCACTGATATAGCCGAAAGCCACCACGAAGCCCAAAGTTCCGAAAGTCAGTATTCCAAGTCCGAAGTCCATGTCGTCCTCCTGTTGGTCATGCTGTCTGTACGCAGCGAAATGGAGGATGGATCTCAAAAGTCAAAAATTTTTTCGAATGTTTTCAATAGCATGCAATGGTGTACCGAAAACTCAGTTTATAATCAGTACTACAGCCATGAAAAACACCAGCATCCCGATCCAGCCGAACTGCGCCGCCAGAAGGCTCGTCACCAACAGTCCCGACAGGGCCAGAACGGTCACGCGGCGTTGCTTGTGGGCGGGAAGATCGCGCAGGGTTTTGTCGACCTCGGGCTTACCGCAGAGCCGGGCGATCCCGGAGACAAGGGCAAAGGCCACGACACGGGCGCGCTGGCCTAATCCGGACATCAGGGCTCTTATCTCCTCCGCCATGGCGCCACAGTACGAAACCGGGCGCCCGAGCGCAAAGACAAACATTCCCGGCAGATACAGGATAACGCCGAAGGGGCGCACCCGTGGCGCGCCCCCCGCAAACCCTTGACCGGCTTCAATTCAAGTCGGCGTCGCGCGCCGCGTTGACCTCGGCCTCGGCCTCGGCAACGGCCTCGTTCAACGCGTTGAACACCTCTTCCCCGCGCCCGACATTGGCCTTGAACCAGTCAAACACTGGGGCCGCGGCCTCCTTGAATGCCGCCTTCTCTTCGGGCGTGGGCACATAAAGGTCCCCGCCCCCGGCGACGAACTCCTCATAGGCGGGGATCGACTTGCGCTTGGGCGAGGCGAAGGTCGCCTGCTGCAACGCGTAGAACCCATCCACCACGACCCGGCGCAGATCCTCCGGCATGGACAGGAACCGCTCGTTGTTCATCCACCACAGCGCACCCATATAGGCGTGCCCGTCCAGGGTCAGGTATTGCAGACCCGCATCGGGGAATTTCATCCCCATGATATCGGTGATGCCGTTCTTGGACCCCTCGACCACGCCGGTCTGCAGCGAGGTGAACAGCTCCGGCCACGGGATCGGGGTGGGCGCGGCGCCCAGCACGCGCACCAGTTCCTGCGGCAGATCGGCCACCACGGTGCGGATCTTCAGCCCCTCCATGTCCGAGGGTGCCGCGATCCGGCGCTGGGTGTTGGCGAAGTTGCGCCAGCCGCCGGTGTTGCCGATGGTCATCAGACGGATCATGCCGCCGCTGTCCTCCAGCGCCATCTCGCGCACCTTGCGGGTGAAATCCCCGGCCAGAACCGCCTCGGCGATGCGGTCGTCCGCCATCAGGTAGGGCAGGTCAAGCACCTGAACATACGGGAAAATCCCCGACGCACCGCCAGAGGTCGAGATGTAGATGTCAATCGAGCCGTCGGCCACGCCCTGCAAGCATTCCGCGCCGTTGGAGCACAGCTGCGTGCCGATGAACAGTTCCACCGCGATGGCCCCGTTCGACGCGCTCTCGACATAGTTCCTGAACACCACGAGGCCGTCGTAATCCTCGTCGTTCTCGTTGGAATTGGCGGTGGCGCGCAGGGTATATTCCTGCGCCGTGGCCGCCAGCGGCGCGGACAGGAGCATCGCTCCGGCCAGAAGCGCCTTCAGGGTGGTTTTGAACATTTCGTTCCTCCTCGGTTGGTCTTTGTCTGTTTCGGCCGCCCGCACCTCACTGCGCAAAGCCGGTGAGACGCGGAATGGTCATGGAAATCGCGGGGAAATAGGTGATCAGGAAGATCACCAAGATCTCCACCGCCAGGAAGGGCAGGATCGCCTTGGCGATGCGCTCGACCCGTTCGCCCGAGACCGAGCTTGCCACGAACAGGACAAGCCCCATGGGCGGCGTGGCCAGCCCCACGGTCAGGTTCACGGACATGATGATTGCGAAATGGATCGGATCGACCCCCAGATCGACGAAGATCGGGCCGAGGATCGGGCCGAGGATGATGATCGCCGGCCCCGCATCGAGGAACATCCCCACCACGAACAGCAACAGGTTGATCAGCAACAGCAGGATCAGCGGATTCTCCGACAGGCTCAGCATGAAATCCGCCATGATCTGCGGCGCGTAGGACAGGCTCACCACCGTCTTGAACGCCATCGCCGCCCCCACCAGGAGCAGCACCACCGCCGACGTGATCCCGGCGCGACCCAGGATATCCGGCAGGTCCGAGACCTTCAGCGTCCGCATCACGAAGAACCCGATGATCAGCGCATAGGCCACCGCCACCGCCGCAGCCTCGGTCGGGGTGAACACCCCCGCTAGGATACCGCCCAGGATGATCACCGGCGTCATCAGCGGGAAGAACGCCTTCAGGCTCGCCTGCCCCCGCTGGCCCCAGGTTGTCTTGGCCGATGCGACGGGGAAGTCGTACTTGTCCGCCATCAGTTTCACGACCCCCATCAGGCCGACACCCACGAGGATACCGGGCACGATCCCTGCCAAAAACAGGGCCGCGACGCTCTCCCCCATCACATAGGCATAGATGATCATGATCCCCGAGGGCGGGATGATCGGCCCGATCACCGAGCTTGCGGCGGTGATCGCGGCGGCAAACCGGCGGGTATAGCCCTGCTTCTCCATCGCCGGGATCAACATCGAGCCCAGCGCCGAGGTGTCCGCCACCGCAGAGCCCGAGAGCCCCGCGAACAGCATCGAACTGAGGATGTTCACATGGGCCAGTCCGCCCCGGAAATGCCCCATCAGCGCCTGGGCAAACTCCACCAGCCGCAACGTGATCCCGCCCCGGTTCATCAACTCGCCTGCCAGCATGAAGAACGGGATCGCCATCAGCGGAAAGCTGTCCATCCCGTTATAGACATTGCGATAAAGCAGCGTGATGTCCCGCTCCTGCCCGTTCAGCCACAGCAGCAGCCCGGGGGCTGCAAGCAGGCCGAAAAAGACCGGCAAGCCGATCATGAGGAACAGCAGGAACAGCGGCAGGAACCAGATCAACATGTCATTCGGCCCCTATGGTTTCGGTGCCGGGGATCTCCGGCAAATTCTCCGCACCGCCCAGAAGGGAAATCACGGCCCGCAGGATGAGCTCGATATTGGCCGAGATCATCATGATGATCCCCACCAGCAGGGAGGCCATCATCCAGCTGCGCGGCACCCGGAACCATTCGGTGAAACTCAGGTTCGTCGGCAGGTAGAGCGAAGCAGTGGCGAACCGCCCGCCAAAGCCCGTGACCTCGGACCAGCCGATCTGCGCCGCGATGACCAGCACCAGCAGCATCACGAACAACAAGAACAGCGACAGCAACGCGCCCAGACGCACCGGCAGCAGCCGCACCACCATGTCGATGGCCACGAACCCGCCGCGCCGGAACGCCGTCGGCGCCATCAACCCGGTCATCCACAGCATGGCAAACCGCGCGGCCTCGTCCGGCCAGGGCAGGGCATTGTTCAGAACATAACGGAAGAACACCTGGATCAGGATCGCCACGACCATGGCCGCCACGCAGATCACGCCAAGCCCGCGCCCGACCTTGAAGAGGGCCTCGTTGACGATCCGGAACGGTGCAAGCACCGCCAGCAATGCGCCCATGGCGCGTCCTCCTCCCATGGCGCGGGCGGGGATCGTTGCGTGCCCCCGTCGCCGCGAAAGATGTCGGCCTAGTGACCGACGAACCGTCCGAACATGCCCTCGCTGAAGACCAGCGCCTCACCGTCCCGGTAGCCTGCCTCGATCACCTCGCCGACCACGATCATGTGATCGCCCGCATCATGTGTCTGCACGGTCTTGCACTCGAACCGCGCCAAACAATCGGCCAGGAGCGGCACCGCATGCGGGCATGGATCCAGCGCCAGCCCCTCGAACGCATCGGCCCTCTGGGCAAAGCCCCGCGCAACATCCATCTGGCCCTGCCCGAGGATGTGGATGGCAAAGCGGGGCGCTGTCGCGAACGTCTCGAACCGGCTGGAGTATTTGGCCGGACACCACAGCAACAGCGGCGGGTCGATCGACACGCTGGAAAAACTGTTGGCGGTGATCCCCATCGGCCCCTTCGGCCCCTGCACGGTCACCACGGTCACGCCGGTGGGAAACCGACCCATCGCGTTTCGGAACTCGCGCGCGGTGTCCGGTCCGGGGGTAAAGGGCGCAAGGCGGGGTGTATCGGTCATCTTCGGGGCTGCTCCATCTGCCATGTCAGGGAACCTCCGCCCCGTTGGCCGCCTCGTATAGGGCGAACCAGGTCTCGCGGTCCATCTCCACTTTCAACGCATCGGAAAAGGCGGCGATGCGGTCAAGCCTGTTCGTCCCCATCACCGGCACAATTCCCGCCGGATGCGCCAGCAGCCAGGCCACCGCCACCGCCGCGCGGTCCACCCCCTGGACGCGCGCCACCGCATCCAGCGCCTTGCCCGCCGCGTGATCCCCGGTCATCAGGCTGCCACCGCCCAAAGGCGACCAGGCCATGGGCGCGATGCCCCGCTCCTGCAGGAAGGCGATATCGCCGTTGGTGAAGGCCGCATTGGCGGTCAGGCTGATCTCGATCTGGTTGGTGACGAGCGGCGTCTCCATCGCCGACTGCAAAAGCGTCCAGTCGTGCAGCTTGAAATTGGACACGCCCACCGCGCCGACCTTGCCCGAGGCCACGAGCCCGTCCAGCGCCGCGCCGGTCTCGCGCGCGTCCATCATCGGGTCCGGGCGGTGGATCAGCAGCAGGTCGATCCGCTCGATGTTCATCAGCCGCAGGGAATGGTCGACCGAGGCCTCGATATGCGCCCGCGACGTGTCGTAATGCTTCACCCGCGCACTGGCATAGCGACCCACGGGGGCCACGATATCGCATTTCGTCACGATCTCGCACTTGGCCCGCAGGTCCGGGGCGGCCTTGAAGGCCGCGCCGAGCAGCTCTTCGGCCATGTACCCACCATAGATATCCGCCTGGTCCAGCGTCGTCATGCCCTGGGCCAGACACGCCTCGATCTTGGCCTGGATATGGGCGGGCGAGGTGTCGGCATCCTCGTCCAGCCGCCACATGCCGTAAACGATCCGGCTCAGGCTCAGGTCGGGGGTGAGTTGGGTGCGATCCATCAACAGCGCTCTCCGGCAGCAAGGGGTGTGGCCGGCGGGCTGGCGGGCACACGCCCATAGGCCTCCGGCAGGGAACAGGTTTTCAGATGCGGCAGCACGAGGCGCCCGAAATGCGCGGCTTCCTCCAGGTGGGGGTAGCCCGAGAAGATGAAGGCGCGAATGCCCATCTTCTGATAGGCCTCTATCTCCGACAGGACCTGGTCGGCGGACCCGACGAGTGCTGCCCCGCAGCCCGAGCGCGCCCGCCCGATCCCGGTCCACAGATGCGGCTCGACATAGCCGTATTCGTCCGCGATATCGCGATTCTTGGCCTGGTGCGACACGCCCAGCGATCCGGCGTCCAGCGCCCGCTCCCGGATGGCACGCCCATAGTCGTCGTCGAGCTTCGAGGTGATGTGCTCGGCATATTCCTTGGCCTCGGCCTCGGTGTCCCGCACGATCATGTGCACCCGCAACCCGTAATCGAGCGTCCGGCCCTTCTCGGCCGCGCGGGCATGCACCGCCTCCATCCGGCCCTTGATCTGGTCCTTGGGCTCCGGCCACATCAGGTAGACATCGCAATGCTCGGCACACAGATCCAGCGCATCCGGCGAATACCCCCCGAAATACAACAGCGGCCCGCCGGTCTGGTACGGCTTGGCCGGGTCCGTGGTCAGCCCCTTGAACTGGTAAACCTCGCCCTCATGGTTGATCTCGTCCCGTGTCCAGGCCTGTTTCAGGATCTCCACCACCTCGCGGGAGCGCTGATAGCGATAGGGGCTCGGCTCCTTCTGGCCGGGGAAGTCCGAGCTGATGATGTTGACCGTCAGCCGCCCCTGCAGCATGTGATCCAGCGTCGCGATGGTCCGCGCCAGCATGATCGGCTGCATCTCGCCGCAGCGCACGGCCGCCAGCAGGTTGATCCGATCCGTGATCGGTGCACACCCCGCCACGAAGCTCAGCGTATCCTGCCCCACCTGGTAGGAGGACGGGCACAGGATATTGCGAAAGCCCAGCCGCTCCGCGGTCTTGACGATCTCCGAACAATGGGCCCAGGACGACCGCAAATCCCCCTCCGGCACCCCGAGAAACCGGTAATCATCCGAACACAAGGCCGCGAACCAGGACACCTCGGCAGCATCGAGATCGGCGGATGTGACGGGAACGACGGTCATGGGGGAGGCTCCGAGCGAAGTGCGATTTCCCTTTGCGTAGCACCCGCCATGATGTAGATCAATCCTGTATCAATTATTTGCCATCGTGACACCCTCGCCCCATGCCGCCCCTCTCCGCCCTCCCCAAACACATGCAGATCAGCGAAGTCCTGATCCGCGACATCACCGCCGGGCGGCTGGCCGAAGGCGCGCGTCTGCCACCCGAGCGGGATCTGGCGGTGCAGATGGGCACCTCCGTCGGCACCCTGCGCAAGGCGCTGGCGCACCTGACAGAACAGGGCCTGCTCCACCGGGTGCAGGGCTCGGGCAATTACGTGCGCAAGGGCGGCCCGGCGGCGGGGGTCTATGCCATGTTCCGGCTCGAACGGCGCTCGGGCGGCGGCCTGCCCCGGGCCGAAATGCTCGACCGCGCGCTGATGGACAAGCCCGCCGACCTGCCCGCGTTCGGTCGCGTTCCCGCCGCCACCCGGTTCCGACGGCTGCGCGCGCTGGACGACCAGCCCGTCGCGGTGGAAGAGATCTGGCTCGATGCCAGCGCCGGGAGCCTCGCCGAAGGCCCCCTCTCCGAATCGCTCTATCGCAGCTACACCGCCCGGCTCGGGCTCACGATCCAGCGGGCCGAGGACCGTGTCCGGCTGGCCCCGTTTCCCGCCTGGACCCCGCCGCAACTGGCCGCCCCCGACACCATGGCGGGCTTCGTGGAACGCTTCGCCTGGGCCGGCCCCGGCCCCGCCATCGAATATTCGCGCACCTGGTTCGACGGGACGCGCGCCCATTATGTCCAGCGCCTGAGTGAGACCGCATCCCAATGACAGACACCAAGACATACGGCCTGATCGGGGCCGGCATGATGGGCCAGGAACACCTGCGCAACCTCGCCCTGCTGCCCGGCGCGCAGGCAACCGCGCTGTTCGATCCCGATGACACGATGGCCACCGCCGCCCTTGCGCTGGCCCCCGGCGCGGTGCGCGCATCGAGCCTGGCCGAGATGCTGGCGATGCCGGCGCTCGATGCGCTGGTCATCGCCAGCCCCAATTTCCGCCATATGGAGCAGCTCGCCGAGATCGCCGCGACCCGGCCCCTGCCGCTGCTGGTGGAAAAACCGCTCTATACGGACCCCGCGGACCTGCCGCGGCTCAAGGCGCTGGTGGCGGCCTATCCCGCGCCGATCTGGGTGGCGATGGAATACCGCTACATGCCCCCGATCGCGGCCTTCCTCGACCAGCTGCAGGCCGCAACGGGCGGCGTGCGGATGCTCACCATCCGCGAACACCGCTTCCCCTTCCTGGCCAAGGTCGGCGACTGGAACCGCTTCAACCGCTACACCGGCGGCACCTTTGTCGAGAAATGCTGCCACTTCTTCGACCTGATGCGCCTCGCTCTCGGGGCGGAGCCGACCCGCATCCTGGCCAGTGCCACGCCCCCGCTGAACCATGCCGACGAGTGCTACGACGGCGCGCGCCCCGACATCCTCGATGCCGGCTACGCGATCTGCGAATTCGACAGTGGCGCCCGCGCCATGCTGGAGCTGTGCATGTATGCCGAGGGCGCGCGCTACCAGGAAGAGCTCAGCGCCGTGGGCCCCGCGGGCAAGATCGAGGCCCGCGTGCCCGGCCCGGGCCGGTTCTGGCCCGCGGATCTCGGCGCGCCGCCGACACCGCTGCTGGAACTGAGCCCCCGCGCCCCGCAACGCCCCGAGCTGCGCGAGATCCCCGTCGACCCGACCCTGCTGGCCGCGGGCGACCACAACGGCGCGACGTTCTACCAGCACCGCGCATTTCTGGACCTGCTCCGGGGTCAGCGGACAACCCCCGAGGTCACCGCCGAAGACGGCTGGCGCGCCGTCGAAATGGGCCTCGCCGCCCAGCGCTCGATTGCAACCGGCCTGCCCGTCAGCCTCGTTCAGGACCCGGTAGAGATCAGCGCGTAACGACCCCGGACAAAACCAGGTCGCCCACCAGCGCCGGACGCGCCAGCCGATGGGTCGGTGCGAAATCCGGAATCGGGCGGCTCTGGTACCCGCCCTCGACAAAGGCGAAATCCACCTGTGCGGCCCGCGCGGTCTTGTAGTCCGTCTCGCTGTCCCCGACATAAAGCGTCCGCGCCGGATCGGCGCTCAGCCCCGTGATCGCATGGTGCAAGGGCGCCGGATCGGGCTTCAGCACCGGCAGGGTGTCACCACCCACGATCACCGGGAAGAACCCCCCCAGCCCGAGCCGCGCCGACAGATCCCGCGCCGGGGCTTCGGGCTTGTTGGTGCACAGCGCCATCGGCAAACCGGCCGCCCGCAACGCCCCCAGCATCTCCATCACCCCCGTATAGACCGCCGTCTCGTGATCCACCCCGGTCTCGTAGCGGCGCAGGAACTCGGCCAGCGCGTCGTCTTCGCCCTCGATCCCGCCCGTGGCGCGCAGGCTGCGCTGCACCAGGATCCGTGCGCCCGACCCGATGAAGGAGATCACCTCCGCCAGACTCAGCGCGCGCCGCCCCCTTGTCGCCAACACGCCGTTGATCGCCCGCGCCATGTCCGGCGCACTGTCGACCAGCGTCCCGTCCAGGTCGAACACCACCGCGTCATACCGCATCGCAAACCCTCCGCATCCGTTTCCCCCGCTCCTGCCGCGCGCGCAGGACGGGCGCAAGCGCGAAACCGACCCGCCCGGTGGCTCCGACACATGGACCCGAGCGCTCCCCTGGGCAGCACAGCATCCCGAGGCCCCCTAAAGCGGCCAGACCACCAGGATCGTCGGGATCGACACGGCGATGATCAACACCTCCAGGGGCAACCCCATCCGCCAGTAATCCCCGAACCCGTACCCCCCGGGCCCCAGGATCAGCGTGTTGTTCTTGTGCCCGATGGGCGTCAGGAACGCCGCCGAGGCCGCCACCGCCACCGCCATCAGGAACGGGTCGGGCGACGCGCCCAGCACTCTTGCCATCTCGATCCCCACCGGGGCCGCCACGATGGTCGTCGCGGTGTTGTTGAGCACATCCGAAAGGGTCATCGTCACCACCATCAGCACGGTCAGCACCGCCCAGGCCGGCAATCCCTCGGTCAACCCCAGCAGAGCCCCCGCCAGCAACTCGGTACCGCCGGAGCTTTCCAGGGCCGCCCCCAGCGGGATCATCGAGCCCAGAAGCACCACGACCGGCCACTCGATATGCGTGTAAAGCTCCGCCACGGGCAGAATCCGCAACAGCACATAGGCCATCGCCACGATCCCCAGCGCCACGGGCAGATAGACCAGCCCGAGCGCCGCCACGGCAACCGCCGCCGCGAAAATGCCGATCGCAGCCCAGGTCTTGGCCCCTTGCGTCACCCGCACGCCCCGGTCCGCCAGCGGCAGCACCCCGAGCCAGTCGAGAACCTCGTCCTTCGCCTCGCTGGGCACCAGCAGCAGCAGGATATCCCCCGGTGCCACTTCGGTCTTGCGCACCTGCCGCGAAATCCGCGTGCCCTGCCGCGCAATCCCCATCAGCACGGTCCGTCGCCGCCAGGCCAGGCCGATGGCCTCGGCACTGCGCCCCACGATCCGGGCGGTATCGGGCACCACGGCCTCGACGAAACTGACGCCGCTGCCATCCGCCTGCAAATCCTCCAACCGTCGCGCGTCGGAAAAATCCAGCTTCAGCGCCGTGCGGAACTCGTCCAGCGCCTCGGGCTGCGCCTCCAGCACCAGCGCATCGCCCGCCGCGAGCTTGAGATGCCGCGCCGCGAACCGCCGCTTGCCATTCCGGATCACACCCAGCAGGGCCACGTCCGCCCGCTCCGCTTCGGGATAGACATCGCTCAGGGGGGCACCGATCAGCGCGCTCTCCTCCGGCACGGTCAACTCGGCGATATAGTCCGCGAACTGCTCCAGACCGCCGCCCGAAACCGTCGCCCCCTCCCGGCTGGGGATCACCCGCCATCCCACCAGCGCCACGAAGGCCAGCCCGGCGATGGCCGCCACCCCGCCCACGGGTGCGAAATCGAACATCGCGAAGGGCGCGCCCACGGCTTCCTCGCGGATCGCGGCGATGATGATGTTGGGCGGCGTACCGATCAGCGTCACCATCCCGCCCAGGATCGTCGCGAAGCTCAGCGGCATCAGGCTCAGCCCCGCGACCCGCCCCGCCTTGCGCGCGGTTGCGATATCCACCGGCATCAACAAGGCCAGGGCCGCCACGTTGTTCATGAACGCCGACAGAACCGCGCCCACCGCCCCCATGATCGCGATATGCGCCGCCAACCCGCGCGTCGCATCCACCAGCGTCCGCGTGATCAGCAACACCGCGCCGGACCGCACCAGCCCCGCCGACACCACCAGCACCAGCGCCACCACCAGCGTCGCGGGATGGCCGAACCCGGAAAACGCGGCCTCCGTCGGCACCACGCCCAGAACCACGCCCAGCAACAGTGCGCTGAACGCCACCACGTCATACCGGATCCGCCCCCAGAGCAGGAAGGCAAACACCAGACCGAACAGGCTGAACAAGAGGATCTGGTCCGAGGTCATCCCCGCACCCTACCCCAACGCCCTGCGGCGGCAACCCACCCGCGCGCCAAGCCTTGCCCGCTTCCCGGCCAGCCCCTATAACCGCGCGCAAACCGCACCCAACCAGACATGAGGCACCCATGGCAGGCCACTCCAAATGGGCCAATATCCAGCACCGCAAGGGGCGCCAGGACAAGCTGCGCGCCAAGCTGTTCTCGAAACTGTCCAAGGAGATCACCGTCGCCGCGAAGATGGGCGATCCGGACCCCGACAAGAACCCCCGCCTGCGCCTCGCGGTGAAAGAGGCCAAGTCGCAATCGGTCCCCAAGGACGTGATCGAACGCGCGATCAAGAAATCCCTCGGCGGCGAGGGCGAGAACTATGACGAGATCCGCTATGAGGGCTACGGCCCCGGCGGCGTCGCGGTGATCGTCGAGGCGATGACCGACAACCGCAACCGCACCGCATCGACCGTACGCTCGACCTTCTCGAAGAACGGCGGCAACCTGGGCGAGACCGGCTCGGTCAGCTTCATGTTCGAACGCAAGGGCCAGGTCAGCTACCCGGCCGAAGCGGGCGATGCCGACACCGTGATGATGGCTGCGATCGAGGCCGGCGCCGAAGACGTGGAAAGCGACGAGAGCGGACACATCATCTGGTGCGCCGACACCGACCTGAACGAGGTCTCCACAGCACTTGAGGCCGAACTGGGCGAGAGCGAGAGCACCAAGCTCGTCTGGCGCCCCACCACCACCACCGAGCTCGACCTCGAAGGCATGCAGAAGCTGATGAAACTGCTCGACGCGCTGGAGGACGACGACGACGTCCAGAACGTCACCGCCAATTTCGAAGCCTCCGACGAGGTCATGGCCCAACTCTGAAAACGGCTTGCAGAGAAAGACAAAGGCCCGGGACTGCCCGGGCCTTTCGCATTTCAGAAATCGGTTCTCAGGCCAGCGCCGTGTCCGTGAAGATGAACTGGTCGAACAGCGCCGCCGCATCCCGGACGCCGAAGAAGGTCACCGACCCGGCCTCGTCGTCGAAGGTCACCGTGGTGCGGTTGCGCGACACCTCGGCGTAATCCTCCAGGAATTCCGTCTCGGTCAGCGCGTCGCCGCCCACCAGCGCGAAGTCCACGTAGAACAGGTCGTCCAGGATCGCGTCCCGGCCAAAGATGCGGTCATTGCCGACCTCGCCCGCGAAGTAGAACGCGTCCACCCCGCCATTGCCGACCATGATGTCGTTGCCGGTGTTGCCGAAGAACACATCCGCCAGATCGCCGCCGATCATGATGTCGTTGCCCGCGCCGCCATCGGCCACGAAGGACCCGCCCGGCACCTCGTCCGATACGGTGATCCGGTCGCGCCCGACCCCGCCATAGGCCTCGATCCGGCCGCCCTCGGCGATGATCGTGTCGCCGCCGCGTCCGCCGAAGACGAAATCATCCTCACCGCCGATCAGCGTGTCGCGGCCCAACAGGCCATAGATCGCGTCCGACTGCCCGTCCACGCCGCGCAGCTCATCGGCGAAGCGCACCAGATCGGGCGCCTCGTCCCCGACGATCGAGTTGTCGAACAGGATGCCCACATCCACCGCATCGCGCAGCTCGCGTGTCAGATCGATCAGGTCGCCCACCGCCTCGTTCAGCGGCGCGGTCAGCTCGGCCAGCAGACTGTCGAACTGCGCGTTCAGGTCCTCGATCGCCTGCTGGATCGGGTTGAACGGCGCCAGCAGATCCGAAATCAGCCCATTGATCGCGTCGTCGATGGAGCCAAGGCTCAGCCCGATCACACCGAGGACGGCATTTGCCGCGGCCTCGACGGCGTCCACAATGAACCCTGCGAAATCCCCGATGGACTTCAGAACGTCGAGCACGTTGAAGCTGACGAACCCGATGCCGATGTTGAAGTCGAGCGCATCCTCGACATCGTTGAGCAAGTCGGTGATCGGGTCGAACACCGTTTCTAGAGCGGCCTTCAACCCGGTGGCCAAGCTCAGATCCGGGATCGCGTCGGCAATCGCATTTGCCGCGTTCTCGGCCAGGGCGGCCACCGCACTGATCGTGCCGAGCACCTCGTTTCGCAGCGCCTCGTACTCGTCGACCGCCGTGTTGAAATCCTCCAGCTGCGTCGGCAGGCGGAACACGTCGCCGCCAAGGAAGGCCTGATCTCCGAGGCTGGCCTCCAGCCGGGCCGCCTCATCCTCCACGACGATGAAGGCGGTCGCAGCCAGGGTCACGGTTGTCACGGCCACCGATACCGCCTCGCTTCCGTCCTCCACCGCGTCGCGCACCGGCTCCAGCCGGTCGTCGATCCTATCCATCGTCTGGCGCGTGGTTGTGATCGTCGTCTTCAACCCTGTCGATGCGGTCTGAAAGGCGGACACTGCGCTTCCGATACCGAAAGGCAGCGCCTTGAGCGCGTTGATGACGGTTGTCGGGATCGACAGGGCATCGTTTGCCGCATCGAGCGCCGAAGAAATCTGCGCCGGGATGCCGAGGAAAGCATCCACCGCCTCCAGCGCATCGGCCACATCGCCCGTCACATCCTGGATTGTCGCCAGATCGCCCTCAATGAGGGCCGCATTATCGATATAGTTCTGAAAAAAGGACATGGTGTTTCCCCGGAATGGAATTTGACGATGGACGGTTCATAGAAATCTCGTTCAAACGGTAAACTGAATTCAAATCATCTGTAAACCTGTCTGTATGGTCAATTTCCGATGGGGCATTCACCCCAAGAGGAGGAAGCCATCAAACGCGCTCGTGTCATGGACCCCGACAAACAGGATCGAGCCTTCGTCCGTCGTGATGGTCGTCCCCGAAAGGCCCACCTCCGCATTGTCCGCGAGAAACGCCTCCGGATCGAACACCTTGTCCTCGATATACGGCTCCCCGGCCGCGCGTGCGAGAATGAAGAAGGCGCTTTCATACCCGATGATCCGATCGTTCCCGTCGCCGCCGTCGATCCGGTCGACCCCGCGCAACCCTAAGATCGCGTCCGCGCCATCGGTCCCGCTCAGATCGTCGAATATCCGCTCCGGGAAGTTGCCCTCGCCCTGGTCGCCCTCGATCACGTTATTGAAGAGATCGACACCGAAAAGCGTCAGTTTGCCCAGCGCGCTCGCCGCCGCCCCGAGCGTGTCCAGCACCTCGCCCAGCAGATCCCCGAGGGGGGCACCGCCGCGACCAGCGTCGCCTCAAGTTGATCGACGATGTCCAGAACCGGTGCGAGCGGCGCCAGCAGGTCCGATAGCAGCCCGTTGATCGCCCCGAACACATCGAAACCCAACAGGTCGAGGAAACCGGTCACCGCGTCCTCGATCACGCCAAGCGCAAAGCCCAGAACATCGCGCGCATCGTTCAGCACACCGGCGAGCTTCGACGGGGTCGCGGTCAGGGTGTTGATGGAAAAGGCGACCTCGAACCCGGTCTCGGCGGCCGATCTCAACCCGGCGATATCGCCGTCGATCGTGCGCACCTTGCCCAGAATCACGGACAGTGATGACGTGAATAAAATCCTGAAATCAAACGTACAGGGGCCAATTCCCGGAAAATAATACGTCGACATGCGCGTTTCGCGCCATTCGTGTCAAGTTGGCTAAAGGGGCCAGATCAACGGGATCACCGCGCTGGCAATAAGTCCTGTACTCAAATTCAGGGGAATGCCCACCCGCATGAAATCCGTGAATCGATAACCGCCGGGGCCGAAGACCAGTGTATTCGTCTGGTACCCGATCGGGGTGGCAAAACTGGCCGAGGCCGCGATCATCACCGCCACCACCAGGGGCCGCGGGTCCACGCCCAGCGCGGTGGCCAGCCCGATGGCGATGGGCGTGACCACCACCGCCACGGCATTGTTCGACACCAGTTCGGTCAGAACCGAGGTCAGCAGGTAGATCGCCCAGATGATGAAGAACGGCGGCAAGGCCATCAGGCTGGGCGCGACCGCGTTCACGATCAGCGCCACGGCGCCCGAGGCATCGAGGGCCGCGCCCACCGCCAGCATCGCAAAGATCAGCGCCAGAAGCCGCCCGTCGATGAAGGAAAACGCCTCCTCCGCGTCGATGCACCGGGTCAGCAGCACCACCGCCACCGCAACGATCGCCGCCATCAGGATCGGCGCCACCCCCGCCGCCGACAGCCCCACGACCGCGATCAACGCCAGAAGGGCAATCGGCGCATGCTTGCGGCGATACGCCCGGGCCGAGGGCTGCGCGATATCCACCAGGCCCACATCCGCCGCCAGCCGCTGGATGTCCGCCGGCGCGCCCTCCAGCAGCAGCGTATCGCCCACCCGCACCACCAGGTCGTCAAGCTGCCGCCCAATATTCTGGTTCCGCCGATGCACGGCCAGGGGATAGACCCCGTAACGCCGCCGCAGGCGCAGCTGGCCGAGCGACCGGCCCACCAGCCCGCAGCCCGGCGTGATCAGCGCCTCCACGGTCGTGGTCTGCACCGAGCTCAGCTTGTCCACCGCCGACTCCGGCGGCTGCGCAGTCTCCACCGAGCGGACCGCCTTGAGGCTCAGAAGCTCCGCCATCTCCGTGCGCAGCACGACCCGGTCGCCCGCCTGCAACGTCACCTCGCTCAGGTCCCGCCGCAGGGACGCATCGCCACGCAGCACATCGATCAGCCGCACGCCCTCGCGCTTGAACAACTCCACCTCCCGCACGGGCCGGTCGATCAGCGCGCTGTCCTCCGGGATCGCCACCTCGGTGAAGAACTTCATCTTGGACTTGTTCGACAACAGCATCGCCATGCTGTCCCGATCCGGCAGCAGTTTCGGCCCCAGCAGCGTCAGGTAGATCATCCCCCAACCCACCACGATCAGACCCAGGGGCGTGACCTCGAACATGGTGAACGCCTCAAGCCCGTTGGCCCGCGCCACCCCGTCCACCAGCAGGTTGGTCGACGTCCCGATCAGGGTCAGCGTACCCCCCATGATCGCGGCATAGCTCAGCGGGATCAGGATTTTCGACGCCTTGATGCCCAGCGTCTGGCTCAGTTGCACGAAAACCGGGATCATCACGACCACGACGGGCGTGTTCGACACCACTGCCGAGGAAAGCACCACGAAGGAAATCAGCACCGCCACCGACAGCTTGGGTCGCTCCTCTGCCCGGGCCTGGGCCAGCGACGTGAACCAGTCGAGCGCGCCGGTACGCACCAGCGCCCCCATCACGATGAACATCGCCGCGATGGTCCAGGGCGCCGGGTTCGACAGCACCGCCAGCGCATCCGCATAAGGCAACACCCCCAGCGCCAGGAGCAGCGTCGCCCCCCCGATCGCCACCACCTCGGTCGGATAGATCTCGCGCAGGAACAGCACGAACATCGCCCCCACCACGCAAAGCGCGAGGATCGCGTCTTGGGTACTGGTCAGGCCGAGATCGATCATGGGTCGGTTCCGTTACGCCGCGCCGGGGCAGCGCGGGCAGCCGCTCCAGTCTGCGAAGCGGCACCGGCGGGGGCAAGGGCTGATTTCGGCCGCGGCGTGACCAGCATCAGCCCCAGCGCCATCAGCGCCGCCGCCCCCCAGACCGCGCCCGCATAACGCTCGTCCAGCAGCCACATGGCCCAGGCCAGCCCGAAACCGGTCACGAGGTAGCTCACCTGCACCGCAAAGACCGGCCCGGCGCGCCCCACCAGCCAGACATAGCTGCTGTAGACGATGCCATGGACCACCGCCGAAGCGATCAGCGCCAGCTCCGGCGCGCCCCAGGGCGGGCGCGGGTCGATCCACTGGCCGCTGCCCAGCGCCAGCGGCAGGGCGATGACCGTGCCCAGCACCGAAGCCCCGAACAGCAATTGCACCGGGTCGAGCCCCAGCCGCCCCCATTTCGCGACCACGTTGCCCTCCAGCGCATAGAAAAGCGGCGCGATCAGCGCGACAGGCACCCACCACAGCTGCCCCGGCTCCGGCAGCGCCGTGCCCGGCAGCACGATCAGCGCCACGCCCCCAAGGCCCAGCGCCAGCCCCGCCAGCCGCGCCAGCGATGGCCGGTCGAGCCCCAGCGCCAGCGCGATGGGAAAGGCCAGCATCGGCACCAGCGACAGCAACAATGACAGGATCCCCGAGGGCAGTTTTGCCAGCGCCGCGTAGGACGCCGCATTGGGAATGACCGTCCCGATCAGCGCGATCACGACATAAAGCCGCATCTGCGCCGCTCCCAGGGGCAGCCCCTTGCCCCGCGCGAAGGTCACCGCCCCCAGCACCAGCGCCCCGATGGCCAATTGCCAGAACACCAGGCCGAAGGGGCCGTGCCCGCTCGACGTGGCGATCTTGCTCAGGGGTTGGGTGATGCCCCAGCCCGCGCCCAGCACCACCAGGATCGCCGTCAGCCAGAGCCGGGTTTTCACGGCGCGTCCGGCAAGGGCGCTGGGCCCGCCGGTGCGAGCCGCCCGCCTTGGCGCACCATCTCGACCCGGACTGCCTTGCCGGTCCGATCATCAGTCTCGACATACAACCCCGAGAGCGTCGCCGCCCCCATCGCGGGCGTGAACCGTCCCTTGGGCATGCCCGTCACGAAGCGCCGCAAGGGCTCGGCCGGGTCCATCCCGATGATCGAGTTGTAATCGCCGCACATCCCCGCATCGGCCTGAAACGCGGTGCCCCGGGGCAGGATCTGCGCATCCGCCGTGGGGATATGGGTGTGCGTGCCCACCACGACCGACGCGCGCCCGTCGCAGAAATGCCCCACCCCCATCTTTTCCGAGGTGGCCTCGCAATGAATGTCGACCAGTGCGGCCTGCACCAGCCCGCCCAGCGTGTGGGTCCGCAGCACCGTGTCGAGCGCCGAGAACGGATCGTCGAAGGGCCGCTTCATGAACACCTGGCCCAGCGCCTGCGCCACCAGGATCTTGCGCCCGCCCGGCGCGGTATAGACCCGGTGCCCCTTGCCCGGTGCGTCCTTGGCGTAGTTCAACGGCCGCAGGATCCGCGGCTCCCGCTCGATGAATTGCAGCATGTCCTTCTGGTCGAAGGCATGATCGCCCAGGGTGACGCAATCGGCCCCCGCCTCCAGCAGCCCCTTGGCGTGATCCGGCGTCAGGCCCGCCCCGTTGGAGGCGTTCTCGCCATTGACCACGGCGAAATCGATCTTCCACGCCGCCTTCATCCGCGGCAGGGTCTCCGCCACCGCCGCCCGACCGGCCCGGCCCATCACATCGCCAAGAAACAGGATACGCATGTGGCCCAGCGTTATGCCGCGCGGCAGCAGCGTGCAAGCGCCCTAATGGCGCAGCCCGTCGAAGACCAGCGCCCCCGCCTCGGTCACGACCCCGTCGAGCGGGATGTCCGTGGCCTCCACCGGCAAGGGGGCATCCGTCTGCTGCGCGGCATAGGCCAGCCCGAGGGCCAGCACCGGCCCCGTGCTGCGCAGTTTCGCCAGCGTCCGGTCATAGAATCCCCCGCCATAGCCCAGCCGCCCACCCGTGGCATCGAACGCCACCAGCGGCACGATCACCACCTCGGGCACCATGGGCTGCGCGGCGCGGGGCACCTGCGCGCCGAAAGGCCCCGCCACCATCTCCGCCCCGGGGGTCCAGCGATGAAAATCCAGCGGCATGCCCATTGCCGCGATCACCGGCACGCCGATCTCGCGCGCCGCCGCCAACCGGGTCATGGCCGGCAGGGGCGAGATCTCCGTCCGGATCGGCATGTAGCCCGCCACCGGCCCCGCCCGCCCCGCCAGCAGGTCGCACAGCACCTCGGTCGCCGCCGCCACACCGGCAAACCCCGCCGCCCGATCCGCGTCGAACGCCACCTTGCGCCGGGCAAAGCCGGTCTTGCGGGCCTCCGCCTTGGCCAGGGCCAGCGCCGTCATAGCAGGATCATCGAGGCCAGCCCGAGGAACACGAAGAAACCCACGACATCCGTCACCGTGGTCACGAAGGTGCCCGAGGCCAGGGCCGGGTCGATCTTCAACTTGTCGAGAGCCAGCGGAATGAGCAGCCCGGCAAACCCCGCCACCCCGAGGTTGATCACCATCGCCACCGCGATCAACCCGGCCAGGACCGGCGTGCCGAACCACACCAGGCTGACGGCCCCCATGATCACCGCGAACACCGCGCCGTTGAGCAGGCTCGCCGTCACCTCGCGCCGCAGCACCCGCCAGGCGTTCGAGCCGGTCAGGTCCTTGGTCGCGATCGCCCGCACCGCCACGGTCAGGGACTGCGTGCCCGCATTCCCGCCCATGGAGGCCACGATGGGCATCAGCACGGCCAGTGCCACGACCTGGGTCAACACCTCTTCGAAGAGCGAGATGACCAGCGACGCGATGATCGCCGTGGCCAGGTTCACCCCCAGCCAGGGAAAGCGCTGCCTGGTGATCTCCCAGGTGCTGTCGGAGACGGACTCGTCGCCCACCCCGGCCAGGCGCAGAATGTCCTCGTTATGCTCCTCGTCGAGCACCACCATGGCGTCGTCGATGGTGATCACGCCGACCAGACGCTCGTTTTCATCCACCACCGGCGCGGAAATCAGGTGGTACTGGTTGAATGCATAGGCGACCTCGCTCTCGGGCTGGGTCACGGGGATCTTGCGGAAACTGTCCTCGGTCAGGTCCTGCAGCGGCACATCCCGGTGCGCGCCCATGATCCGGCCCAGGGTGACATAGCCCGTGGGCCGCATCCGCGGGTCGATCAGGATCACGTGGTAGAACTGCTCCGGCAGGTCGTCCTCGGCCCGGATATGGTCGATGGTCTCGCCCACGGTCCAATGCTCCGGCGCCTTGACCAGCTCGCGCTGCATCAGGCGCCCGGCGGAATACTCCGGGTATTGCAGCGACTGCTCGACCGCGACCCGGTCCGGCGCCTCCAGAACGTCAAGGATCGCGGTCTGCTGGGCCGCATCGAGATCCTCGACCAGGTCGACCACGTCGTCGCTGTCGAGATCGCGCACCGCATCGGCCAGTACCGCCTGGGGCAGCGCGTCGATCACGTCCTCGCGCAGGCCCTCGTCCAGCTCCGACAGGACGGCGCCGATCTCGTCCGAGGTCCAGATCGCCAGAAGCGCGCGCAACCGGGACCCGCCGATCTGCTCGAACAGGTCCGCGATATCCGCCGGGTGCAGCGGCTCCAGAACCTCGGCCACCCGGGCCGGGTCTTCCGCGTCCAGCGCATCGAACAAGGTCTCCACCACGTCCCTGCGCAGGGCGTAATCCTCGTCCGCGGTGTCTTCGACAAGCTCCTGGCTGTCCGCCATATCGCCTCCGGGCCGCCCCGCTGCCGGGGTCATTGCGATCTGGGCAAACCATAGCCCCCGCGCACCCGAATGGCGAGGGAGCGGGCCGGGGAAATTTGCAGATTTACCTCGCGCGGCAGCGCTCCTAGGCTGCGCGGATGGACGATTTCCTGCTGTTGGGCCAGACCCTCGCCTTCACCGACAATCCCCTGCGCTGCCCCTGGGCGGACTGCGTGCGCACCGAGCGGCATGGTGGCCTGCGCGTGACCGGCGGGATCATCACCGCACTGGGTCCGGCCGAGGTGCTGCGCGCCGCGCACCCGGCCCTGCCGGTGGTCGATCTGGGCGCGGCGCTGATCCTGCCGGGCTTCGTCGATGCCCATGCCCATTACCCCCAGACCGCGATGATCGCGAGTTGGGGCAAGCGGCTCATCGACTGGCTCGACACCTATACCTTCCCCGAAGAGCTGCGCTTCGCCGATCCGGACTATGCCGCCAGAAGCGCGGCGCGGTATTTCGACCTGACCCTGTCCCACGGGACCACCACGGTCTGCAGCTATGCCACCGTGCATCCCGCAAGCGTGGAGGCCTATTTTGTCGAGGCCCGGCGCCGGGGCCTGCGGGCGCTTGCTGGCAAGACCTGCATGGATCGCAACGCCCCCGAGGGGCTGCGCGACACCCCCCAGACTGCCTATGACGACAGCAAGCGGCTGCTGGAGCGCTGGCACGGGGTGGATCGGCTGTCCTATGTGATCACGCCGCGGTTCTCCCCCACCTCCAGCCGGGACCAGCTCGCCGCCCTCGGCGCGCTCTATGCCGAGCATCCCGACTGCCTGATGCAGACCCACATCTCCGAGCAGACCGACGAGATCGCCTGGGTAGCGGAGCTGTTTCCCGAGGCGCGCGATTATCTCGACACCTACGAGGCGGCAGGCCTCCTCGGCCCGACGGGCCTCTTCGGCCACGCGATCCACCTCACCGCGCGGGAGCGAGACCGGCTGGCAGAAGTCGGCGCGGCGCTGGTCCATTGCCCGACCTCGAACAGTTTCATCGGCTCTGGGCTCTTCGACATGGCCGGGCTCGCGTCCCGCTGCCCGGTGGGGCTGGCCACGGATACCGGGGGCGGGTCGAGCTTTTCCATGCTGCGCACCATGGCGGCGGCCTACGAGATCGCGCAGTTGCGAGGGATGGCCCTGCACCCGGCGCAGTTGTTGTGGCTGGCCACCGCCGGGTCGGCGGAGGCGCTGCGGCTCGGCCACCGGATCGGACGGCTCGCGGTGGGGATGGAGGCGGATCTCGTGGCGCTGGATCTGGCCTCCACCCCGGCCATCGCCCAGCGCGCGGCGGAGGCGGAGGACCTGTGGGAGGCGGTGTTCCCGACGATCATGATGGGCGACGACCGGGCCGTGGCCGGGGTCTGGGTGGCTGGGGCACGGGTGAGCTGAGAACGTACGCCGCGCGGCGCGTTAACTTGTCAGGTTTTGCACCGCGCTGCGCGCGTCGAGCTGGTGGGTATTGCGCCGCGCGGCGCGCGTCGCCGGGGCGGGGGCGCTGCCCCCGCACCCCCGGAGTATTTTTACACAAATGAAGAGGAAAACGCCTGGGGAGAGGTGCGGCGGCAGCTCAACAGGCCCGGGCCAGGGTCAGCACCCAGATGTTTCCGGGTCCGCGTCCGGCCCCGGCGGCGCGGGGGTTCGGGCTGAGCATGTTGGACCGGTGACCTTCGGAGCGGGTCCAGCTTCCGAGAACGCTGCCCGCGTCCGGCTGCCCCTTGGCCAGGTTCTCCGCCGCATAACAGGCGTCGTAGCCCGCCGCCCGCATCCGGCGCAGCGGGGTGGAGCCATCTGGCGCCCTGTGGTCGAAATAGCCTTTTTGCGCCATGTCGGCGGCATGGGCCATGGCCGCCGCCGACAGCGCCGGATCTTCGGCCAAGGCTGCCACGCCGACGGCCGACCGCGCCTCGTTCACCGCGGCGATCAGATCCGGCGCGGGCAGCGCGCGGCTCGGCCCGGGTTGCGTCGGCGCCTGCGGCGCGCTGCAGCCCGCCAGCCCCAGCGCCAGAGCCCAAAGCGCCCGCCTCATGCCATCAACCTCGCCAGGCGGCGGGCTTGCTCCGCCGCCAGCGCCCGGGCATCCCGATGCACCAGTTGCCCCGCACGCACCACCGCGCGTCCCTCGACCAGCAGGTCGCGCACACGCCCCGGCCCCGACAGCAGCAGCGCCGCCACCGGGTCCCAGGCGCCGGCTGCCTCCAGCCCCGACACGTCCCAGATCGCCAGGTCCGCGCGCTTGCCCAGCGCCAGCTGGCCCAGATCGTCGCGACCCAGCACCTGCGCGCCGCCGCGCGTGGCGATCTCCAGCATCTCGCGCGCCGCCATGGCATCCGCCCCGGTCTGCACCCGCTGCAGCAGTAGCGCCATGCGCGCCTCGGCGATCAGGCTGCCCGCGTCATTCGATGCCGACCCATCTACGCCCAGCGCCACCGGCACGCCCGCATCCCGCATCGCCCGCACCGGCGCGATGCCGGAGCCGAGCCGACAGTTCGAGCACGGGCAATGGGCCACCCCGGTGCGCGACCGGGCGAAAAGCTCGATCTCCGCCGCATCGAGTTTCACGCAATGGGCATGCCAGACATCCGGCCCGGTCCAGCCCAGATCCTCCGCGTACTGGCCCGGACGACAGCCGAACTGCGCCTCGGAATAGGCGATGTCCTCGACGTTCTCGGCCAGATGGGTGTGCAGCCGCACACCCTTGTCCCGCGCCAGCAGCGCCGCGTCGCGCATCAGCTCCCGGCTGACCGAGAAGGGCGAGCACGGCGCCACCCCCACCTGCACCATCGCCCCAGGCGACGGGTCGTGGAAGGCGTCGATCACCCGGATGCAATCCTCGAGAATCGCCGCCTCGTCCTCCACCAGCGCGTCGGGGGGCAGACCGCCCGCGCTCTCGCCGATGCTCATGGCGCCGCGGGTGGGATGAAACCGCAGCCCGATATTGGCCGCCGCCTCGATCGTATCCTCCAACCGCACGCCGTTGGGATAAAGGTAGAGGTGATCCGAACTCAGCGTACAGCCGGTCAGCGCCAGCTCCGCCAGGCCTACCTCCGCCGACACCCGCATATCCTCCGGCCCCATCCGCGCCCAGATCGGATAGAGCGCCTTCAGCCACCCGAAAAGCAGCGCGTCCTGCGCCGCGGGCACCCCCCGGGTCAGGGTCTGGAAAAGATGGTGATGGGTGTTGATCAGCCCCGGCGTCACCACGCAGCCCGCCGCGTCGATCACCTCCGCCCCGTCCGTGGCCAGTCCCGGCCCGATCTCGGCGATCACCCCGTCCCGCAGGCGCAGATCGCACTCGGGCAGCTCACGCCGCGCGTCGTCCATGGTGACCAGCACCCGGGCATTCCGAACCAGGATCTCGGTCATGCCGGCACCTTGCGCAGGATCTCCAGGGCGGCGGCATGCACCTCCGGCCCGCCCGCCGCCAGCACCCGGCCCCCGCCATGGGCCGGACCGCCCTGCCAGTCGGTGACGATCCCGCCCGCGGCCTCGATCACCGCGATGGGCGCGCAGATATCATAGGGTTGCAACCCGGCCTCGATCACAAGGTCGATCTGCCCCGCCGCCAGCAACCCGTAGGCATAACAATCCATCCCGAACCGCGTCAGCCGACAGGCCCGGGCGACGGCCTCGAACCCGGCGCGCTCCGCCGCGGTGCCGATCTCGGGAAAGGTGGTGAAAACCGTGGCCTCGGACAGGCCCGCCACCCGGCGCGTGGCCAGCGGCAAGCTGCCGTGCGGGCCGTCGAGGCGCGCGCGTCCGGCGCCGCCCATGAACCGCTCGGCCGTGTAGGGCTGGTCGATGATCCCGATCCGCGGACCGTCGCGATCGCTCAGCGCGATCAGAACGCCCCAGGTGGGTGTGCCGCTCATATAGGCCCGGGTGCCGTCGATCGGATCGAGCACCCAGGTCAGGCCAGATGTCCCCGCCTGCGCGCCGTACTCTTCGCCGAGAATGCCGTCATCGGGCCGTTCGACCGCCAGCAGATCGCGCATCGCGCGCTCCGCCGCCCGGTCCGCCTCGGTCACGGGATCGAACGCGGCCACCCCAGCCTTGTTCTCGATCCCGAGCCCGTGCTGCCGGAACTGCGCCAGGGTCGGACCCCGTGCTGCCTGCGCAAGAGCCTCCGCGACCTGCCACAGCCGGTCCGCCGGAAAGCCCCACTCTTCGCCTGTCTTGCCCATCGGGTCCGCTCCGCGATGTTTCCACCGCGCTACAGACCGCCCCGGGTCAGGTCAAGCCTCAGGCCGCGTCGCTGAGCACGCGCGCCAGGTCGAACAGGCGGCGGCGCTGGGTCTCGGGGATCGCGTAGTAGGAGCGGACGAGCTCCAGCGCTTCCTTGTCCGACAGCAGGTCGCCCGGCATGTCGATATCGTGGGTCTGGGCCACCTGTGCCGCGCCCAGCCCTTCGAAGAAGAAGCTCACCGGCACACCAAGGGAGGACGCGATTTCCCACAAACGAGACGCACTGACCCGGTTCATCCCGGTTTCGTACTTCTGGATCTGCTGGAATTTGATCCCCACCTTGTCGGCCAGTTGCTGCTGGGTCATGCCCACCATCCAGCGACGGTGCCGCACACGCTTGCCCACATGGACATCAACGGGATGTTTCATTGAACGCTCCTTTTCTCCTGAGGGTTTAACAAGCAAGAACCATGCCAAGCTCGCCAACCTTGGAAAAAAATTCCCGAAACCAACTACAAACGGCGACTCGCCCTGAGAAAATGTACCAGTTCTGAAATGCCAAGGTGCTAACGCGGCGCGCCCCAAGCGGGTTATCGCCGGTCGGTACGAGTCGCCCTATAGGTGTTTCGCATTTTGCATTGCATTTTGCAATACATCTCTAGGTAGATTCCCGTTTTGCGCATTTGCCGCCCGCAAGCACGCCCGGATCGTCGCGGCCACGGCGCTGGCTGTCGCCCCAGCGGCGGGCTAGGGTGCCGCCAACCCTGACCCGGAGACCCCGATGCGCGCCTTTCGCACCCATGCCCATGATGCCCCCCCCGCCCTCGAAGACATCCCCGTCCCCGATCCCGGCCCGGGGGAGTTGCGCCTGCGGATCGCGGCCTGCGGGCTGAATTTCGCCGACCTTCTGATCGCCAGGGGCCAGTACCAGGAGCAGCCGCCCCTGCCCCTCACCCTGGGGATGGAGGTCGCAGGCACCGTGGACGCGCTCGGCCCCGACACGACCGGGCCGGCGCCGGGCACCCGCGTCGCGGTGTTCGGCGGGCAAGGCGGGCTGGCCGAGTACGGCGTCTTTCCGGCGGCCCGCTGCGTCCCGCTGCCCGACGGCATGCCGGAGACCGAGGCGGCGGGCTTCCAGATCGCCTATGGCACCTCCCACCTCGCGTTGAGCCACACCGCACGGCTGCAACCGGGCGAGACGCTGCTGGTGCTCGGGGCTGCGGGCGGCGTCGGGCTGACGGCGGTGGAAATCGGCAAACTCATGGGCGCCACCGTCATCGCCAGCGCCCGCGGCCCCGCGAAACTCGACCAGGCGCGCAAGGCCGGGGCCGACCACTTGGTCGACAGCGACACCGACGACCTGCGCGAGGCGGTCAAATCCCTGGGCGGCGCGGACGTGGTCTATGACCCGGTGGGCGGGGCGGCCTTCACCGAGGCGCTCCGCGCCTGCAAGCCCGAGGCGCGTATGCTGTTGATCGGCTTTGCCTCCGGCGATCTGCCCGAGATCAAGCCCAACCACCTGCTGGTCAAGAATGTCTCGGTGCAGGGCTTTTACTGGGGCGGATTTCTCAAGTTCAACCCGACCGCCCTCACCGACAGCCTGGCGCAGCTGTTCGACTGGTACGCCCAGGGCCGCCTCAAACCCCATGTCAGCCACACGCTCCCGCTCGACCGGGCGGCGGAGGGGCTGGAGCTTCTGCGCAGCCGTCGCTCCACCGGCAAGGTCGTCATCACCCCCTGACACAGCCTCCCCGGCCCCGCACCCGATGCCCGCACGCCGCGCCCAAGCCCCAGATGACAGCCCCCACCCCAAACGCCCCCGCACCCCTCGACCGCCTGGCGCACGCTGATGTTCTCGGCGTAGGTCGCGGACTCCGACGACTGTGCAACTCGCCGCACGATGCCTGAAAGGCCAATCTTGGAGCTTGTTTCTTGACGCCTCCGCAGGCCAGACTCAGCCAGCGCTCACGGGGGAAAGCTCATGAAAGAAACGATCTTGCCAGCAGTGGCCGACGCGAAATCTCCAGCCGGAGCTGATATTCGTTTCATAATGGATGGGACTACAGGGAATATGATCCACAGCACCGTTCCGCCTGGTCGAATCAATCGAGCGACTATCCATGAAACGGTTAGCGAATTCTGGTATGTACTGGAAGGTGATGGCGAAATCTGGCGGCGCGACGCTGAGCAGGACCGGGTGACGCAGCTCGTGCCGGGTGTCTCAATCGATATTCCCGTGGGAACAGCGTTCCAATATCGAAACGTCGGAGAAGTGCCGTTGAAATTCATTTGCATTTCCATGCCCCCATGGCCGGGTGATCACGAGGCCTCTCACCTTGAAGGACCATGGCAGCCCAACGTGGGCACATCTTAGGAGCGTAGCGCCCTTCTTCTCGGCCCAGAAGCCGTCTGTCATTCAGTTAGCACAAAGCGTAAAGGTCAGCGCGCGGCCTGGGTCACCGCATCCTACGCGACCAGCTGACGTCAACAAATCCCCAACGCCCCAGCCCTCGACCGTTTACGCGACACGCACCAGAGGCACGCCAGGGACACGCGCCTCAACGGCCCGGCATCACAGCTGCGCATAGGCCTGCCGCACCAGCCCCGCCAGCGCGTCGCGCACCGGATCCTGCCCGCCCTTGTGCCCATAGAGCACGATCTTCTTCGTGGTCAGCTTGGGCAACTCGCCCCCATGGGCGATCCGCTCCAGATGGGCGGGCTCGGTGCCCTCCAGCACCGCATGCACCCCCATATCCGCCGCGACGATCGGCTCGATGGTGCGCGCCGATTCCGCCTGCACCCGCATGGTCCACTCGATCCCCGCCGCATCCAGCGCCCGCTGCACGGAATCGCGAAACAGGCAGCTCTGCTCGAAGGCCAGCGGCAGCGGCCGCTTGCGCCAGGCCTGACCGCCAACCGCCCCCAGCCAGATCAACGGCAGCTCCACCAGCGCCTCGCCGCCCGGGCCTGCCGCATCCTCCGTGGTCAGGATCAGATCGCAGCTCCCATCGGCCAGGTATTCCTTAAGCTGCACCGTGAAGCTGGAAATCAGATCGACCCGCACCCGTGGAAATTCCTGCGTGAACCGCGCCAGCACCTGCGGGATCGCCGGATAGACGATGTCGTGGGGCACGCCCAGCGCGATCTGCCCCTCGAAGGCATGATCCGTCATCCGCGCATAAACCTCGTCGTTCAGCGCCAGCATCCGCCGGGCATAGGACAACAGCTGATCGCCCGTGGGCGTCAACGCCACCCCCCGCCCCGTCCGGTCCAGAAGCGCCAGCCCGAGGTTCTCCTCCAGCCGCTTGAGCTGCATGGATACCGCCGATTGCGTCAGGTTCAGCATCCCCGCCGCCTTGGTCACGCCGCCGGATTCCGCCACGGACACGAAAGAGCGCAGGGCCGTCAGGTCGAGATTACGTGGCATCCATCACATTCCTTGAACTAAGCTATCACAATCATTCGTTTCAAAAATCTATCATGCTGCGCCATATACATCAACGTACTCGATACAAGGCGCTCCACCCATACGATTCCGGAAAGGAAAGACCCATGCCCGCACACACCCTCTCCCGCCCGATCCGCGGCCAGGCCGCCCTGCCGTCGCTGTCCCGCCGGGCCCTGTCCGCGCTTGTCGGGCTGTGGCGCACGCGGCGGGCGCTGCGCGATCTCGACGACCGGATGCTGCGCGACATCGGCGTCTCCCGCAGCGAGGCCCTGACCGAAGCCCGGCGCCCGATCTGGGACGTGCCCACCGGCTGGCGCCGCTGATCCGGCAAAAACCTGCGCGAAAAACACGCATTTTTTCCCAGCCCGTGTAAAAATTGAGAAAATCGCAGGCCACCCGGGGCCGATTGTCCCGGGTGAACCCTTGAAAATGCGCCCTCCTTGGCCAATATTTAGCCCAACCGGGCCGCGCCATCGGTCCGTTCTTTTTCAAGGAGGGTTCTATGGCACAATATGACACGATCCGCACGGCCGGCGCAGGCGTGCGCACCGCGCAGATCGATGAGGGCCTGCGCGCCCATTTCAACAAGGTCTACGGCCTGATGTCCGTCGCCATGGTGCTCACCGGCGCCGTGGCCTGGGCGGTCGGCACGAACGAAGCCATGCTCGCCGCGATCTTCGCAACCCCGATGAAGTGGGTCGTGATGTTCGCGCCGCTCATCATGGTCTTCGCCTTCTCGGCCATGATCAACAAGATGTCCGCCGCCGCGGCCCAGGTGTTCTTCTACACCTTCGCGGCCGCCATGGGCCTGTCGATCAGCTTCATCTTCGCGGTCTATACCGGCGTCTCCATCGCCTCGACCTTCCTCGTGACCGCGATCGCCTTCGCATCGCTCAGCCTCTTCGGCTACACCACGAAGAAGGATCTCAGCAGCTGGGGCCGCTTCCTGTTCATGGGCGTGATCGGCCTGATCGTGGCTTCGATCATCAACCTCTTCCTCGGCTCCCCGGCGATCGCCTTCGCCGTGTCCAGCCTCGGGGTGCTGATCTTTGCCGCCCTGACCGCCTACGACACGCAGCGCATCAAGACCGAGTATATCGAGCATGCGCAGTACGGCGACCAGGAATGGCTGAACAAGTCCGCCATCATGGGCGCGCTCAGCCTCTACATCAACTTCATCAACCTGTTCATGTTCCTGCTGCAGTTCCTCGGCAATCGCGAGTAACCCCAGCGACAGGCAGACACAGGAAAGCCGGCCCTCGGGCCGGCTTTTTCGTTGCGCACGCCAACTTGCTCAAAGGCAGCTCAACGCCGCCGCATAGCGCGCCCCGCTCTGCCAGACCGGCCCCGTGGCGCTGCACAGGGTCACCGAGGGTGCAAGCGACTTGAACGCTTCCGACAGATCGAAGGCCGCCGCCCCGTCCGTCACCGTGCCGACGAGGAAGTCCTGCCCGTCATAGCGCACCTGGGCCACGTCCAGAATCTCTCCGCTGACCTTCATCGCCACGCCGGGCGCGGCGCTGCCCGCCTCCATCGCCCGCGCCGCCGCCAGATCGGACGAGACCGGCATGCCGTCGCCCGAACTGAACGCGTAGCGCGGCGCCGGTTCCACGTAATCGGCAATCGCCGCCTGCTCCGCCCGCTTGGCCGCGATTGCCGTGCTGGTGGCCCCGACCGGGTGCTTGTCAAACGCCTCCGGCGGCGGTGGCGCGCAGGCCGCGAGCAGCCCGGCAACGGGCAAGGCGAGACAGGGATAGATGCGGCGCATGGGCGGGCCCTCCGGGTTGAAACCGCACCACAGCACCATGCAAAAACGGCAGCCCCAAGGCGCAGCCATGGCAAAACCTCACGGATCGCGCCGCATCTGCACCGCCGGAACCCCGATCTTCGTCAGGCCAGGCGGCCCCGACGGGCCACGCACCGCCCGCGGGCCCAAGGCCGCGTAAAACGGCACCGCCATCAGGGTCGAGACCGCCTCGCTCCGCGCGATCCGCGCCATGGCAATCACGCGCTGCCTGTCCCCCCCCGAAAATGCGAAAGCCGCGCTCGGAGGCGCGGCTTGTCGGGTCGGATCGCAAGGGCGGGCAGATTACTTGATCTTGCCTTCCTTGTATTCCACGTGCTTGCGCGCGACCGGGTCGTATTTCCGCACGACCATCTTCTCGGTCATAGTGCGGGCGTTCTTCTTGGTCACGTAGAAATGGCCGGTATCCGCGGTCGAGTTGAGGCGGATCTTGATGGTGGTCGGCTTCGCCATGTCGCGGTCTCCTGGCAGAATGGGCGGGCGAGAGTCGTCCCACGACCCCCGAACAGATTGAACCCCGGCTTTTACCGGCACCCGCGCGGCTGTCAACCGCGATTCGACACCGATCCCGCCGCGCGCCGGTGCCTATCCGGCCCGGGACCGCATATGGGCCACGCGCCGCGCGGCCGTGATTTCGCGCAGCGCCACCAGAACCGCCGACTTGCGCGCCGGACCCGTGCCCGTCTCGCCCAGGGGCAAGGGGCTCAGCACCGCCTCCCAGAACTGGGCACTGCCCGGATCGGGCATCCGCGAGATCTGGATGGTCAGTTCGCGCAGCTCGGTCACCGCCATCTCCAGCGCGCCCAGCGCCAGGGGCCGGCTCTCCTTCGGCCACAGGGAGGTCCAGCGCGCCCCGCGCAGATCGTCGCCGCCGGGGAACGCATCCGCGCCGGACACCGCCAGGATGGTGCCGTTGTCACTGATCAGAAGCAGGCTCTGCCCCAGCTTGGCGGCCATCACATCCAGCAGGCCGTGCACGAAGCTCAGATGGATGGATTCGCTCTTGGTCGAGGTCGCAGGATCCAGCGCAAACAGGCCCGAACGCGGACCAAAATTGCCGGGGATGTCTTCCATTCTGTCCTCTCGGGCTGCTGGACAGGATGGAGTGTAACACAAAACTGACAGTTTGACAGTCTAAAAAAGTTTACAGTATGCGCGGAGGGGCCTGTAAGCCGGATTCTGTCCCGGGGGCGGACCCCCGTGGATGACCATTCCTCTGGGCGACCGATTGCCCGGCCGCTCTAGCTGCCAACCCGGACCTCTGGGCTGAAGCGGCCCCGCGCCTTGCGACGCGACGAGGTCCCTATTTGGCATTGCTCCCGGTGGGGCTTGCCGTGCCGGGGCTGTTACCAGCCCCGCGGTGGGCTCTTACCCCACCGTTTCACCCTGACCTGCCCTGTGGCAGGCGGTCTGTTCTCTGTGGCGCTTTCCGTCGGATCGCTCCGCCCGGGCGTTACCCGGCACCGTCTCTTCGTGGAGTCCGGACTTTCCTCTCGAACCGAAACATCGGCCCAAGCGGCCATCCAGCCCCCCGCGCCCGGTGGACCTAGCCCGAGACAGGCGGCGGGTCAACGGGCCAGCGCGCGGCCAGGTCCGCCGCAAGCCCCATGTCCTCGGGCGCCAGTGGCCCCGTCGCCCCGGGCCGGAACCGCGCCCGGAAGGCCGCAAGCCGGGTCTCCGCGTCCACCTCCGCCGTCATCCCGAACCGGGCGAGGTCCGCTGCGAAACGCGCAGGATCCGGCGCCGCGCCCGCCGCCGCCCCCTCGGGCCAGATCGACAGCCCCCGCCGCGCCAGCCGTCGCCAGTCGAACCGCGGGCCGGGGTCGATCTTGCGGCCCGGGGCGAGGTCGGAATGCCCGATCACCCCTTTGCGCGGGATGCCATGTCGCGTGAGTATATCGCCCAGCAGCCCCTCCAGCGCATCCATCAGCGGCGCGCTGAACGGGCTGGTCCCGTCATTGTCCAGCTCGATCCCGATCGATGCGGAGTTCACATCCGTGCAGCCGCCCCAGGCCCCCGCCCCCGCGTGCCAGGCGCGCAGATGCTCCGGCACCAGCCGCATCACCGCCCCGTCCCGGGCGATCACGTAATGGGCCGAGACCTGCGCCCGGGGCGCACAAAGCCAGTCCGCCGCCCCCTGCGCATCCGCCATCGCGGTGTAATGCAGCACCACCAGCCGCGGCACCGCCCCGTCCCGGCGCGGCCCGCAATTGGGCGAGCGTTGCTCGGCAATGGGGATCAGTTGCGCACCGCCATCCGGAACGGCGTGGGATCCCAGCCGCAGGCATAGCCGTCACCATCGGGGTCCAGACCGCGGCGATCCCGCTCCGGCCCGCCGCCCTCCAGGAACACCTGCTGGGCCTCGTTCGGGTTGGAATAGCGGTTGCAGTTGCTCCCCGAGCCCATCCGCAGGGTCGAGCGCGGATAGACCGCCCGCCCCACCGGATGCGACGTGGCCAGCGCGAACTCCACGATTGCCGCAAGGTCGCCCGAGGGCCGCTCCGGCAGCGCGGTGGGCTGGATCACCTGGAACATCTCGCGTTGCGCGGCGAGACGCTGCTGGTCGGCCTCGATCGAGACCCGGTCCGATACCGCGTCGAAATCGTTCTCGTCGGAGATCCCCGCGCCCCGGCGCAGCAGATCCGGGTCCGGCGCCACCGCCGCCGCGCCCTCGGCCACCACCGGCGTGCCGTCCTCCGCGAACGCCATCGGCTGACCGCTGACAAGGGCCGCATCCCGCGCCCGTTGCTCCGCGGTCATCACGTCGTTCGGCGGCACCGAGCTGCAGCCCGCCACAAGGACCAGCAAGCCCCCCCCAATCAAACCGGATAAACCGCGCATTTCCAAAGACCTCTGATCAGCGTTTGTGCCAACTTACCACCAGCGGTTCGGCTTTGCCACAAAGCCAGCCGCCTGCTCCAGCGCGTAGGCCGTGTTGAGCAGGTCGCCCTCTTCCCAGGGCCGCCCGATCAGTTGCAGGCCCAGCGGCAGCCCCTGCTTGTCCAGCCCCGCGGGCACCGAGATCCCCGGCAGCCCGGCGAGGTTCACGGTCACCGTGAACACGTCGTTGAGATACATCTGCACCGGGTCCGCCTCGGCCATCTCGCCCAGCCCGAAGGCCGCGGACGGTGTGGCCGGCGTCAGGATCGCGTCCACGCCCGCGGCGAACACCTCGTCGAAATCCCGCTTGATCAGGGCGCGCACCTTCCGCGCCCGGTTATAATAGGCATCATAGAACCCCGCCGACAGAACGTAGGTCCCGATCATGATGCGGCGCTGCACCTCGTGCCCGAAGCCCTCGGCGCGGGTCTTTTCGTACATCTCGGTAATGCCGTCGCCCTGGGCGAGCTTGGCCCGATGCCCGAACCGCACCCCGTCATAGCGCGCCAGGTTCGACGACGCCTCGGCGGGTGCGATCACGTAATACGCAGGCAGCGCGTATTTCGTGTGCGGCAGGGTGATAGCGCGCAACTCCGCGCCCGCGTCGCGCAGCATCTCGGCGCCGCGGGACCAGAGCGCCTCGATCTCCTCGGGCATCCCGTCCATGCGGTATTCCTTGGGAATGCCGATCACCTTGCCGCGAATGTCGCCGGTCAGCATCGCCTCGAAATCCGGCACCGGCAGGTCGGCAGAGGTCGAATCCTTGGGGTCGTGCCCGGCCATTGCCCCCAGCATGATCGCACAGTCGCGCACATCCTTGGTCATGGGCCCCGCCTGGTCCAGCGACGAGGCAAACGCCACGATCCCCCAGCGCGAGCAGCGGCCATAGGTCGGCTTGAGGCCGGTGATCCCGACGAAGGCCGCGGGCTGGCGGATCGACCCGCCCGTGTCGGTCCCGGTGGCCGCGAGACACAGATCCGCCGCCACCGCGGAGGCCGAGCCACCGGACGACCCGCCCGGGGTCAGCGCCGTATCCTCGTTGCCGCGCCGCCACGGGTTGACCGCGTTGCCATAGGTCGAGGTCTCGTTGGACGAGCCCATGGCGAACTCGTCCATGTTCAGCTTGCCCAGCATCACCGCGCCCGCGGCGAAGAGCTGGCTGGTCACGGTGCTCTCGTATTCCGGCTTGAACCCGCCCAGGATCGCGGAGGCCGCCTGGGACGGCACGCCCTTGGTGCAGAAGAGATCCTTGATCCCCAGCGGGATGCCGCACATGGCGGGCGCATCTCCGGCCGCAAGCCGCGCATCCGCCTCCTCGGCCTGGGCGCGGGCCAGGTCGGGAGTGTTGTGCACGAACGCGCCCAGCGCACCCGCGCCCTCCACCTCCGCCAGGCAGGCCTCGGTCAACTCGGTGGCGGTGATCTCGCGGGCGCGCAGCTTGTCGCGGGCCGCGGCGATGGTCAGGGAGGACAGCTCCGACATGAGTCTACTCCACAACCTTGGGCACGGCGAAAAACCCCTCGCGGGCATCGGGCGCATTGGACAGGACCGCCGCCTGCTGGTCGCCATCGGTGACCACATCTTCGCGGCGTTTCAGGCGCATGGGCGTGACCGAGGTCATCGGTTCGACATCGTCCACGTCGACCTCGTTGAGTTGCTCGATGAACCCGAGGATGTGATTGAACTCCCCCGCCAGGGCGGGCAGGGCGTCGTCTTCGACCTTGATCCGGGCGAGCTTCGCGACCCGGCGGGCGGTCTCGATATCAATGGACATGGGGGTGTGGCTCCGGTCAGCACTGTTTGGGCGGGTTTAGCCTTGGGATGCGGGGCCTGCAAGCATGTGGCGGCGATAGACCTCGATCATCCAGCCGAGCATCACGCCGTTGAGGACATGCCACAGGAAATGGGTGCCCAGCGGGACTGCGGCGCAGAGCGGTTCGTCGATGGAACGGAAGGTCAGCGAGACGCAGAGGATCCCCGCCCCGATGGCGAGGCCGCGCGCGGTCCCGGGGGCGCGGCGGCGCAGCAGGATCGCATAGGCGAAGATCAGGACCGGCAGCGGCCAGTAGAAGGACGAGATGGCGAAGAAGGGGAGGGCCTCGAACACCGGGGTCAGGGCGGCGGTATAGGGGATATAAGCCGAGGCGCCGAGGGCCGAGGCCCATGCGCGCCAGCCCCAGAAGTCCCGGTTCGCCGCGAAAATATAGACCAGGGTGAAGCCCACGATGGGGATCACGTCGGCCAGGGCCGCCCAGACCTGCGCATGGGTGTGAAACAGGTAACTGCCCACCCCGATGGCCGCGAGCAACCCGCAGAGCACCCGGCCCAGGGGCAGGGATGCGGCGCCGATCCGCCGCCACATCACCCAGGCGGCGATCAGAAACGCGGCATTGGTCAGCGCATTGACCGGCTCGGCCCAATAGGACGGGTCCACCCGCTCGCAATAGCCGTCGATCTGCCGCAGCAGGCCTTCCATTCTGGTCCCTCCTTGCTAGGCTGGCAGCTAGGTGCAAGAGGGAGAGAGACCAGATGAAAATCACCTGGATGGGGCATGGCAGTTTCCGGATCGAGATCGCGGATCAGGTGCTGCTGATCGACCCGTGGATCACCGGCAACCCGGTGTTTCCGGCGGATCGGCGTGACGCGGCGCTGGCGGGGGCGACCCATATCCTGATCACCCACGGGCATGGCGACCACACCGCCGATGCCGTGGCGCTGTCGAAGGAGCTCGGCGCGCCCATCGTGGGGATCTACGACCTGATGAGCTATTGGGCCGAGACCGAGGGGGTCGAGACCGTGGGCTTCAACAAGGGCGGCACGGTCATGCTGGGCGATGTGGCGGTGACCATGGTGAACGCGGTGCATTCCTCGTCGCTCGGCACGGATCACGGGCCGATGTATGCGGGCGCCGAGGCGGGCTTCATGATCAAGGGCGAGGGCCGGACGGTCTATGTCTCGGGCGACACGGATGTGATGGCGGACATGAAGGTGTTCAACGACCTGCACCAGCCCGAGATCGGCATCCTCGCCAGCGGCGGGCATTTCACAATGGACATGGAGCGTGCGGCCTACGCGGCACGGACCTTCTTCGATTTCAAGACGGTGATTCCGTGCCACTACAAGACCTTTCCCCTGCTGGCGCAATCGGCCCAGCCGCTGATCGACGGGCTGCCGGGCACGGATGTGCGCACGCCGGAGGTGATGGAGACGATCGAGCTGTGAGGTGGGGGTTGAAATGATCTGTGGAAGGGTCAATATGTCCTCAACCGAAACATGCAGGAGGCCAGACCATGCCCCGTGAAGGTGCCATTCTGTGACTGCCGAGCAGGCACAACAGATCATCCAGCTTTTGGAGAACGGGCCGCCAACGCAATGGTGGCCCTTTCTGTTGGTGCCGATCGCCACGGCGCTCGGCGCTGTTCTGGGCGTTGCAGCCGCCAGCTTCGCCATCGTCACGCAACGCTCGATTTCGAAACGCAAGAACACGCTCGACGTCATCATGCAATTCGAGTCCGACCCCGTCTATCGGGCCGCGGTCAGGACCTATCGCCAGTTCCGCGAAGGCAGGATCACGGTCGATGCGTTGCTCGAACCCAGGACCGATGCCGACCAGACCTACAAGGATCACATGAACACCTTTTGGAACTGGCATGAGGCGGTGGCGCTCGGTATTCGCCGGGATACGCTCGACGACGAGATCCTGATGCGCTGGTGGGGAGAGCCAATGGTTGTGACCTGGAACCATTCGGTGGTCGCGATCAACAGGTTTCGCAAGGTGAACAACACAAAGCGCCAGTTCAAGAATTACGAGGTCGTCGCGCGCGAATTCGCGAGACGGCTGCAGAAGATCAGCGCCCTGCCCCCGGCCTTCAAGGAACCGGAGCAACGCAACGCGTTGCCTTTCCGGCTACGGGATCGGTGGTTCGGACTGCGACCGCCACCGATTGCGGAATAGCGCTGCTGGCGAGAAGGTTAAGAGCCGGACGGCAGTCCGGGGCTGATCCGCCGACAAGTTTTTTCGCAAAACCGGGCTGGATCAAGGGCTTCCAGAGATTTGTTTCGCGCGCGAAACATTACGGTTCTTGAATAGGTTACCGCATGACGGGCCGTGCCATGGGCCGTCAGGGGCGTCGCGCGGCGAAAAAATCCTTCAGCAGCGCCTCGGCTTGCGCCGCGGCGATGCCGTCGATGACCTCGGGCACATGGTGGCTCTGGGGGTGGGAGAAGACCCGCGCGCCATGGGCCACGCCGCCGGATTTGGGGTCCGCGGCACCATAGACCAGCCGGGCGATGCGCGCCGCGGCGATGGTGGCGGCGCAGATCGCACAGGGCTCCAGCGTGACGTAGAGCACCGCGCCGGGCAGCCGCTCGGACCCGGCGGCGGCGCAGGCGGCGCGGATCGCCAGCACCTCGGCATGGGCGGTGGGATCCGACAGCTCGCGGGTGCGGTTGCCGGCGCGCGCCAGCACCTTCCCCGCGGGATCGATCAGCACCGCGCCCACGGGCACCTCGCCGCGGGCGGCGGCGGCGCGGGCCTCGGCGAGGGCGATGTCCATATGGCGGGCGAAGGGCGACATGGGGAGGGTGATGCCGCGAGATCGCCCCGCTTGGCAAGGTGGAGAGGGCTTTCGCGCGGCGCCGGTCTCGGCTAAGCCCGCAGCATGGCTGACAACACCACTCCCCCCGGCGACCGGATCGCCAAGGTTCTGGCCCGCGCGGGCATCGCCTCGCGCCGGGAGGCGGAGCGCCTGATCGCCGAAGGTCGGGTAGCGGTGAACGGCAAGACCGTCGACAGCCCCGCGCTGAACGTGACGGAGGCCGACAAGATCACCTTCGACGGCACGCCCATCGCCGAACCGGAGCCGCCGCGCCTGTGGCGGTATCACAAGCCCGTGGGCCTGGTGACGACCGCGAAGGACGAGAAGGGCCGGGAGACGGTGTTCGACGCCCTGCCCGCGGACCTGCCCCGGGTGATGAGCGTCGGGCGGCTGGACCTGAATTCCGAGGGGCTGCTGCTGCTGACGAACGATGGCGAGATCAAGCGGCGGCTGGAGTTGCCCACCACGGGCTGGCTGCGGCGCTACCGGGTGCGGGTCAAGGGCGCGCCCACGGAGGACGACCTCGCCCCCCTGCGCGCGGGGATCGAGGTGGAGGGCGAGCGGTTCAAGCCGATGGAGGCGCGGCTCGACCGGCTTCAGGGGGCCAATGCCTGGCTGACCCTGGGGCTGCGCGAGGGGCGCAACCGCGAGATCCGGCGCGCCATGGGGGCGCTGGGGCTGGTGGTGAACCGGCTGATCCGCATCAGCTATGGCCCGTTCCGGCTGGGCGAGTTGAAACCGGGCGAGGTCGAGGAGATCAAGGGCCGCATCCTGCGCGAGCAATTGGGGCTGGAGAGCCCCGAGCCGCCCGTGGGCACCGCGCAGGCCAAGCCGAAACGCGGCCCAGGGCGCAAGCCCGGTGCAACGCCCGGTGGGAAGCCGACGGGAAAGCCCAGTAGGGCGCCGAATGCACGGCCGGGTGCCAAGCCGGGCGGCAAGCCAGGTGCGAAACCGGACCCCAAGCCGGGCGCGCGGGCCGGATCGGCCCGGCGCAAGGCCCCGGCGCGGCCGCGTCCGGAGCGGGGCCGTTAAGGCGGGGACAGGGCCAACACCGCCACGGGGCGGGAGTGGAGCCCAAAACCTTCCCCGCGGGGAAGGTTTCACTGCAATTTCAAGGCTTTATGTTGCGCATTCCGAGAAACCTGCGCGCGGGGCGTTAACCTTTGGCCCGGGTCCGGGCAGGCGGCGGCCTGTCCGCGGCGACCGAAATCCTGCCCGCTGGGCGAGAATCTCCCCTAGGCAGGGTTGCGGGCTAGGCGCTGGACGCGACACCGCCTATATTGAGGACAAACAGGGATCAGGGGCGAGATATGAGTGCGAGCGGGTTGCAGATTCTGGCCTATACGCTGTTGGCGGCGCTGATCCTCTATGCCGGTCTCGGCGGGGGGTTGGGATGAGCCAGCGGTTCGGCGGCAAATACAGCCCCGGCGGGTCGGGCGACCAGACGCCGCCCGTGGCCCCGGTGGCCCATGCGCGCCGCTCCAGGGTGGGCGCGCGGGTCAATGCGCTGTTTTTCCTGCCGCTTCCTCTCGGGTTCACGGCCTTTGGCAAACCCGCGGCCGAGATGTCCTACAGCATCGGGGGGCTTGTCCTGTTGCTGGGCGCGGCCTGGATGCTGCGCGAGGGGCTTCTGGCCGAGGAGGCCTATGACGCGCGCAAGGTGGCCAAGCGCCCCGCGATCCCGCGCAAGATCTTTGCCGCGGTGATGTGCGGCGTGGGGCTGGCCTTTGCCGGGCTGTCCAACGGGGTCGGCGCGATGGGCGCCGGGCTGTTCGCGGCGCTCGGCGCGGGGCTGCACCTGGCGGCCTTCGGGATCGATCCGCTGCGCGACAAGGGGGCGGAGGGGGTCGATGCCTTCCAGACCGAGCGCGTGGCGCGGGTCGTGGACGAGGCGGAGGCCTATCTCAAGGCGATGTCGGATGCGATCCTGCGGTCCGGCGACCGGCAGCTGGAGGTCAAGGTCGAGGCGTTCAAGGCCACCGCGCGGGAGATGTGCCGCCAGGTGGAGGAAGACCCGCGTGACCTGACCGCGGCGCGGAAATACCTGGGCGTGTATTTGATGGGCGCGCGGGACGCGACGGTGAAGTTCGCCGATCTCTATGCTCGCAACCGCGATGCCAGCGTGCGCGCAGATTATGTCGCCTTGCTCGACGATCTGACCGCGAATTTCACCGCGCGCAGCCAGGCGATGCTGCTCGATGACCGCTCGGACCTCGATGTGGAGATCGAGGTGCTGCGCGACCGGCTCGCCCGCGAAGGTGTGCGGGCCTGAGTCTTGACCCAGAACGATTGCAACCGGAGGACCCCATGTCAGACACCATTCGCGCCAAGGCCGAGGCCGCGCTCGCCGATGTCGAGGAAGTGACCGCCGCGGTCCTGCCGGAGCCGGCCACGGCGCTGGTCCCGCTGGCCGAGGCCGAGGCGCCCCTCGCCGCCGATATTCGCCGCGCGATGGACGAGATCGACATGGGCGACACCCAGTCGATCGTGCAGTTCGGCTCGGCGGCCCAGGCGGAGTTGCAGCAGATCAGCCAGTCGATGCTGGCCGGGGTGCGCAACAAGGATGTGGGCCCGGCGGGCGACAGCCTGCGCAACATCGTCACCACGATCCGGGGGTTTTCCATTTCCGAGCTGGATGTGCGGCGCGAGCGCAGCTGGTGGGAGAAGCTGACCGGCAAGGCCGCGCCCATGGCGAAGTTCGCGGCGCGCTACGAAGAGGTGCAGGGCCAGATCGACCGGATCACCGACGACCTGCTGGCCCATGAGCACACGCTGCTCAAGGACATCAAGTCGCTCGACAAGCTCTATGAGAAGACGCTGGAGTTCTACGACGAGCTGGCGGTGTATATCACCGCAGGCGAGGAGAAGATCGCCGAGCTGGACGCCACCACCATTCCCGCCAAACAGGCGGAGGTCGAGGCCGCGCCCGAGGACGACCAGGTGATGCGCGCCCAGGAGCTGCGCGATCTGCGCGCGGCAAGGGACGACCTGGAGCGGCGGGTGCATGACCTGAAGCTGACGCGGCAGGTCACGATGCAATCGCTGCCGTCGATCCGGCTGGTCCAGGAGAACGACAAGTCTCTGGTCACCAAGATCAACTCGACGCTCGTGAACACCGTGCCCCTGTGGGAGACGCAGCTGGCCCAGGCGGTGACGATCCAGCGGTCGCGCGAGGCCGCCGAGGCCGTGCGCGGGGCCAATGACCTGACCAACGAGCTGTTGACGGCGAATGCCGAGAACCTGCGCCAGGCCAACAAGGTGGTGCGCGAGGAGATGGAGCGCGGGGTGTTCGACATCGAGGCCGTGAAGCAGGCCAACGCCACCCTGATCGGGACCATCGAGGACAGCCTGAAGATCGCCGACGAGGGCAAGGCCCGCAGGGCTGCCGCCGAGGAGGACCTGCAGAAGATGGAAGCCGAGCTGCGCGACACGCTGGCCTCGGCCAAGTCCCGCGGCGACAAGACGGGCTACAACGCCGGGAGCGCCGTGCCCAAGGCATGATCGCGCGCTGGAATACGTGGCGCGCGGGTCTCGCGGCGCTTTGTGCCGGGCTGGCCCTGGCGGGCTGTGCGTTGGAGCCGGTCGCGCCCGTCACCTCCCCCGCGCCCACGCCGCGGGCTGTGCCGCCCGTGGTGTCGGAGGAGTCGCTGGAGGCCGCCGAGTTCTATGCCCGGTTCCAGCAGCGCCAGTTGGCCGCCGGGCTGATGCGCACCGACGGGGGTGGGCCGGACACGCCCTATAACGCGCGACAGCTGGCGGAGAATTTCGAGCGGATCGCGCTCTTTGACGAGTATACCCTGCGCGCGGGCCGGTTCGTGGCCGAGCAGTCCGAGAGCCGGTTGCGCCGCTGGGCCGGGCCGGTGCGGGTGCAGGCGATCTTCGGCCCCGCGACCCCGCCGGAGCGCAAGGCCCAGGACAGTGCCGCCTTGCGCGACTACACGCGGCGGCTCGCGCGGCTGACGGGGGCGGATATCCGCACCGGCACGGGGGGCGGCAACTACCATGTGCTGTTTCTGAACGTGGACGAGCTGCGCGCGGCGGGGCCGCTGTTGCGCGAGTTGATCCCGCAGATCGACGATGCGACCTTGCGCGACATCACGACGCTGGACCGGTTCACCTTCTGCTCGGTCTACGCGATCTCGACCCGGGCGGAGCCGTATACCTACACCACCGCCGTGGCGATCATCCGCTCCGAGCACCCGGACCTGATGCGGCTGTCGTGCATCCACGAGGAGATCGCCCAGGGCTTGGGGTTGGCCAATGACAGCCCCGATGCGCGGCCCTCGATCTTCAACGACGACGACGAGTTCGCGTTGCTCACCTCCCATGACGAGCGGCTGTTGCAGATGCTCTACGATCCCCGGCTGACCCCCGGTCTTACCCCCGAGGAGGCGCGCCCGCTGGTGCGCCAGATCGCCAGTGAAGTGATGGGCGGCGCAAGTTGAGCCCTGTGAAAGGACCCCTGCCATGAGTATCTTCGACTTCCTCTCCGGCCAGTTCATCGACGTGATCCACTGGACCGACAACACCCGCGACACGATGGTCTGGCGGTTCGAGCGGCAGGGCCACGAGATCAAGTACGGCGCCAAGTTGACCGTGCGCGAGGGGCAGTCGGCGGTGTTCGTGCACGAGGGGCAGCTGGCGGATGTGTTCACGCCGGGGCTCTACATGCTCGAGACCAACAACATGCCGATCATGACCAGTCTGCAGCACTGGGATCACGGCTTTCGTAGCCCGTTCAAATCCGAGATCTATTTCGTCAACACGACGCGGTTCAACAACCTCAAATGGGGCACCAAGAACCCGATCATGCTGCGCGATCCGGAGTTCGGGCCGGTGCGGATCCGGGCCTTCGGGACCTATTCGGTGCGCGTGGTGGACCCGGCGCGTTTCCTGTCGGAGATCGTGGGCACCGATGGCGAGTTCACCATGGATGAGATCAGCTTCCAGATCCGCAACATCATCGTGCAGGAGTTCAGCCGGGTGATCGCGGGTGCCGGCATTCCGGTGCTGGACATGGCCGCCAACACCGCCGAGCTGGGCAAGGGGGTGGCCACGGCGATCTCCGAGACCATCGCGGGCTACGGGCTGTCCTTGCCAGAGCTTTACATCGAGAACATCTCGCTGCCCCCGGCGGTGGAGGCGGCGCTCGACAAGCGGACCTCGATGGGTCTGGTGGGGGATCTGGGCAAGTTCACGCAATACTCGGCCGCCGAGGCGATGACGGCCGCCGCCAAGGCCGGCGGCGACAGTGGCATGGGGGCGGGCCTGGGGGCCGGCATGGGCATGGCCATGGGCGCGCAGATGGCCCAGGCCGGGCCCTGGGGCGCGCGCCCTGCCCCGGCCCCTGCGGCGGCCGCCCCGGTCGCGCCGCCGCCCCCGCCGGTGGAGCATGTCTGGCACATCGCCGAGGGCGGCCAGACCAAGGGCCCGTTTTCCAAGGCCGATCTGGGGCGCATGGCCGCCGAGGGCGGGCTGACCCGCCAGACCCATGTCTGGACGCCCGGGCAGGACGGCTGGATGCGGGCAGAGGATGTCACCGAGCTGGCGCAGCTTTTCACCATTCTGCCGCCCCCGCCCCCGCCGCCGGGCGCGTAACCGCCCATGAGCGACGAGACCACGGCCCCGGCCGAGCCTTCGATGGAGGAGCATCGCTTCCCCTGCGAGGCCTGCGGCGCCGATATGCGGTTCGAGCCGGGCGCGGACCGGATGGTCTGCGATCATTGCGGGAACGTGGCCGAGATCGAGGGGCTGGGCCCGTCGCCCCGGGGGATCGCGGAGCAGGACTACCGCGCCGCCCTGCGCCGCCCCGAGGGGCTGGAGCAGGAGGTCACGCGGGTGCTGTCCTGCCCCAACTGCGCCGCGCAGATCGAGTTCTCGCCCGAGGTGCATGCCGCCGAATGCCCCTATTGCGCAACGCCGGTGGTCACCGATACGGGCGCGCACCGGCATATCAAACCGCAGGCCATCGCCCCCTTCGTGCTGAGCGAAGACGCCGCCCGGAGCGCCATGACCGCGTGGCTCGGACGGTTGTGGTTCGCGCCCAACGGGCTGGCGGCCTACGCCCGCAAGGGGCGGCGGATGAGCGGCGTCTATGCCCCGTTCTGGACCTATGACGCGGCGACCCGCAGCCGGTATTCGGGGGAACGGGGCACGGTCTATTACACCACGCGGACGGTGATGCGCGACGGCAAGCCGACCACGGTGCAGGTGCAGAAGGTGCGCTGGCGGCGGGTGTCGGGCGCGGTGGCGCGGGCGTTCGACGACCTGCTGGTGCTGGCGGCGCGCAGCTTGCCCAAGGGGCTGACCGATGCGTTGCCGCCCTGGCGGCTGTCGGATCTCGTGCCGTACACGCCCGAGCTGATCGCCGGGTTCCGGGCCGAGGGCTACACCGTCGCGCTGGAGGACGGGATGGACGAGGCCCGCGCCGAGATGGACCGGATGATCGCCCGCGACGTGCGGTTCGATATCGGCGGGGATCGCCAGCGGATCCACGGGATCGAAACGCAGGTCTCGGACGTGACCTTCAAGCACATCCTGCTGCCGATCTGGGTGGCGGCCTACAAGTACAACGGCAAGAGCTACCGTTTCGTGGTCAACGGGCAGACCGGCAAGGTGGCGGGCGAGCGGCCCTATTCGATCTGGAAGATCGCCGGGGCGGTGGTGCTGGGCGCCCTTGTGGCGGGCGCCCTGGGGTATATCGCCGCGATGTCCGGTTGAGCCGCGTCAGCCCCTGGAGATCGGGATCTTGCGGGTGCCGCCGGTCTTCTCGGGGCTCTTCTTGCCGACGCTGACGGTCAGCACGCCATCCTTCATCTCGGCCGCGACGGCCTCTTCATCGGCATCGGGCGGCAGGCGGAAGCTGCGCGAGAAGCTGCCATACTGGCGCTCGGAGAAGTACCAGGTCTCGCCGCTCTCCTCGCGTTCGGATTTCTTCTCGCCCTTCACGGTGACGACGCCGTCATGGACGCTGAGCTCCACGTCGTCTTCGGCCACGCCGGGCAGTTCCATGCGGATGGTGTAGGCGGTGTCCTTGACGCTGGCCTCGGATGCGGGGGCCACCCATTCCGCGAGCTTCGACCCCATTGTCCGGAAGGGATCGGCAAGGCTCGGCCAGAAGCCGGTGGCGTGGGATTTCTCGACCATCTTGTCCTCCTTTTGTGCTGGACTCACTCCCGCGCCCATATGCGGCCGTTTGCGCGGCAATGTCCTTGATTCAGGTTAAATCCCAAGGATCAGCGGGACTGTGTTAGCGCTAGCGATTCGCGCGGCGGCGCGGTATTGCGGGGCAGGACAGGACGGAGGGTTCCATGATCTTGTGTGCGGGCGAGGCCCTGATCGACATGCTGCCGCGGGCGCTGCCGGACGGTACGGCGGGGTTCGCGCCGGTGGCGGGCGGAGCGGTGTTCAACACCGCGGTCGCGCTGGGGCGGCTGGGGGCGGATGTGGGGTTGGTGACGGGGCTGTCGCGGGACCTGTTCGGCGAGGTTCTGATGACTGCGCTGGCGGCTGCGGATGTGGACAGCGACATGGCGGTGCTGTCGGACCGCCCCACGACCCTGGCCTTCGTGACCCTGACCGACGGGCATGCGCAATACGCGTTCTACGACGAGAACACCGCCGGACGGATGCTGGCCCCGGCGGATATGCCCGACCCGGGGCCGGAGGTGGGCACGCTGTTCTTCGGGGGGATTTCCCTGGCGGTGGAGCCCTGTGCCGCGGCCTATGAGGCGTTGTGCCTGAAGGCCGCCGCGGGGCGGGTGGTGATGCTGGACCCGAATATCCGGCCCGGGTTCATCAAGGATGAGACGACGTTCCGGGCGCGGATCGACCGGATGCTGGCGGTGACGGATATCGTGAAGGTGTCGGACGAGGATCTGGCCTGGCTGATGGGGCCGGGGGATCTGGCCGAAAGTGCCGCGGCCCTGCGCGCGCGGGGGCCGGCGGTGGTCTGCGTGACCCGGGGCGGCGCCGGGGTGGAGGCCCATACCGCCACCGGCATCACCCATGTCGCCGCCGAAGCGGTGGAAGTCGTGGATACGGTGGGTGCGGGCGACACGTTCAACGCGGGCTTCCTGGCGGGGCTGGCGGAGGCGGGCGCGCTGGACAAGGCCCGCCTGCGGGCGCTGGACGCACCGGTGCTGACATCGGCCCTGCGGCTGGGCGCGCAGGCCGCCGCGATCACCGTCAGCCGGGCGGGCGCGAACCCGCCCTGGCGAGACGAGTTGCCACGATGAGGGCCCTGATCCAGCGGGTCACCGAGGCGTCGGTGCGCGTGGAGGGGGCGGTGATCGGGCGGACAGGGCCGGGGCTGCTGGTGCTGGTCTGCGGGATGCCCGGCGATACGGACCGGAACGTGGCGGCACTCGCGGGCAAGATCGCGAAGCTGCGGATCTTTCGCGACGCGGAGGGACGGATGAACCGGTCGCTGCTGGACGTGGGCGGCGGGGCACTGGTGGTCAGCCAGTTCACCCTGGCGGCGGACACCTCCCGGGGCAACCGGCCGGGGTTTTCCGCCGCCGCGCCACCGGAAGAGGGCGAGAGGCTCTACGAGGCCTTCGCTGCGGCCCTGGCGGAGACCGGCGTGGCGGTGGAGACCGGGCGGTTCGGCGCGGACATGGCCGTGGCCCTGGTCAATGACGGGCCGGTCACGATCTGGATGGAAGGGTAGCGCCCGGGGACCAAGGCGTTTCGAAACGCCTTGGACAAGCGCCTTGCAAGGCGCTTGGGACGCGATTTGCAAATCGCGTGACCAAGCCCGTTCGAACGGGCTTGATCGCCGCGGCGGCCGTCAGCCGAACATGTCGGTGGTGATGCCCGCGTACCAGCCGAGGCTTTCCTCGTAGGTGGCCTTGCGCAGCGCCGCATCCTCCCCGGTGTTGGAGATGAAGCCGGAGGTCTTGGCGATCTTCTCCTCCGTCGCCTCGTAGGACGCACCCACCTTCACCCCGTCCTCGGTGGCGATCAGCGACCAGCAGGTGTTGGAGAACTTCGCCGGGAACACGCGGCTGTCGGTGAGCGCGCCGCGCACGGCCATGGCCGCGACCTTGGCCTGGCTGTTGGCGGAGTAGCCGGATTTGGGCATGTCGCCCTGCTGGCTGGCATCGCCGAGCACGTGGATATTCTCATCCTCGCGGCTCTGCATCGTCGCGGGCACCACCGGCGCCCAACCTTCCTCGTTGGTCAGGTCCGCAAGCTCGGCGATGCGACCGGCTTTCTGGGCCGGGATCACGTTGCAGACATCGACCTTTTCGACCACGCCGTCGACCACGACCTCCATGGCGTCGGGCCGGACCTCGACCTTGTCGCCGCCGAAATCCGGGCCGATCCGTTCAACCATGCCGGCATAGTGCTTCTGCCAGCCTTCCTCGAACAGCGCCTGTTTGGAGTATTTCTCCTTGGGGTCGACGATCAGGATCTTGGCGGTCGGGTTCGTCTGGGTCAGGGCATGGGCAACCATCGAGATCCGCTCATAGGGTCCGGGCGGGCAGCGATAGGGGTTGGGCGGCGCGACCATGGCATAGGTGCCGCCCTCGGGCATGGCCATGATCTGCGCCTTGAGCAACTGCGCTTGCGTCCCGCCCTTGTAGGCATGGGGCATCGCGTTCTGGGCCGCCAGGTCCCAGCCGGGGATCGCGCCGTCCTTGAAGTCGATGCCGGGGCTGAGGATCAGCCGGTCATAGGGGACCGAGCCGCCGCCCGCCAGCGCCACGGTCTTGGCGTCCCGGTCCACGCCGATGGCCCAGTCATGGACCACGTTGATCCCGTACTCGGATGCGAGCTTGCCATAGGAATGGCCCAGATCGTCATAGTCCTGGAACCCGCCGATATAGAGGTTCGAGAAGTAGCAGGTGAAATAGGTGCGCTGGGGCTCGATCAGGGTGACGTCGATCGCGCCCTGGCTGTCCTTGGCGATATAGCGCGCTGCCGTGGCCCCGCCGGAGCCGCCGCCGACCACGACCACGCGCGGGCGACCCTGGCCGCGCACCATGGGCGCCGCGAGGCTGGCCGATACGGCGGCGCTGGTGGCGATGAAGTGGCGTCTTGAAAGTGCAGTCATGGTCTTCCTCCCGATGCGACCCTGACCTGTCCCCTAGTCAGGATCCTTGAAAAAGGCTGCGAGCGCGGCAATCTCCTCGTTGCTCAACCGGCCGGCGATCATCTGCATGACCGGATGCGGGCGCAGCTTGGTCTTGTATGCGTGCAATGCGAGCACAAAATCCTCTTCCGGCCAATAGGTAATGGAGGGAATTCCCTGATCTGTCCCGTCAATCTGGTGACAGGAGGTGCATTCGGACGAAAGATAGGCCCCCCACTCCGCATCCCCTTGCAGCGCCAGCACATCCGGCGGCAACTCGGGCACCGACGGCAGGGCCGTCGGTTCGGCCTCGGGGATGTCGGCGGGACTGGCGGTGAAGTCGCGCATGTAAGCCAGAAGGTCGGCGCGGTCCTGCGCCTCCGGCATGCCGCGGTAGCTCATCCGGGTGCCCGATACCAGCGCGCGGGGATTGGCGATATAGGCGTCGAGCGTGCGCAGGTCCCAGATCAGCCCGTCCGCCCCCATGCGCAGCATCCCGTCGGAATAACTGAACCGTTCGATGCTGCCGGCGCGGCGGCCGTAGATCTCGTTCAGGTGAGGGCCCACCCGGCTTTCGGCGCCGTCGCCGATCTGGTGGCAGCTTGCGCATTGGCGAAAGAGTTGCGCGCCGCGCTCCGGGTCACCGATTTCGTCCGCGGGGGCGGCACCGGTCAGCCCGACCAGCGCCGCCGCCCACAGCAGGGGTGTCAGCTTACCCTGCATTCCGTCACTCCTGCGCTTGCAGGAAGGCCACGATGGCCGCGAGGTCCTCGTCCTTGCGCAGGCCCGGGAAGGACATCTTGTTGCGCGGAAGGAATTCCTTGGGTTTGGCCAGGAACGCCTTGAGGGTTTCCGCATCCCAGACGAGGCCTTCCTCCGCGCGCTCTTCGAGGGCCTTGGAATAGCGGAAATCCGCAACGGCCCCGGCGGGCTGCCCGACGATTCCGGTCAAGACCGGGCCAACGCGGTTCTGGGCGCCCTCGCCCACCTGGTGACAGGCCGCGCACCGCTTGAACACCTTTTCGCCGGCGGCCACCAGTTCGGGGTCGGGTCCGGCGGGGGCGGCGGCCTGGATGACCTCCGGCTCCGGAGCCGGGGCGGCGGCGCTGTCATCCTCCGGGGTCACGTCGAGGACGCGGGCGCGCATGGTGATTTCGACGCTGTCCTTGCAGTCGGTCATGCAGGGCGCGGTGCTGAAGACGGGGTATTCGGTCTCGGCCCGGTCATCGACGATGAAGCCGTCCGCGTTGGGCATCTCGACCTCGAGGAAATTCTCGTGGGACAGGACGAAATCGTCCTCCACCAGGAAGTTCGAATAGAGAATGTAGGCGACGATCGCATAGACCTCGTCATGGGTCAGGGATTGCGCGTTGCCATAGGGCATGGAGCGATGCACGTAGTCCCAGGCGGTCGACAGGTAGGGCCAGTAGGAGCCCACGGTCTTGACCGGGTCCTCGTCGGCCAGGGTGTCGTCGCCGCCCGCGAGTTCGGGCCAGTTGTCCACGCCTTCGGCAAAGACCCCATGGCAGACCGAGCAGTAATCCACGAACAGCTCTTCGCCATCGGCGACGGAGCCGGAGCCGGGCGGCAGGCCGCGCCCGTCGGGGCGCACGTCCAGATCCCAGGCCTTGATCTCGGCCTCGGTCGCGGGGCGGCCCAAGCCGAGCGTGTCGGCCAGCACCGGCGGCGCGGCGAGGGTCAGCGCGCACACAAAGGCCGGGGCGGCGGCGGTCAGGAGCTTAGGAAACCTCGACATTCTCTGCCTCCCCGGTTTCGCGCACCCACCAGGTCTGGATGCCGTTGTTGTGGTAGATCGAGTTCAGCCCGCGCATCTCGCGCAGCTGGTTCTTGGTGGGCTGGACGTAGCCGGTGCTGTCATGGGCGCGCGATTGCAGCAGCATTTCTTCGCCCTGCCAGTCGTGGTCGAGATAGAACCGGGTCAGCGCCTTGTCGGTGCCCGGGGCGGCGAGCCGCGCCTCTTGCCAGTTCTTGCCGCCATCGAGGCTGACATCGACGCGGGTGATGGACCCGCGGCCGGACCAGGCCAGCCCGGTGATCACCAGCGGCCCCTTGCCGTGGGTGATGGGGGCCTGCGGGCTGGGGGAGGTGACGACGGATTTCGCGTCCATCTCCCATGTCCATTTGCGGGCGGTGCCGTCCTCGAGCACGTCGGTGTATTTGCTGGTTTCCTCGCGGCTTTCCACGGGGCCGTCCATCACCTCGACGCGGCGGAGCCATTTGACCCACATGTTGCCTTCCCAGCCCGGCACCACCAGGCGCACCGGGTAGCCGTGTTCCTTGCGCAGCGCCTCGCCATTGGCCTTGAACGCGACGAGCACGTCGTCGAGCGCCTTGACCATGGGGATGGAGCGGCCGTTGGACGAGGCATCGGCGCCTTCGACGAAGACCCATTTGTCGGCGAGATCCCCGGCCGCATCGAGTCCGGCCTCGTTCAGCAGGGTGCGGAGCGGGATGCCGGAATATTCCATGTTGTGGATCATGCCGTGGGTGAACTGCGCGCCGTTGAGCTGCGCGCCGGCCCATTCCATGCCCGTGTTCGCGGCGCATTCGCAGAAATAGACGTGGTTTTCGCGCGGGAAGCGTTCGAGATCGGCGTAGGTGAACACCAGGGGGGTGTCCACCAGCCCGTTGATCATAAGCCGGTAGTCTTCCTTGGGCAGGTTGATGGCGCCGGAATGGTGCCGCTCGAACGCGCAGCCTTGGGGGGTGATCGTGCCGTCGAGGGCATGGATCGGGGTGAAGTTGATCGAGCTGATCGTGTCGGCGGTCAGCCATTCGACATTGCGGCGGACCACGTCGCTCTCGTATTCGATGGGCATCCCGTAGGGGGTGGCGTCCACGCCGTCGCCGAAGCTCTGCGCCCAGGGCTGCACCTCGGTGATCAGCGGGTCGTCCGCGGCGCGGGCGGCCCCGGCGGTAGCGGCCCCGGCGGTGACGGCGGCGGCGCCTTTGAGGAACCCGCGGCGTCCTGGATCAGAGGGGTTTGATGTGCTCATGCTGTCCTCCCGAAAACATGATCGGAATGATATTCAGATGTTTGAATAAGTAAAGCGATCATGCGCCGATGACCTTCACGCTCTGGTTCGGGTCGACCGAGACCGTGCCCTTGCGCTTGATGTAGCTCTCTACCACGTCCCAGATCGGCGGGCCTTCGGTGCCTTCGTTCACGCTCGCCCAGCCGGAGACCACATAGGTCTTGGCCGGGTCGATTGCCTCGCCGGTCTTCAGGAGGGTCATGTTGGTGATCCGCTGCCCCTGGGGTTTGGAGATGTCGATCTGGTAGCCCATGCCGCCGACGCGGACCATGTCGCCGCCCTGCTGATAGTAGGGGTCGGGGTGAAACAGGTTGTCGGCCACGTCTTCGAGGATGATGTGGAGGAATTCGCCCGTCATTTCAGAACGGTAGGCATTGGGGTAGGACATCGCGGTGGCGTTGAAGAGATCCTCGCGGGTGATGTCGTCGCCCGGCAGCAGGCTCGGGCCCCAGCGGAAGCCGGGGCTGAGCGCGATGTCGGCCTCGCGTTCGTCGATCAGCGCGTTGCAGATCAGGTCGTCCCAGGTGCCGTTGAAATTGCCGCGCCGGAACAGCAGGCTGTCGGTGGTGCCCAGCACTTCGCGCAGATCCGCCTCGAACGGGGCGCGCTCGGCGTCGATCATCGCGGTCATCGCCGGATCCGGCGCGATCACGTCGGAGAACACCGGGATGAGTTTATAGGCGAAGCCCTGGATCCCGCCGTCGCGCACGTCGAGGTCGAGGCGGCTGACAAACTTGCCGTTGGAGCCCGACGCGATCAGCATCGTGCCGTTCACCAGCACCGGTTCGGGCAGCGCGTCATGGGTATGGCCGGTGAGGATCACGTCGATCCCGTCCACGTTGCCGGCCATCTTCTTGTCCACGTCGAAGCCATTGTGGCTGAGCACGACGACCACGTCGGCCCCGGCGGCGCGGACCTCGGCCACCATTTCGCGCATCCGGTCCTCGCGGATGCCGAAGCTGAGATTGGGGAACATCCAGCCGGGATTGGCGATCGGCATATAGGGGAAGGCCTGGCCGATCACGGCGATCTTCGCGCCGCCGCGCTCGAACATCTGGTAGGGCTCATAGGCGGGTTCGTCCCATTCGGCGTCAAAGATGTTGGCGCCGAGGAAGGGGAAATTGAGGTGGTTCTCGACGATGTCGTTGACCCGGTCGATGCCGAAGGTGAATTCCCAATGGCTCGTCATGGCGTCGGGGCGCAGGGCGTTCATGATGTTGACCATGTCCTGCCCATCCGTGCGCAGCGCGGTGTAGGAGCCGTGCCAGGTGTCGCCGCCATCGAGCAGCAGCGCATCGGGCCGGTCGGCGCGGATCGCGTTCAGGATCGTCGAGACCCGGTCGAGCCCGCCCATCCGGCCATAGGTCCGGGCCAGGGCGGTGAAGTCGTTATAGGTCAGGGCATAGGCCTCGGGCGTGCCGGGGGCGATGTCGAACAGCTTGAGAAAATCCTGCCCCGTCACATGGGGCGGCATCCCGGCATTGTCGCCGACGCCGAGATTGATCTCGGGCTCGCGGAAATAGATCGGCTTGAGCTGCCCGTGGATGTCGGTGATGTGGATCAGGGTGACATTGCCCGTGGTGTCGAATTGCAGAAGATCGTCCTGGGACATTGCCTGCTGGGCGGCGAGGCGGGACCAGTTGCCCACACCCGACGCGCCGTAGATGGCGGAGGCGGCAACGGTGGCCTGGAGAAAGTCACGGCGGGAAATCATCGGGGCGGCTCCTGCGGTTGTGTCGGCATGATCCGGGCGTGCGGTGCGGAGGTCTCCCTCCGCGCCCGGGGCTGGGTTTGCGGTGTCGGATTGGGGTCGGTGGGCCGGGCGCTGCGGGCGCGCCCGGCACGGGATCAGTTGCGCACGGCCGGGGTTTCGACCGAGAGGCCATTGCCGCGGGAGGCGACGTACAGCTCCAGCGCGATGAACTCGGGCGAGCCCATGCCGAAGGTTTCGGCCCGCGTATCCCTGATGCAGCCGCGGAAGCGGTTGTGCTGGGACACGAGGTCGGCCTGTTTCAGCCGGTAGACCGGGAAGCCGTTGGTCATGCCCATGCTCAGGTGGTCGGCGCGGATGTAGTTGTCGTAATTGTCCTCGTGACAATTCGCGCAGGCCAGTTCGAGCTGCCCGTAGCGGGTATAGTAGATCTCCTTGCCCTTCTCCCAGGTGGACTGGGCGGGCCCGTCGATCGCCACATCCATGGGCATTCCGCGCGATTGCAGGCCGATCAGGGCGGTCATGTTGCGCATGTCGGCACTGTTCCAGCCCCAGGCCTCGGCCTCCATCCGGTTGGTGCGGCAGTCGTTGACATACATCTCCATGGTCCAGACTTCGCCGGCGTCCTCGTTCCACTTGGGCAGCTTGGCGCGCAGGCCCTTCATGCTCTCGGGACCGCTGTGGCAGTCGGCGCAAGCCTTTTCCGCGGCGCCTTCGGCGGTGTTCCAGGCATCGATCGCCTTGTCGACGAAGATCATGCCCGGATTGTCGAAATCGTCCATCTGGAGCGACTTGGTCTCATCCGTCCGGAAGGTCCAGCCGGACCGGATGGTCGACATGTTTTCCAGGTGCGCCGGGGCGGCGGTTTCGGTGACCAGCTTCTCTTCGCCGTTGATCACCAGCTCGTCGATGGCATGGGCCGCGGTGCCGAGACCGAAAGCTGTCACCGCGGTAGCTATGCTGAAGGCGGCCTTGAGCGACAGTGTCTTCATGTGTTTCCTCCCAGAAAGGCGCGGCCGGGGGGTCCGGCCGCGCGGGCCTTCAGCTGACGGCGATGGCGTTGGTGGTCTCGTAGACCGAGCCGTCGTCGTCATACCATGTGAAGGTGAATTCACCGGCCTCCGGAACCTTCGCGTCAAACTCGAAATACGGGTTGGTCGAGATCGCGGGCGCCATGTCCACGTCGATCACGGTCTCGCCGTTGAAGCTCGCCACGAAGCGGTTGATGATCGAGCGCGGGATGGTGTTGCCATCGCTGTCCTTGCGCTGCCCGGATTCCATCTTGTGCGAAATCAGGGTCTTGATCGTGATCGTGTCCCCGGCAGAGGCCGACTTCGGGACTTTCACGCGGGGTTTTACACCTTTTGCCATGTTCCTGGTCTCCTCTGGTTAGCCGCCGCAGCCGCCGATGGTGACTTTGACGGTCTTGGTTTCCTGGGCGAAGGTGCCGTCGGCCATTCTGGCGATGGCGACCACGTCCTGGGTCCCGGCGAGACGGATCCGCGTGGAGGCGGATTGCTGGCCCGCCAGCGCGCCGAACTTGAACTCGGCCACTGCGGGGGTCGGGTTGCCCATGGCGAGCACGAGGATCGCCTCGGCCCCCGGAGCCTCCACGGAGATCGGCACGGTGTTGCCGTTCTCGGCAATCTCCGGCGCGGTCAGGGTGACACCGCCGGTGCCGACCTCGGCGCCCCCGGTGAATTCGTCGATACTGGCCTTGACGGCCGCGGACACGACCCCGGGCAGCACTGCGGCAAGCGCAGCCCCGGCGCCAATGGCCATCGTTTCACGTCGCGTGAACTCCATTGGTTTTCTCCTTGTCTGGGAGCGATCCGGGCGGATCACTCCGTCAGGGTCATCAGGTAGGCGACCACATCTTCCACTTGTTGCGCGGTCAGAAGCGTTTCAAGCTGTTCGGGCGTTGCCGCCTTGCCGGTGAACGCGTTGCCGGGCCGGATGTAGCCGGATTTCTTGTAGTAGGAGGGCATGATCGTGCCCTCGAACGTCATCTTGGCATTCGCCACGATGCCACGCAGCTGCGCCTCGGTCCAGCGGTCCCCGGCGCCGTCGAGCATGGGGCCGACTTCCCCGTGGAAGGGAATGTCGCTCATGTCGGAGACCATGTGGCAGGCCACGCAATTGCCCAGGGCCCGGGAGGCCATGACCTCGCGCCCCGCGGCGGGATCGCCCGGCGTGCCCGAAAGCGACTGCTCGATCTCGCCATACTCGGTAAATGCAACCTGTTCCGCCATGATCTCAGCCGTGGCGGGTCCGGTGGCGAAGGCCAGACCGGCAATGGTGCCGATCAACGCTTGGCGCTTCATACGCTTCCTCCCAAGATTGTCGTCGGCGATCAGGATAAGCGCCGCGTGCAACGGTATGCAACAAAAAATTCAATTTTTTGCATATGTCGCATTGCAGCATCGCCAGGGCATTCTAATTACTCGGTATTTTGCTCCATGAACTTGCGGGCGTGGTACTTCTGGAAAGGCTCGTCGGTGGTATAGCCCTCTTCGAGAATCCAGGTCAGCATGTTGAGCGTGGTCCATTTCCCGAAGGCCCCGGGGATGGTGGCGACGGCCGCCTGGGCGGCGCTGGCGCCCTCGGGCACCTCTTCGGGAAAGAACATCAAGGTGGGCGTGAAGAGCGCCCCCCATTTGCGCACGGCGTCCTTCTCGGCCAGCGCCTCGCCGTCGAAATCGGTGATCTCCACATCGCCGAACATGTTGATCTGCACCACGAAGAACTGGTCGTTCAGCAGCGCGTCGATCTCGGGGATGGGGAACACCTCCTTGTGCATCTTGTCGCAATAGATGCAGCCGCGCTGCTCGATGATCAGCGCCAGGCGCTTGCCCTCGGCATTGGCCTCGGCGAGATCCTCGCGCAGGTCCTTGAACGTGTCCTTCATCCAGGCGGTCTTGTGCAGCCCGTCATCCCCGAGCTGCGCGGCCAGTCCCGGCAGCGTCCAGAGCAGCGCCGCGGCGCAGAGTGTCAGAAAACGTCCCATGGTATCCTCCCCTTGTGGGATGCGGCCTCAGCCCAGGGCGGGCAGATAGTTCAGCATCCAGTTCGCGATGATGTTCATGCTGTTGGTACCGATCAGCACGGCGAACAGCACGAGGAAAACGCCGGTGGCCTTCTCGATCCGGCCGAGGTGGCGGCGAAAGCCGCGCATCCAGCGCAGGAACGGGCCGATGAACAGCGCCGCCAGCACGAAGGGCAGCGTCATGCCCACCCCGTAGACCGTCAGCAGCAACATGCCGCGCGTCATGCCCGTCCCCTCCGTCGCCACGGTGAACAGGATGGCCGCCAGCACCGGGCCGACGCAAGGGGTCCAGCCGAACGCGAAGGCCAGCCCGATCAGGTAGGCGCCGAGGAAGCTCATGTTCGTGGTGGAGCCGGCCTCCATCCGGAACTGGCGATAGAGAAAGCCGATTCGGATCACGCCCAAAAAATGCAGCCCCATGGTGGCGATCAGGGCCGCCGCGACCCAGCGCAACACATCCATGTACTGCCCCAACACCTGTCCGAAGGCCGAGGCCCCTGCCCCCATCGCCACGAAGATCGTGATCACCCCCGCCGAGAAGGCCAGCGCCGAGAGCACCGCGCGGGTGCGGATCGCGGGCGTGATCTCGGTGTCCTGTTCGAGCTGGTTCATGCCCACGCCCGCCATGTAGGACAGATAGAAGGGTACGATGGGCAGGATGCAGGGCGACAGGAAGGACAACAGGCCCGCAAAGCCCGCACCGAGGATCGAGACGTCGAACATGGCGCGGTTCCTTGATCAATTCACATATTCAAATTATGTTATTTGAAATTGGCCCCGTCAACTGGGCTGCGATCACCCGGAATGTCCATGCCCCGCTTCCTACTCCCGTTGATCTCGCTTGCCCTGATCCTGACGGGGGGACCGATGCGTGCGCAATCGCTGGAACTGGTGATGGTCGAGCAGGTGGGCTGCAGCTATTGCGCCGCCTGGCACCGGGAGATCGGGCCCGCCTATCCCAAGACCGACGAGGGGCGCGCGGCGCCGCTGCGGGTGATGCAGCTGCGAGATATGCCGGGCGAGCTGGATCTGGCGCAACGGGCGCGGTTCACGCCGACTTTCCTGCTGATCTCGGAGGGGCGGGAGATCGCGCGGCTGGAGGGGTATCCGGGGGCGGATTTCTTCTGGCCGATCCTGGCGAAGATGATCGAGGACGCGTCGCCTGCGACGCAAAATGAAGCGCCCGGCTCAGGGCGCGGGGAGGACCAATGAACCATCTGAAAACACTCGCGATTGCCATGACCGTTGCCGCCGGTGCGGCGGGGGCGGCCAGCGCCCAGGACGACAGCGCCTTTGTCGAGTTCAAGGTGCTCAAGCCCGAACTCGCGATGGCCGCGGCCACCGCGGCGATGGATTACTGCCGCGCGGGCGGCTACCAGGTCGGCGTGACCGTGGTCGACCGGTTCGGCGTGCCACAGGCCTTCGTGCGCGACCGGTTCGCGGGCGCCCATGTCTGGGAGACCGCCACGCGCAAGGCCTGGACCGCCGTGAGCTTCCGGAGCGGCACGACCGAGCTCGACGCCGCCACCAAGCCCGGCACGCTCGCCGAAGGCATCCGCCATATCAGCCAGGCCCTGCCCCTGGGCGGCGGGCTGATGATCGAGGAGGGCGGCGGGTCGCTGGTGGGCGGGATCGGCGTGTCCGGCGCGCCGGGGCCGGATATCGACGATGAGTGCGCGCAGGCGGGAATTGACGCCATCGCCGATGAGATTGCATTCTAGGCCCCAAGAGAGGCGCGACACATGGCATTGCCCGAAGTCACCGACGACATCAGCGACGCGGAGATGGACAAGATCCTCGCCAACGCGACCCTTGCGGCAAATTTCCTCAAGGCGATCGGGCATGAGGGCCGGTTGATGATCCTGTGCCACCTGGCTTCGGGCGAGAAATCGGTGAACGAGCTGGAAACGCTGCTTGCCGCACGGCAGGCGGCGGTGTCGCAGCAGTTGTCGCGCCTGCGGCTGGAGGGGCTGGTCACACCGCGGCGCGAGGGCAAGACGATCTATTACAGCCTGACGGATGATCGCTCCCGGGCGATCATCGAGTTGGTTTATGAGTTGTTCTGCAAGGAGACCTGAGGCCCCGGCAGAATGAGTTCATGGATCCATGGGAACGGGAGGAGACCATGGAGATGATGTCCGGCACCATGCTGGCCGCCCTGATCGGCGTTGCGGGGGGTCTTGCCCTGGGCGTGGCCGCCCGGGTGGGGCGGTTCTGCACCCTCGGGGCCATCGAGGATGCGCTTTACGGCGGCAGCGGTGCGCGACTGCGGATGTGGGGCGCAGCACTGGGGCTGAGCATTCTGGGCTGCGCGGGGTTGACCGGGGCCGGACTGCTGGTTCCGGCGGAGGTGTTCCTGGTGCGCGACGGGTTCTCGCCCGTGGCGGTGATTTTCGGCGGGACGCTTTTCGGGTTCGGCATGGCCCTGGCGGGCAATTGCGGCTACGGCGCGCTGGCGCGGCTGGGCAACGGCGATATCCGGGCCTTCGTTCTGGTCGGGGTGCTGGGGGTGACGGCCTATGCGGCGCTGTTCGGGCCGCTTTCGGGGCTGCGATTGTGGATCTTCGAGTTGCCGGTGCTGCGCTTCGAGGCGGCGGTGACGCTGGACGCTCTGATCGGCGGCGTCCTGTCGGTGCCGCCCTGGGCAGTGGGCGTCGGGGCCGGGATCGGCCTGTTGGCGGTGGCGCTGCACGGGGCCGAGGCGCGCGGGCCGGTGCTGCGCTGGGGCGCGGTGGTGGCGGCGGCGATCGTGTCGGGCTGGGCCGGGACCGGGTATCTGGCGCAAACGAGTTTCGAAGTGATCGGGGTACGGTCGCACAACTTCTCGGCCCCCCTTGGCGAAACCCTGGCCTATTTCATGCTGTCCGACGTGCGGCCCCTGTCCTTCGCGGTGGGCTCGGTCCTGGGCGTGGTCGCGGGGTCGGTGCTGGGCAGTCTGTGGCTGGGACAGTTCCGGTGGGAGGCCTGCGAGGACCCCCGCGAGCTCAAGCGGCAGCTGATGGGCGCGGTGTTCATGGGGTTCGGCGCGACGCTCGCCCTGGGCTGTTCCATCGGCCAGGGATTGTCGGCCTTCGCGATCCTGACCGTGAGCGCGCCCCTGGCCGCGGCGTCGATCTTCGCGGGGGCGGCGCTGGGCTTGCGGGTGCTGATCGAGGGTTGGCCCGTGGGCGGGTCGCGCGGGATCTAGGGCGCGCCCGGATCAGTGCAGATCCTGCGACCGGGGCGGGCCCGGCGGCGGTGCCGGCCGGTAGATCGTGTGCTGCGCCCGGCCGCGGTTCTTGGAGGCGTAGGTCGCCTCGTCGGCATCCGACAGCATCTTGTCGATTTCCACCGGGTCATAGAATTCCGAGATCGTGATCCCGATGCTGGCCGAGATCCGGCAGGGCTTGCCGTCGTAATAGAACGGCTCTTCGAGCCGCGCGATGATGCGGTCCGCAACCCGGGTCATCAGGCCCAGATCATTGCAGTTGCGCAGGACGAGCACAAACTCGTCGCCGCCCACCCGGAACGAGAAATCCTCCGACCGGGTTTCCTCGCGCAGGATGCGGGCCACTTCGAGCAGCACCATGTCCCCCGCCGCATGGCCGAGCGTGTCGTTGACCGACTTGAAGTAATCCAGGTCGATCAGCATCAGGCCGAAGCCGTCCCGGGGCGGATTGGCGAGCAATTGCTCGAATGTCAGGTCCATGGCCCGGCGGTTGTGCAACCCGGTCAGCGTGTCGGTCAGCGCGCGGCTTTCGGCGACCGTCTTGGCCTCTTGCAAGCGCGCCACCAGGTTCTTGGAGGCGCTCATCGCGGCGGAGTTCGCCTCGATCAGGTAGAGCGCCTCGGCGGCCAGATCGGAGGCGGCGAAATCCGTCAGGCTGAGATCGAAGCGGCGCACCGCATCCTGGATCGAGATGCCGAAGGAGAGGTTGAGAAAGGCACCGTTTCCGTCCGGCGGGGCCACGACAACGCCCTTGAGCGGAATGCTCGGCTCCTCCTTGACGCGCAGCTTGAGCTGGGCCCCGTTCATGCGCAGCAACTGCTCCAGCCGGGTGACCCTGCGCGGGCGCACAACCTCCAGATGGTCGAAGAAATGCGAGCCCGCGATCTGCGTGTCCGGCAGGAGTTTCTGCAAGGTGCGGCCGCATTGCAGGATGTCGCCCGCGGGACCGACCCAGACATGGAGGGGCATCAGCGTGTCGAGCGCATCGCGGGACAGGCACAGAACCTGTTGCGGTTTCGTCGGGGCGGTCATGTCGGCAAGGCCCCGAGGCTGAATTCACGCCCGGGGGAGAATTCCTTGTCGAGCAGTGTCACGCTCAGCCCCGGGGGGGCGCCTTCGTCGCTGGGCGCGAGGAACGCGAGCACGCCATAATCATCGGCCATGGCGCGCAGCACTCCGGTGATCACCGGCAGGGCAAAGTCGCGGTGCCAGATGCAGCGCACCTCGAACGCGTTGCGGCCCTGGGGGGCCACCTCGAACACCGGCAGGTCGAGATCGGGCACGGCGAGGCGGGCGCGGTCATGCAGGTCGTCGAGGCCGTCGACGAAGTCGTGGAAGGTCGCGCCGTTGAACCGCAACAGCCGCCGTACACCGGGCACGGACGGGTGCGAGACGAGAAACGTGCCCAGGTCTTCGAGAAACCCGCTGCTTTCCTTTTCCAGAACCTCCAGACACACGGCAAGGGTCCGGTCGGTCAGCGCGTCCGGGTACATCAGCATCGACTCGAAGCGATTGTCCGGTATCTCGGCACGCATGGCGATCTGCGACCATGTCTCGGCACCGTAGGTCTCGCGAACAAAAAGCTCGAGCGATTTGTTGATCAATCCGTGCATGAAATGACTCCTTGCGCGCCATCCTAGGCGCAGGAGTCTTAACAAAGCGCCAAGAAACGCCGCCGCGAATGCGATCAATTCAAATCATCGATGGGAGGGTTTCAGTCGCCCGATGGGAAGAGGCGCGTCGCGCCGATGACCAGCCCGCGGCGGCGTGGCACTTCGAGCGTATAGTCCCCCTGCCGGGTGGCGCGCACCAACTCACGTGCCTCGTCACTGGTCTGGCGGCGGGTGACGTAGTTCACCGGCTCGCCCGCCGCGTCGAGCCCCACCATGGTGGCCGACACGAAGCGCGCCCCCTGCACCAGCAGCACGATCGCCTCGTCTCCGGGAAGGTCCGGCGCGCTCTCGCCGATCACCGCCACGCAACTGTCCGGCCCGGCGCGGCAGGCGGCCAGCCAGGTGGCGATCTGGTCTGCATCGAGCGCGTCCCAAAGCGGTTCGGGCCAGCTCGCGCCCGCGGGCATCAGCGGCAGCAGTCGCGCCAGGGCCGCGCGCTGTTCTTCCGGGGTCTCCAGGGCGACGGGGGTGGCGCTCTCGCGCAGGGCGTCGTCCAGCAGGATCTGCAGGTCCCGGTCGGCCTGGGCGCGGAGCGTTTCCAGCGCCGCCTGCCCCGCCACCCCCCAGTCGCGCGCCATGTCGCGCACGGGCAGTTGCGTGGCGTCCGTCTGGCCGGCGCTGAACAGGGCCAGCTGGCTCTGGGCGGCGATCCGCTGCGGGTTCAGGAGCGGTGAGAGGGAGGCCGCGGCCAGCGCAATCCCGATGAGCGCGGCATGGATATTTCCCTGGCGGATCCGTGGATCCCAGTTGCCACGCCGCACGACCGCCCAGAAATAGAGCAGCGCATAGGTCAACGCCACGGCGCAGATGCAGGCCGCCGCGACCCGCTCGGGCGTCCAGCCGTATTGCGCCACGCGCAGCCAGACCGCATAGGCCCCGAGCCCCGCCAGCACCGGCATCAGGCAGCAGGCGAGTTGCACGGTCCAGCGCAAGAGCCAGGTCAGGCCAGCCTCGCTCGGCTCGCAATCGAGCGCGGAGGTCACAAGGGTCGCAAGCCCGAAGGTCATGGCCAGCAGGGTCGCTGCCGCACTCAGCCCAGAGAACACCTGGTCCAGCCCTTCGAGCGGGACACGCACCACGAACACCACCACCACCGCCGTCACCGGGACCAGGAGCAGTTGCAGAAGACGCAGCAGGAGCAGCGGCGACAGGTAGCGGCGCATCTCGTAGAGCACGGCGAGCGCGAGGCCGATCACGAGGCCGGAGAGCCCGAAGACAAACGGCGCTTGATCCACCAGCCGGTCGAGCAAGGTGACCCCCACCAGCGACAGAAGCAGGCTGCAGATGAAATAGACGCCCCAGAACACCCCCAGGAACACCGCTGCCGCCGCCGCCCGGATCACCAGCCGCCAGGATTCGTTGAACAGGGTCGGGTAGTCCCGCGGCATGCCGCGGTCCGCCGCGATCAGGAACGGGAGCGGCACGGTCAGCAGGATCGCGAAGGCCAGCAGCACGATGGGATCGTCCGCCAGCGCCTCGACCGAGACATAGCGGAAGCTCGCCCAGAGCAGCAGCGCCGCCGGCAGCGTCGCCATCAGGCAGGCCCAGGCCATCGCGCGGCCGATCAGCATCGGGCCGGACATCATCAGGGTGGCGGAGAAGAACCCCAGGGCGGCGGCGCTGATTGCCAGCTCGAGCCGGGGTGCGCCGAGCTGCGTGATCACGAAGGTGTCGAGCGACCACAGCGCCAGACCGGTGACCAGCCCCAGAAGGCCCAGGGTGGCGCGAAACGCCGTTTGATCGAGCTTGGGTTCCATACCTTTCGGGATACCGTGCGCGGCGGCGAACCGAAAGCTCAGAAATCCGTGGGCGCGCCGCCTTCGGCTTTGCGGCGGGCGACGAAATCGCTCAGTTCCTCGCGGATGGCGGGGTCCATGGGGGGCGGGGTGAACTCGGTCAGGATCTCCTTGTAGATCCGGTGGGCGCGCGCGACCGTCCAGGTGGCGCCATCCCGTTCCCAGGCTTCGAAATTGCGCCAGTCCGACAGGAAGGGCTGATAGAAGGCGGTCTCGTAGCGGTCCTGGGTGTGCTGGATCCCGAAGAAATGGCCCGAGGTACCGACCTCTGCCATGGCGTCGAAGGCGAGATCGTCGGGGGTGGTGGCGGTCAGATCGGGGCTGAAATAGCGCGCGATCTGCTGGAGCATTTCGCAATCCATGATGAACTTCTCGGGGCTGGCGATCAGGCCGCCTTCGAGCCATCCGGCGGCGTGGTAGACCATGTTGGCCCCGGACTGCACCGCGGACCACAGGGAATTGGACGTCTCCCACATCGCCTGCCCATCGGGCACGTTGGCGGCGCAGACCCCGCTGGCGCGCATCGGCAGGCCGTAGAACCGGGCCATCTGGCCGGTCATCTGGGTGGCACGCATGTATTCCGGGGTGCCGAAGGCGGGCGCGCCGGATTTCATGTCCACGTTCGAGGTGAAGGTGCCCAGCGCCACCGGGCAGCCGGGCCGGACGTATTGCGCCAGCGCGATGGCGGCGAGCGCCTCGGCCACCGATTGCGCCACCGCCCCCGCGAGGGTTACCGGGGCCATGGCCCCGGCAAGGGTAAAGGGCGTCACGATCAGCGCCTGTCCCCGCCGGATGCAGCGCAGGGCGCCGTCGATCATCGGCTGGTCATGCTTGAGCGGCGAGGTGGAGTTGATGTTGGTATACATGTGCGGCCTGGCGGCGAATTCCGCCTCCGTCAGCCCGCCCGCGATGCGCACCATCTCCATCACGTCCTCGACCCGTTCCTTGCCGAGGCTGTAGGCATGGGCGACCTTGTCGGTCAGGGTGAGCTTGTCAAAGAGCACATCGAGGTGGCGCACAGAGGCGTGGACATCCACCGGCTCGACCGGGTAGCCGCCCACAACATGGATGCAGTTGAAATACTGGCACAGCTTGAGCAGGTTGCGGCATTGCGCCCGCGTGCCGGGGGTCTTTCCGGTTTCCATGTCCCAATAATTCGGCGGCGACGAGACGTTGACGAACACCATGTGCTGGCCGCCGATGGTGATCTCGCGGTCCGGGTTGCGGGGGGTGAGGGTGAATTGCGCAGGCGCGCGGGACAGCATCTCCAGAACGAAATGGCGGTCCATGCGGACCAGCTCCCCGGTCACGTGGCAGCCGGCCTCGCTGAAGATCTCCAGCGCTTCGGCGTTCAGGAAGGCGATGCCGATCTCTTCGAGCACGCGCATGGCGGTGTCGTGGATCGCGGCGACCCCTTCGGAAGCGAGCGGTTCGGTGGGCGCGTCGGGGTTTCGGGGGACGTGGAAGGGCAGCTGTTCGATGGCATGGGCGCGGATGCGGCGGGCATTGGCGGCCCGGCCACCGCTGCGCTTGCGCCTGGGGGTTGCGTCATTGGCCATGTCAGAGGTCCTTCGCTGGAACCCCTTCATCAAACGGCGGGACGGAACGGGGTGCGGGCCTGTCTGCGACGCGGAGCGTCGGTTTCGGCCGCAGACCCGGCCGGGCGGGCCTAGGCCAGCGCCTGGCGGGCCCGGACCGGCAGGCGTTGTTCACCCACCCAATCCGGCAGGTGGCCCACATGGGGCAGAACGCGGTCGGACATGGGCGCCAGCTCTTCGGCGGGGGCCACGCCGGAGAGCACGCCGATGGTGCGCATCCCCGCCGCGCGCCCGGCGCGCAGGTCGTGCAGGCTGTCGCCCACCATGGCCACTTCGTGGGGGGCCAGGCCGAACTGGTCGCAGAAGGCGAGCAACATGCCCGGGTCGGGTTTCGCGCCGAAGCCGCTGTCATAGCCGAGCACCAGGTCGAAATGGTCCAGAACGCCCGCGTCGCCCAGATGGGCGCGCGCGCCTTCCTCGGAATCGTTGGTGGCCAGCCCCAGGAGCAGGTGACGCGCGGCGAGCCAGTCCATCAGCGGCGGCAGCGGCGCGGCCTCGGCCAGGGTCACGGTGTTGGCGCGGGCCTGAAGCTCCAGCAGCACGTCCTCTTCCTCCCGCTCAGGCAGGTGGGGGGTGAGCAGGACGGCGATCTCGGCGCTGGTTCCGGCGATCGCAGGGCTGTCGGGATGGAACTGCCGCAGCATCAGGTCATAGCCCACCGCATCGGCCAGCCGCATCGCCAGCGCCCCGTCGCCCCTGGCGAGATGAAGCAGCGCATCGGCGGCCCAGCCGCTCCACGTTTCGTGGAAGTCGAACAGCGTGCCGTCCTTGTCGAATATGATGGCACGCAGCACGGCGTCACCCCTTGTCCTGACGGCGCCGCGCCCCTGCGCGCCTGCCGGTTTGCCACCCCTTTCGCCGGGTCCGGACCGCACGGTCCCCAGTGCAGGGAGAGAGGCGCGCCACGTCCGTGGCGAGCCGAGACGCGTGTGCCGCATATGGCCCCCATGGCGCGTCGCGGCAGCCCATGGGCGGCAGAATGCCGCGTTTTTCAACGACTTTCGCGATGCGTACCACAGGATACTGCCGCATTCCATGACATCGTGCAAAAGCGAAACATTCCGCGCCGCGAATCGTGCGGAACGCGCCCGGCGCGTTAACCTTTCGGTCCGGAAAGGGTTAACGAATGCGCGCCGCGCGCGGGCCCGTGATCTCACGAATGCGCGAGGTCCGCGCTCAGGTCCAGTGCATCTGCGCCCCGCCCGGCAGGGCCGCCAGGGCGCGCATCGGCGCGTCGTAGGCCCGCCCCTGGGCATCGCAGAACCCGATCACCCAGGCATCGTCCATCAGCAGAAAATCCAGAACGGAAACAAGGAATTGCGGGTCCTGCGCCTGGGCTCGGACGGTGGCGACATCACTGCCCGTGGCCCCCAGGAACACCCCCATGAGATCCTCCTGAGACGCGATCCAGCCCAGGGCTTCGAGGGCGAGGGCTTCGGCTGCTTCTTGCTGCATCGGGAACTCCTTCGGGCGGTGGCAACACTTTGTTAACCAAACGGGCGCTAACAGTCATGACCACAACGTAAATCGGAGGTGAACATGTCCGGCAAGATCCTCGTAGTCGATGACGTTGCGACGAACCGGATCGTCATGAAGGTCAAGCTCGCCACCGCATGTTACGATGTCCTGCAAGCCGACAACGGCGCCAGCGCGATAAAGATGGCGCACGAGGCCCAGCCGGACCTGATCCTGCTCGATGTGCTGATGCCGGACATGGACGGATACACGGTGTGCGAACGGCTGAAAGCCGATCCCGAGACCGCCCATATCCCGATCATCATGATCACCTCGCTCAACGATACCGAGGCGCGGGTGCGCGGGCTGTCCTGCGGCGCGGACGAGTTCCTGACCAAGCCGGTGACGGAGTTGACCCTTCTGGCGCGGGTGCGCAGCCTGCTCCGGGCCCATTCGCGCGAGACCGATTTCCCGATACCGGTCGCGGGGGCGGCGGCCCAGGGGTTCGCGGAAGGGCCCGCGCCGTTCAAGCTCGCCCAGACCGATTGTGTCGGGCTGCTGCTGGCAGAGGGCGGGATGGGACCGGGTTGGGCCAACGGGCTTGCCGGGCTGATCCGCGAGGATATCCGGATGTTCACCCTGTCCCAGGCCCTGGAGGCCAGCAAGGACCAGCCGGAAGTCTTCATCATCGAGGCGGATCCGCGGCGGCTGGGCTCCAGCCTCGGCATCCTGACCGACCTGCGGTCGCGCCCGGCCACGCGGCAAAGCCGACAGATCTTCATTCTGCCCCAGGGCGAGACCGAACTGGCCGCGCGGGCGCTGGACCTGGGGGCCGATGACGTGGTCTTCGCCCCCATCGCGGTGGAGGAAATGGCCGTGCGCCTGCGCGCCCAGCTCCAGCGCAAGCGGGCGAACGACCAGTGGCGCAGCGAGGTGTCCGACCGGCTGCGCCAGGCGGTGATCGACCCGCTGACCGGGCTCTACAATCGCCGCTTCGCGCTCGGGCAGCTGTCCAACATCGCGCAGGAGGCGCTCAAGACCCATCGCACCTTCGCGGTACTGCTCCTGGATTTCGACCATTTCAAGAAGATCAACGACGCCTATGGCCATGCCGCCGGCGACAAGGTTCTGGCCGAGACCGCGACGCTGCTGCGCACGCGGCTGCGCTCGCTCGACGTGATCGCGCGGATCGGGGGCGAGGAATTCCTGATGGTCCTGCCCGACACCGATCTCGACGAGGCCCGGCGGGTGGCGGAGCGGTTGCGCGCCAGCATCGACGACCATCCGATCGCCCTGCCCCATGGCAAGGGCAGCATTCCCGTCACCATCAGTATCGGGCTGGCGATCGGCGGAGCGGCGGCGCCCGAGGCCAGCGTGTCCGAATTGCTGGAAACCGCGGACCGGGCGCTCTATGCGGCCAAGTCCGAAGGCCGCAACCAGGTCTCGGTCGGCACGGTCCGCTCGGCCGCCTGAGGCCCGGCACCCCGTCACGCCAGCGCGCCGCCGCCCTGGCGGCAGGCGCTCCGAACCGCTTGCCGCCCGCAGAGTGCCGGACCGGCCCTGGGCGGTCTTGGAGCAACCGGACAAGCGCGACAGCGCTTCGCGACATCCCGCCGCAAGTCAATCTGTCAGGCAGCTTTCTTGAAAGCGCTTTTGTAAGGTGGGGATGCGAACAGGGGTTTGGGAGCTCCGGAATGACACATGACACCGACACGGAGGAGCGTCTGCTCCGTCCGTCCTTGGTCCGCGGGTGGCGGCGGCGCTGCCCGAATTGCGGCTCGGGGCCGATGATGCGCAGCTACCTGAAGGTCCGCGGCAGCTGTGCTGTCTGCGGCCAGCAGCTTGACGGGCACCGCGCGGATGATGGGCCGGCCTATCTCACGATCCTGATCGTGGGGCACCTGATGGCGCCGCTGCTGCACTGGTATTTCGTGACCTTCCGGCCCGATCCGCTGAACATCGTGGCGATCTTCTCGGTGGGCTGCGTGGCCTTGTCGCTCTACTTGCTGCCGCGTCTGAAAGGGGCCATGATCGGCTACCAATGGGCGCGCCGGATGTATGGCTTCCGCGGGGTGGAGGAGACTCCCTCCTGAGCCCAGGCCGCGCCGGAGGAGCCATGGACAAGACTGCAATCCGCCATGCCGCGACGGTGATCCTGATCCGCGACGAGGACAGCGACACGCCCCGCGTCCTGATGGGGCAGCGCGGCGAAAAGGCGGCGTTCATGCCGTCGAAATTCGTCTTTCCCGGCGGGGCGGTGGACCCGGAGGACAGCGCGCAATCCCTGTTTCAGGACACCCATGCCACCTGCCGGGAGAAGCTCGCCAAGGATGCCCGCGGATGCACACCCGAAGCTGTCTTCGCCGCGGCCATAAGGGAGCTTTGGGAGGAGACCGGGCTGCGGCTGGGTCGGCCAGGGCGGCCTGCGGCGCATGGCGCGCTGCAAGACAGCTGGGCCAGCTTCCTGGCCAGCGGGGCGGCGCCGACCGCGGCCCCCTTGCGCTTCGTCTTCCGGGCGATCACGCCACCGGGCCGCCCGCGCCGGTTCGATGCGCGATTCCTGTTGGCCCCGGCCAGCGCGCTGATGGACGATCCGGACGATTTTTCCAAGGCCTCGGACGAGCTGAGCCATTTGCACTGGGTGCCCCTGCGCGAGGCACGGGCGCTGGATCTGCCGTTCATCACCGAGGTGGTGCTGGGCGAGGTCACGGCGGCCCTGCCCCGGCTCGACCCGCCCGAGACCGTGCCGTTCTTTCACCACGACGCGCAGCTGTCGCGGTTCGAGCGGCTGTGATCGCGCGAACCTAGAACGGCATCGGATGCGCCCTGTGGGCGGCGTCGATCTCGGCCAGCACCTCCGGCGACAGGCGCAGGTCCAGACCGTCGAGGATATGGGCCAGCTGGTCCCGCGTGGTCGCGCCGAAGATCACCGAGCCCATGAAGGGCCGCTGCGCGCACCACGCGAGCGCCATATGGGTCATGTCGAGCCCGTGGGCCTCGGCGATGGCGGCATAGGCGTCGACCGCGCCCCAGACCCGGTCCGTCACCCGCCCGCCCAGCGCGCCGTTGAGCGACATGCGGGAGCCTTCGGGCACCGCGCCACCCCGGTACTTGCCCGTCAGCAGCCCCGTGGCCAGGGGCGAGAAGGCCAACAGCCCGACCTCTTCGTTGACCGACAACTCCGCCAGATCGGTGTCGTAGAGCCGTGCGAGCATGGAATACTCGTTCTGGATCGACACCACCCGGGGCAGGCCGTGGGTCTCGGCCACGCGCAGCCATTGGGCGGTGCCCCAGGCGCTCTCGTTGCTCAGCCCGATATGGCCGACCTTGCCCGCGGCCACGAGGCGGTCGACGGTTTCCAGCACCTCCTCGATATGGGCGAGCGTGTCGGACTTGGTCTGCCCACTCGGATCGAAGGTCCAGTTCTGCCGGAAATGGTAGGAGCCCCGGTTCGGCCAGTGCAGCTGGTAGATGTCGATATGGTCGGTCTGCAACCGGCGCAGGGAGGCTTCCACCGCCGTCTCGATGGTTGCGCGCGAGATCGGTGCGCCGTCACGCACCGCCTTCAGCCCCTCGCCGGAAACCTTGGTGGCGAGCACGTAATCGCCGCGCCGCCCCGGGTTGGCCGCGTTCCAGGCCCCGATGATGGTTTCGGTCAGGCCCACGGTCTCGGCCGAGACCGGGTTGACCGGGTACATCTCGGCGGTGTCGAGGATGTTCAACCCAGCCTCCAGCGCCATGGTGATCTGGGCATGGGCGTCGGCCTGCCCGGTCTGGGTGCCAAAGGTCATGGTGCCGAGGCAGAACCGGGTGACGTCCGGCCCGCCGCGGCCGATGGGGTGTTTTTGCATCTTGTCTCTCCGTCGCTCCGGCGGACCCTACCGCCCTGCCCGGCGGGTGCAACCCGTCCGGCGCGAGGCTTGCCAGCGCCCGGGGCGGGCGGCACAAGGGCCCATGGCCCTGTGGATTCCCGTCACCATCTTCGCTGCCTTCGCCCAGAACCTGCGCTTCATGTTGCAGCGGCATCTGAAGGTGACGGGCCTGTCCACCGGGGGCGCGACGTTTTCACGGTTTTTGTTCTCGGCCCCGCTGGTGGCGGTGATCGCGCTTGGCTACGGCGCGGTGCGGGGGCTGGAGTTTCCGGCACTCGGCCCGCGCTTCTGGGTGGCGGCAACCCTCGGGGGCACGGCGCAGATCCTCGCGACCATGTGCGTCGTGGCGCTCTTTGCCCATCGCAGCTTCGCCATCGGGATCACCTTCAAGAAGACCGAGGTGATGCTGACCGCGCTGATCGGGTTCGTGGTTCTGGGGGAAGCGGTCAGCCTCGGCGCGGCGCTGGCCATCGCCATCGGCTTCGTGGGCGTGGTGATCCTGTCGGATCCGCCCGAGGCGGTGGGCGACTGGCGGCGGCTGTTCAACCGGGGCGCGGCGCTCGGGCTGGCCTCCGGCGCGCTGTTCGGGGTGTCGGCGATCGGGTACCGCGCGGCCTCGCTGGAGATTGCCAGCGACGATGTAATCCAGCGCGCCAGCGTCACCCTGATGTGCGTCACGGCGTTTCAGACCGCGCTCATGGCCGGCTACCTCGCCTGGCGAGAGCGCGGCGAGATCACTCGGGTCGTCGCCTCCTGGCGGGTCTCGACCCTGGTGGGGCTGTCCTCGCTGGCCGGATCGCTGGCGTGGTTCACCGCCTTCACCCTGCAGAACGCGGCCTATGTGAAGGCGCTGGGGCAGGTGGAGCTGGTGTTTTCCTTCCTCGCCACCACCTTCGTGTTCCGCGAGAAGACCACCGGGCGGGAGGTTCTGGGCGTCGCGGCCATCGTGGCGAGCGTACTGGTACTGGTGCTGACGGTTTGACTTGCGCGCACCGGGCGGCACAGCCACCCTCGGCGCGCAGGAGGGGCGGGCATGGACAGAACGACGGCGATCATCGGCAGCGGCAGGATCGGGAGCGGGTGGGCCGCGCGGTTTCTCTTGTTCGGCTGGCATGTGCGGGTTTTCGATGCAGACCCGGGGGCGCAGGCGCGGCTGACGCAGGTGATCGAGGCGGCGCGGACGAGCCTGCCGGGGCTCTATGATACGCCCCTGCCCCCGCCCGGACGGCTCAGCCAGCACGGGAGCATCGCCGAGGCCGTGGCGGGCGCGGGCTGGGTGCAGGAGAGTGTGCCCGAGGACCTGTCCCTGAAACGGGAGGTCGTGCGGGAGGTGCAGGCCCATGGCCCGGAGGCGATCGTCGCCTCCGCCACCTCGGACATCCCGCTGGAGGCATTGCGTGAAGGCGCGTCCCGCCCGGAGCGGGTCGTGATCGCGCGGGCGGTCGCGCCGGTCTACCTGCTGCCGCCGGTGGTGCTCGAGGCGCGCGATGCCGCCTGCGGGGCCCAGGCCGAGGCGGTTCTGCGCGGCATCGGGATGACGCCTCTGCAGGGGGAGGAAACCCTCGGCCCGGAGGCCGCGCAGATCGCCGCCGCCCTGGGGCTGGCCGCGGAACAAGGCCCCGTGACAGATGCCCGGCGCGACGCAACCCTGGTGGGCGTCCTGCGCGTCCTGAAGGCCGAAGGCCGGGGCGTCGGGGCCGCATTGGCCGCGACCGACCGCGCCCGGATGCCCGCGCCGGGGGCCGAGAGCGCGCCGCTGCTCACGGCGGCCCGCGTGGTGCCCGCGGATTGGGCGGATTACAACGGACACATGACCGAGGCGCGGTACCTGCACGCCTTCGGCAATGCCACCGACAGGTTCATGGAACTGATCGGGGTGGACGCGGCCTATCTCGCGTCGGGGGGCAGCTTCTTCACCGCCGAGACCCATATCCGGCATCTGGGCGAGATGCAGATCGGCGCGGCATTCGAGATCCGGACCACCTGCCTGGCCGGGGCGGGCAAGCGGATGCATCTGTGGCACGAGATGCGCTGCGACGGGCGGCTGGTGGCCACGGGGGAGCATATGCTGATCCATGTCAGCCTGCGGACTCGCCGCCCGGCCCCTCCGGCCGCGCAGGTGGCGGCCAACCTGGCGCGCATCGCCGCCGCCCATGCCCGGCTCGCCCGGGCCGAGGGGGTGGGCCGGGCCATCGGCGATCCGCGCTGAATTCGGGCGGGGCGGCGGATGAGACATTGAGAACATAAAGTGAACAATGTACCCTGCCCCCATGGCGATTCACGACCTTACCACCGCCGGCCTGCGGCCCGGCAGCCTGCAGGCGCAGCCCCGTCCGGGCTTGACCGTCCTGCCGCAGATGCGTCTGGCCTACCGCCGGGTGCACGAGGTGACGGGGCTGGCGCGCCGGTTTCTCGCCGTGCTGACCGCGGCGGCCACGGAGCGGGGGCCGGTGCTGTGGATCCGGCCCGACTGGGACCGGGAGGGGCTGAACCCCGACGGGATCGCGGCCCATATCAATCCCGCCCGGCTGCTGACGGTGCATGTCCGGCGGGCGCAGGACCTGCTGTGGTGCACCGAGGAGGCGCTGCGCAGCGGGGCAGCGGCTCTGGTGGTCGCGGAACTGCCCGAACCGCCCGCCCTGACGCCCGTGCGGCGGCTGCACCTGGCCGCCGAGCAGGGCAGCGCGCGGGAGGGGGTGACGCTCGGGCTGCTGGTCACGCCCGGCACGGGCGGGGCCGCGGGGGTCGAGAGCCGCTGGTCGCTTGCCCCGCGCCACCGCGGCGGGCGCGCCGCCTGGGAACTGACGCGGCTGCGCGACCGCACCGCCCCCCCGGCCGCCTGGACCTTGCGGCGCGGCCCGTCCCGCGACACCCCCTGGATCACGGATGCGACACCCGGGCCCGGCTGACTTGCGCAGCCCCCGCTGCCCGTGACAGCCTGGGCGCATGCACCGGCGTGGTTTCTTCCTCGGGGCGCTGCTCTGGCCCCTGGCCGGATGGGCCGCCCCCCGCCCCTACCGGCTGGGCCCCGGCAGCACCGTGGCCTTCACCTATCGGCTGTCGGGCATTGCCAGCGGCGGACAGATCCCGATCCGCGACGCGGATCTGCAGCTGGATTTCGCGACCGTGGGCAATTCGCGCGTCACGGTCACCATGGACGCGACCGGGGCCCGCACCACCCTGCCGCTGGCCGACACCGCGATGAAGGGGCCCTCGGTGCTCGACACCGCCCGGTTTCCGACGATCACCTATGCCAGCACCGCGATGCGCCGGACCGAGACCGGCGCAGAGGTTCTGGGCGACCTGCGGGTCCGCGACGTGACCGCCCCGGTGGCGCTGACCGCGCGGTTCTTCCGCAAACCGGACCGTGCGCCGCAGGACCTGGCCGAACTGGTGATCGAACTGACCGGAGGACTGAGCCGCGCGGCCTTCGGTGCGACCGGCTTCGCCGACCTGGTCGACGACCGGATCGACCTGCGCATCCTGGCCGAGATCACCCGGCAGGGCTGACCCGGCGGCCCGGCACCGACCGCGGCGGCGATTAACAAAGCTTAAAGGATTTGCGGGGCATGGTTAACGGAACCTGAAGCCCGGAGGCCCCCATGACCACGCGCGCCCATACCGTTGCCTTCGAGGGCGTGGAGGCGCGCCCGGTGGAGGTGCAATGCGCCCTGTCCGCGGGCATCCCCAGCTTTGCCATCGTGGGCCTGCCGGACAAGGCGGTCTCGGAGGCGCGCGAACGGGTGCGCGCGGCGATGTCGGCGCTCGGCCTCGCCCTGCCGTCGCGGCGAATCACGATCAACCTGTCGCCTGCGGACCTGCCCAAGGAAGGCTCCCATTTCGACCTGCCCATCGCGCTGGCGCTGATGGCGGCGCTGTCGATCATCCCCGCCGAGGCGGTCGATCAGACCGTCGCACTGGGGGAGCTGTCCCTCGACGGCACGCTGGTGCCGGTGCTGGGCGCGCTGCCCGCGGCCCTCGCAGCGGCGGAGGCCGAGCGCAGCCTGCTCTGCCCGGAGGGCTGCGGGCCGGAGGCGGCCTGGGTCGGCGGCACCCAGGTGATCGCGGCGGGATCGCTGCTGAGCGTGATGCGCCATTTCACCGGCGCGGCGCCCATCGCCCCCGCCCGCCCCGGCGAGGTCGAGACCGCCGGACACCTGCCCGACATGGCGGATGTGAAGGGACAGGAGCGCGCCAAGCGCGCGCTGGAGGTGGCCGCCGCCGGGCGGCATCACCTGATGATGGTGGGCACGCCGGGCTCGGGCAAGTCGATGCTGGCCAAGCGCCTGCCCAGCATCCTGCCGCCGCTGAGTGCGGCGGAGGCGCTGGAAACCTCGATGATCCACTCGCTGGCGGGGTTGATCGACGCGGGCGGGATCTCGCGGCTGCGCCCCTTCCGGGAGCCCCATCATACCGCCTCCAAGGCGGCGATCGTCGGGGGCGGCAAGGGCGCCAAGCCGGGGGAGATGTCGCTGGCCCATAACGGGGTGCTGTTCATGGACGAGTTTCCCGAATACCCCCGCGACGTGCTGGAAACCCTGCGCCAGCCCATCGAGACCGGCGACGTGGTGGTGGCGCGCGCCAACGCACATCTGCGCTACCCCTGCCGGTTCCTGCTGGTGGCGGCGGCTAACCCCTGCAAATGCGGGATGATGTTCGACCCGGCCCAGGCCTGCGGGCGCGCCCCGGGCTGCGGGACCGAGTATCTGAGCCGGATCTCCGGGCCGCTGCTGGACCGGTTCGACATCCGGCTGGACATCCCGCCGGTCAGTTTCTCGGACCTGGACCAGCCCGCGCCCGCCGAAGGCTCGGCGGCCATCGCGGCCCGGGTCAGCGCGGCCCGGGAGATCCAGACCGCCCGGTTCGCCGAGACACCCGACATGCGGGTCAATGGCGACATGGAGGGCACCCTGCTCGAAGAGGTCGCGGCCCCGGACGCAGAGGGGCGCACCCTGCTGCAGGACGCGGCCCAGCGCTTCGGGCTGACCGCGCGCGGCTATCACCGGGTGTTGAAGGTGGCGCGCACCATCGCCGATCTGGAAGGGGCGGAGCAAGTCCAGCGCCCGCACCTGGCCGAGGCGCTGAGCTACCGGATCGTCACCCGGGAAATGGCCTAGGCGGCGGCCCGGCGGGCCTCGATCGCGTCCCAGATCAGGGCCGCGCCGTTGGTGCCGTCGAACCGCTCCAGCTCCTGCAGGCCCGTGGGCGAGGTTACGTTGATCTCCGTCAGGAAGGGGCCGATCACGTCGATGCCGACAAATACCTGGCCCTTCTCGCGCAGGAACGGACCGATCCGGTCGCAGATCTCGCGATCGCGATCCGTCAGGGCCACGGGCTCCGGCCGCCCGCCCACATGCATGTTCGAGCGGGTCTCGCCCGCCGCGGGCACCCGGTTGATGGCGCCGATGGGCGCGCCGTCCACCAGGATGATCCGCTTGTCGCCCCTGGCCACGTCCGGCAGGAACTGCTGCATGATCAGGGGCTCGCGGTTGATCGCCGAGAACAGCTCATGCAGGGAGTTGAGGTTGCGATCCTCGGGGGTGAGCCGGAAGACGCCCGCGCCGCCATTGCCGTAGAGCGGCTTGAGGATGACATCGCCGAACTCGGCCTTGAACTTCTTCAGGTCGTCGAGATTGCGGGCGACCATCGTGGGCGGGGTGAGGTCGGGAAATTGCAGCACCAGCAGCTTCTCGGGCGCGTTGCGGACCCAGAACGGGTCATTGACCACCAGCGTTTGGGACCCGACCATGTCGAGCAGATGGGTCGTGGTGATGTAGCCCATGTCGAAGGGCGGGTCCTGGCGCAGCCAGACCACGTCCATGGTGGACAGATCGACCGTCTCGCGCGCCCCGAGAAGGGCGGGCTGGCCCGCGACCCGCTGCACCCGGCAGCTGTGCCCTGTGGCCTTCAGCGCGCCCAGGTCATAGGTCAGGTCCGCCGGGCCGTAGACAAAAAGCGAATGCCCGCGCGCCTGGGCCTCTTCGGCCAGCCGGAAGGAGCTGTCGGCGGCAATGTCGACCTCGGTGATCGGGTCCATCTGGAAAGCGACGTTCAGGCTCATGGCGGCTCCTCTGACTTGGCTTGCCTGTCATGGCGCGCTTGTCGGTCGGGTGCAATGGCCCTGGCGGATCGCGCATTCACATGGTGATGTTCGCAAGCACACGGAACCGCCCGCTGCCCTCCACGACCGCAAGGTCGAACCGCATCTCCAGCCCCGCCAGATCGGGGCTGCGGTCGAGGAATTCGAGCGCGGTATTCTGGATGCGGGTCAGCTGCGCCAGGCTGAGGCTTTCGATGGCGCGGGTATAGCTGGCACTGGACTTGACCTCGACGAAGACCAGAAGGTCACCCCGCCGCACGATGAGATCCACCTCCCCGCCGCTGCCGCGCCAGCGGGTGGCGAGCACGTCGCAGCCCCGGTCGCGATAGGCCCGTTCGACCCGCGCCTCGGCGGCAGCGCCCGACAGCATGGCACGGGTGCCGCGCGCCTGACGGGCGCGCGCGAGGGGCGACAGATCACGGGTCTGGACGGCAATAGTCATGCGCGACAGTGTGGGGGCAAGACCTTAAGACCCGTTTAAGAGCGCCAGCGCCTTTTGATACACCTGCTTGCGCGGCAGCCCGGTCTGGGCGCAGACCTCGGCCACCGCATCCTTGGTGGAGTGCCGCGCCAGCGCCGCCTGCAGCAGCGCCGTCAGGTCGTCTTCACCGATTTCGCCCTCCGCGCCCGGCCCCACCAGCACCACGATCTCGCCCTTGGGCGTCGCGGCCTCGGCGTACCGCTCGGCCATATCGCCCAGCGGGGCCGCCGCGACCTGCTCGAAGAGCTTGGTCAACTCCCGCGCCACCACGGCGTCGCGACCGGGGCCGAGAATCTCCGCCATGTCCGCGAGGCTCTTTTTCAGCCGCTTGGGGCTCTCGTAGAAAATCAGCGTTCCGGGCACCGCCCCAAGCGCCCGCAGCGCCTTGCGCCGCCCGCCAGCCTGGGACGGCAGGAAACCGGCAAAGAAGAACCGGTCCGTGGGCAGGCCGGACAGGCTCAGGGCCATGATCGCCGCTGCCGGTCCCGGCGCCGCGCTCACCGCCACCCCCGCCTCACGGGCCGCGCGCACCAGGTCGTAGCCGGGATCGGCGATCAGCGGGGTTCCGGCCTCGGACGCATAGACGACACGCTGGCCTTCGGTCAGATACGCCAGCACCTTCTGTCGCGCCGGCGGGCCGGAATGATCGTGATAGGCCAGCAGCGGGCGCCCCGCGAGCGGCACCCCGTGGATCTCCATCAGCCGCCGCAAGCTGCGCGTGTCCTCGGCCACCAGCACATCCGCCTCCCGCAGGGCATCCAGCGCGCGCAGGGTGATGTCCCGGGCATTCCCGATCGGGGTCGAGACGAGCAGCAGTCCCGCTTGCAGGGTTTGAGCCAAGGAACGCCTCCGGTTTGAGAGCCCGCGCAGAGCCGTTTACATAGCCGCCCCCGGCCTCTAGGTTCGGCCAGCGAGTGACCCAACCCCACCCAGGCCGCGCGGAGGCTGCCATGTTCAATCGTTTCTTCTCAAGGCGCAAGGCTCTGCGCGCCGGCGTCGCGGCGGCGGCGGCCACGGTCGCGCTTGCGGCCTGCGATGTGCCGGTGGGCGGCGGCGGCGGCGGGCCGTCGATCAATGCCCGCGCCCCCGTGCCCGTCGCACTTCTCGTCCCCTATGGCACCGAGAACGCGAGCGAGGTCAATCTTGCCCGCTCTCTCGAGAACGCGGCCCGGCTGGCGATTGCCGACCTCGACGGGGTGGAGATCGACCTCAAGGTCTATGCCACCGCCGGCAGCCCCGAGCAGGCGGCGACCGTCGCCCGCGAGGCCGTGGCGGACGGGGCGCGCATCCTGCTCGGGCCGGTCTTTTCGGCGGCCGCGAATGCCGCCGGCGTGGCGGTCGCACCCCGCGGGATCAACGTGCTGAGCTTTTCCAACAACACCGCCATCGCGGGCGGCAATGTCTTCGTGCTGGGCAACACATTCGAGAATACCGCGCGCCGGGTGGTGTCTTACCTGGCCAGCCTGGGCAACCGGTCGGTCCTCGTCGCCTACCCGCAGAGCCAGGTCGGCACCGTGGGCCGGGACGCGGTCGTGCAGGCCATCGCGACGACCGGGTCGCAGAACGCCGGCACGTTCAGCTACGAGCCGTCCCAGACCGGGGTGATCAACGCGGTGCCCGAGATCGCCGGCGCCGTGCGCGCCAGCGGGGCCACCGCTATCGTTCTGGCGGATGACACCACCGGGGGCGTGCCGCTGCTGTCGCAACTGCTGCTGGAGAACGGGGTCGATCCCACCGAGACCCAGTTCGTCGGCCTGACGCGCTGGGATCAGCCCGCGGCCACGCTGGAGCTGCCCGGACTGCAAGGCGGGCTGTTCGCCCTGCCGGACCCGGCGCTGACCAGTCTTTTCCAGGATCGCTACGTGGCTGCCTTTGGCGCGCAGCCGCACCCGATCGCGGGGCTGGCCTATGACGGGATCGCGGCCATCGGCGCATTGGTGAAATCGCAGCAGGGCCAGGCCCTGACCACCTCGGCCCTGACCCAGGGCGCGGGGTTCGCGGGCGTGTCCGGCACCTTCCGCCTGCGCGCGGACGGCACCAACGAGCGCGCGCTCGCCGTGGCCCGGATCGTCGACCGCTCGGTCACCATCGTCTCCCCCGCCCAGCGCAGCTTCGGCCTCGAAGGCGGGTCCTGACCCGGTGCCCGCGCAGGCCGTCGATGTCGCCCTGTCCCCGCCCCCGGCCAGCACGGCGCCGGCGGGTGGGATCGGCCTGGCCAACCTGCCGCTCGTCGCCCCCGCCGAAGAGATCTTCGACACCGCCACGATCCGGGCCGAGGCCGACCGGCTGAGCCAAGCGGAGGGCGCCTCCGCGAGCGCGGTCCGCAAGGCGGTGGTCGGATTGCTCAAGGACGCCCGCAAACAGGGCCTTGCCACGATCCGGGCCGGGCTCGACGCCGCCCCGTTCAGTGCCCGCGAGACCGTGCGCGCCTATGCCTACCTGACCGACGGGCTGGTCACGACCGCCCTGCACGTGGCCCAGACCCACCTGCACCCGCTGCCCACCCCGACCGATGGCGAACGGCTCAGCGTGCTGGCCGTGGGCGGCTACGGGCGGGGCGAGATGGCGCTTCATTCCGATGTCGATCTGCTGTTCCTGACTCCCTACAAGATCACGCCCTGGGCCGAGAGCGTGATCGAGACCACCCTCTACATGCTGTGGGATCTCAAGCTGAAGGTCGGCCATGCCTCGCGCACGGTGCGCGACTGCCTGCGGCTGGCGCGCGACGACTACACGATCCGCACCGCCCTGCTGGAAAACCGGCTGCTCTATGGCGACGCGGAGCTCGCGGCCAAGCTGCGCAAACGGCTGAAGTCCGAGCTCTTTCAGGGCACCTCCCAGGATTACATCGAAGCCAAGCTGGAGGAGCGGGAGCAGCGCCACACCCGCCAGGGCGGGCAGCGTTTCATGCTGGAGCCCAACGTCAAGGAAGGCAAGGGCGGGCTGCGCGACCTGCAATCGCTCTACTGGATCGCGAAATACGTCCACGGGGTCGAAACCGTCCAGGAGCTCGAGAACCTCGGCGTCTTCACCCACGAGGAACGCGTGCTTTTCGATACCGCGGAAACCTTCCTCTGGGCGGTGCGGTGCCACCTGCACATCGTGTCGGGCCGGGCCACGGACCAGCTGACCTTCGACATGCAGGTCGAGGTGGCCGACCGGCTGGGCTTTGCCGACCGGGACGGGCGGCGCGGGGTCGAGCATTTCATGCAGCTCTATTTCCGCCACGCCACCAGCGTGGGCGACCTCACCCGCATCTTCCTGACCGCGCTGGAGGCCAGCCACGCCAAACGGGAGCCCCGCCTGATCGGGATGATCAAACGCTCCCGCCGCAAGAAGGTGAAAGAGGCCTATGAAGTGCGCCAGAACCGTCTGGCCATCGCCGACCCCGAGACCTTCTTCCGAGACCCGATCAACATGCTGCGCATCTTCGAGGAAGCGCTGCGCACCGGCTACCTGCTGCACCCGGACGCGATGCTGCGGATCAAGGCGAACCTGTCGCTGATCGACAATCGCGTGCGATCCAACAAGGAGGCCAACCGGATCTTCTTCGACCTGCTGTTGAAACACGGCAACCCCGAGCGTGCCCTGCGCCGGATGAACGAGCTTGGCGTGCTCGGCGCGCTGATCCCCGAGTTCCAGAAGATCGTCGCCATGATGCAGTTCAACGTCTACCACCAGTACACGGTGGACGAGCACATCATCCAGTGCATCTCGAACCTGGCCGAGATCGAGCGTGGCGAGCTGGTCGAGAGCCTGCCCGTGGCCAGTCGCATCCTCAAGCAGGGGGTGAACCGCAAGGTGCTCTATACCGCGCTCCTGCTCCATGACATCGGCAAGGGTCGGCCCGAGGACCATTCGGTCGTCGGCGCGCAGATCGCCCGCCAGGTCGCGCCGCACATGGGCTTCAACCCGCGCGATTGCGAAACCGTGGAATGGCTGGTGCGCTATCACCTGCTGATGTCCGACATGGCGCAGAAACGCGATCTGGCCGATCCGCGCACCATCCGCGATTTCGCCAAGGCAGTGCGCACCCGCGAACGGCTCGACCTGCTGACGGTGCTGACCGTGTGCGATATCCGCGGCGTCGGGCCCGGGACCTGGAACAACTGGAAGGCGCAGCTGATCCGGTCGCTCTACTGGATGACCGCCGAGGCGCTGGAAAACGGGCTCGAGGACCTGAACCGCGAAACCCTGGAGACCGACGCCAAGCGCGCCCTGCGCGCTGCCCTGTCGGACTGGCCGCGCAAGGACCTGCGGCTGGAGACCGGGCGCCATTACGGCCCCTACTGGCAAGGCCTGCCCGGCGATGCCCATGTCACGCTGGCGCATCTGCTGCGCGGGATCGAGGATGACCAGGTCCGGCTCGACCTGACGCTGGACGCGGACCGCGACGTGACCCGCGTGTCCTTCGCCATGGCCGATCACCCGGGCATCTTCGCCCGGCTCGCGGGGGCCCTGGCCCTGGTGGGGGCCAACGTGGTGGATGCGCGCACCTACACCACCAAGGACGGCTATGTCACCGCCTGTTTCTGGGTGCAGGACGCCGATGGCAAACCCTATGACGAGTCGCGCCTGCCCCGCCTGCGCAAGATGATCGACAAGACCCTCAGCGGCGAGGTCGTCACCAGCCAGGCCCTGGTCAGCAAGGACAAGGTCAAGAAACGCGACGCCCAGTTCCGCTTCCCGACCTCGATCAGTTTCGACAACGAAGGCTCCGAGATCTACACCCTGATCGAGGTCGACACCCGCGACCGCCCCGGGCTGCTGTTCGATCTGGCCAAGGCGCTGGCCGATGCCAATATCTACGTCGCCTCCGCCCAGATCGCGACCTACGGGGCGCAGGTGGTCGACACGTTCTACGTCAAGGACATGTTCGGCCTGAAGCTGCATGGCGAGGCCAAGCAGAGGACCATCGAGAAGCGCCTGCGCGAGGCAGTGGAACACGGCGCGGAGCGCGCGCGGACATGACTTGGACGACCCGGGCCCGCACGCAAGGAGCGGCCGCGTGAAACCGATCCGGCTGCTGGCGGGGTTCATGACCGTGGGGCTGTGGACCATGGGAAGCCGGGTGCTGGGCTTCGTCCGCGATATCCTGATCGCGGGGCTCCTGGGCGCGGGGCCGGTGGCGGACGCGTTTTTCGTGGCGTTCTCCCTGCCCAACATGTTCCGCCGGTTCTTCGCCGAGGGCGCGTTCAACATGGCCTTCGTGCCCATGTTCTCCAAACGGGTCCAGAGCGGCGACGACCCCGAAGGCTTCGCCCGCGACGCCCTGTCGGGGCTGGGGCTGATCCTGATCCTGTTCACCCTGGTCGCCCTGGCGGCGATGCCCTGGCTGGTGCTGGCCATGGCGTCGGGGTTCGTCGGGGACGCGCGGTTCGACCTGGCCGTGGGCTTCGGGCGGATCGTGTTCGTCTACGTCCTGTTCATCTCGCTCGCGGCGCTGCTGTCGGGGGTGCTGAACGCCACCGGGCGCTTCGCGGCGGCCGCCGCAGCGCCCATCCTGCTCAACGTGATCCTGATCGGCGCGCTCTTGCTGGCCCAGACCGGCTGGCTGGCCGAGGCGTTGACCCTCGACGCCCCGGACGGTGCCGAGATCGCCGGGCTGCACCACGGCACCCTGCTGGCCATCGGCGTCGTGCTGGCCGGGATCGCGCAGCTCTGGCTTCTGTGGCGCGCGGCGGCGAAGGCGGGCTTCCCGCTGCGCCCGCGCCGCCCGCGCATGACGCCGGAACTGAAACGGCTCGCCATCATCGCCGCCCCCGCCGCCCTCGCGGGCGGCGTGGTGCAGGTCAACCTGCTGGTGGGCCGCCAGGTGGCGAGCTTCTTCGACGGGGCCATCGCCTGGCTGAACTATGCCGACCGGCTCTACCAGCTGCCGCTGGGGGTCGTGGGTATCGCCATCGGGATCGTCCTGCTGCCGGACCTGTCGCGCAGGCTCCAGGCCGGCGATACCGCGGGCGGGCAGGACGCGTTCAACCGCGCGGGCGAGATCTGCCTCGCCCTGACGGTGCCCGCCGCCGTGGCGCTGCTCTGCATCCCCGAGGCGTTGGTCTCGGTCCTGTTCGAACGCGGGCGCTTCACCGCCGAGGACAGCGCCGCGACCGCGCTAGCCGTAGCGGTCTACGGGGTCGGCCTGCCCGCCTTCGTGCTGCAAAAGGTGTTCCAGCCGCTGTTTTTCGCCCGCGAGGACACCCGCAGCCCCCTGCGCTATGCACTCTGGGCGATGGTCGTAAATGCCGGCATCGCGATCGGACTGGCCCCGGTGATCGGCTATATCGCCGCCGCCCTCGGGGCGTCCCTAGCGGGCTGGGCGATGGTCTGGCTGCTCTGGCGCGGCTCCCGCCCCCTGGGGGAGGCCGCGGCCTTCGACGCCCGGTTCAAGGCGCGGATCGGACGGATCGTTCTGGCGGCCCTGGCCATGGGCGCGGTCCTGCTGGGCGCGCAAGAGCTGCTGTCGGAGGCTTTGCGCACGCCCACCCTGCGCTACGGCGCGCTGGCCGCCCTCGTGGCTCTCGGGATCGTCAGCTATGGCGCGGCCGGGCATCTGCTGGGCGCCTTCCGGCTGGCCGAGATCAAGCGCGCCCTGCGCCGCAGGCCCTGACCCGTCGAAGGCCCGGGGCCCCCGCCAAACCGCATCGCGCGGCGCCACGACAGCGAGGAGCGCGGCAAGCGCGTCACCATAGCGAGGAGCGCGCGCAAGCGCGTTACCATAGCGAGGAGCGCGCGCAAGCGCGCGACGAGCAGCCCGAAAGCAAGACGCCCCGGCCTAACGCCCGCGCAGCTTGGCCATCACCCGGCCCCACCCCCCCGGCGCGATCAGGAAACACAGCCCGAACCCCGCCACGAAACCCGACAGGTCCGCGACCCAATCCATCCCCACCTCGAAGAAGATCGCGAAGAACAGCTGGATGCCCAGAAGCATCCCGATCAGCGTGAAGGCCCGATATTGCTGCCCGCCCGTGGCGATCAGCGACACCCACAGCAGGAAGGTATAGGCCCCGATCAGCCCATAGACCCCCGGATACCCCCCGATCAGCGGCAGATCCTCGTTCAGAAACAGCCCGTAGACCAGCGCGCCCACCACCGCCGAAACCCAGAAGATCGTCAGGAACGCAAGCCCCCCGAACACCTCGGACACCATCTTGCCCATGGCCAGCACGAAGATCACCACGAAGACCGCATGGGTGAAGCTCGCGTGGATCAGCGGATAGGTCACGACCCGCGCCAACTGCTCTGGCGGGAAGCGCCCGTTGGCCAGCATCCAGTCGAACACCTGGTCGACGAAGCCGAAATCCCGGATCGCCGCGATCCGCCAGCCCACCGCCTCCGGGCCGCCGAGGATGCCGCGCGCGCCCAAAGAGAACAGAGCCTCGATCCCCAGGATCACGACCGCGAGCGCCACCACCAGCGGCGGCAGCGGGTTGAAGGGCGATTGCGGCTCGGGGGTCATGGACAGGCCCTCTGGTTGACGACAGCTTGGGCCATGGGTAAGCGACGCACCGGGGCGCGTCCAGCCCGCGCCGCGCCTGCCAGATCAAGAGGGACCGCCATGACCGAGCCTGCCAGCAGCTTCACCCCCCGGGTCTTTTCCGGCATCCAGCCCTCGGGCGGGCTGACCCTGGGCAACTATCTCGGCGCGATCAAACGCTTCGTCGACATGCAGGACAGCGGCATCCAGACCCTCTATTGCATGGTGGACCTGCACGCGATCACCGTCTGGCAGGACCCCGCCGCCCTGACCCGCAACACCCGCGAGCTGGCCGCGGGCTACCTCGCCGCCGGGATCGACCCCGCGCGCTCGATCCTGTTCAACCAGTCCCAGGTGCCGGAGCACGCGCAGCTCGGCTGGATCTTCAACTGCGTGGCGCGCATGGGCTGGATGGGCCGGATGACACAGTGGAAGGACAAGGCGGGCAAGAACGCCGAGAACGCGTCCCTGGGCCTCTTCGGCTACCCGGCGCTGATGGCCGCCGACATCCTGGTCTACCACGCCACCCATGTGCCCGTGGGCGAGGACCAGAAACAGCATATCGAGCTGACCCGCGACATCGCGGCCAAGTTCAACCACGACTACGGCGTCGACTTCTTCCCGATGACCGAGCCGGTGATCGAGGGGGCCGCGACCCGCGTGATGAGCTTGCGCGACGGGTCCAAGAAGATGTCGAAATCCGACCCTTCGGACATGAGCCGGATCAACATGACCGACGATGCCGACGCCATCGCCAAGAAGATCCGCAAGGCCAAGACCGACCCCGAACCCCTGCCCGAGACCGTCGAGGGGCTGAAGGACCGGCCCGAGGCGCGCAACCTTGTGAACATCTACGCCGCCCTGTCGGACCAGAGCGTCGAGGCGGTTATCGCCGCCCATGCCGGCGCGCAATTCGGCGCGTTCAAGCCCGCGCTGGTGGACCTCGCCGTGGAAAAGCTCGCCCCGATCTCCTCCGAGATGGCCCGGCTGATGGACGACCCGGCCGAGATCGACCGGCTGCTGGGCAAGGGCGCGGCCCAGGCTCGCGAGATCGCCACCCCGATCCTGCAAAAGACCTACGACATCGTGGGCATGGTCCGCAGCTGACCGGATAAAAGGCGTGTCATGCGGCGTGCTCAGCCTCCCCTCGCATGCATGCGCGGGGCGCAGGGGGGCCTGCCCATCTCCTTGAAAACCCTGGATTGCTGGCCCCACCCCACAAGGCCATCCCCCGCATCCGCCGTGAAACCCTGCCTGGTCCGCATATCCGTCATGCACGAGGGGGTTGGCAAACATCCGCGCATCCGCTAGGTATCGGCCTCCCAACTGACATGGAGGTACCATGGCGTATGTGAACGCATCACCGCAATCTGTGCGGTCTCAGCCGACGACCGCGTCGGACAAGAAGGGTCCTGCCAACGGGGCGACGAAAACGCCCGCAGGACCTGGAACGATGGATTACCAACTGGGCTTCGCCGCAGGCTGAGGTCCGACTGACGAGTACACGCGAGGCGGTCACAGGGATCGCCTCGCGCCATACCCCCCCAATCCCCCCGAAAATCGATGGACCTTGCCCCGCGGCGCCACTAGCGTGCCCGACGGGAGGGAGCGCCATGGCAACCGGGACCAATATCCGCACATATTTCGAAGGCCGCTGGCACGACGGCGACGTGCCGATCATGCGCGCGGCCGATCACGGCTCCTGGCTGGGCTCGACCGTGTTCGACGGCGCCCGCTGGGTCGACGGGGTCGCCCCGGATCTCGCCGCCCATTGCGCGCGGGTGAACGCCTCCGCCGAGGCGCTGATGATCACGCCGACGGTCACCACCGAGGAGATGGTCGAGATCGCGCTGGAGGGGGTGAAATCCTACCCGCCCGAGGCGGCGGTCTATATCCGGCCGATGTATTGGGCGCTCGATGGCGGGCACCTGGCGATCGTGCCCCGCGAAAACGCCACGGGCTTTGCCCTCTGCCTCGAAGAGATCCCCATGGCCCCGCCCGACACCGCCACCACCCTGACCCGCACCCGGTTCCGCCGCCCGGTGCTGGAGGACAACCTGACCAACGCCAAGGCCGGCTGCCTCTATCCCAACAACGCGCGGATGCTGGCCGAGGCCCGCGCCAAGGGCTTCGGCAACGCCCTGGTGGCCGATGCCATGGGCAATGTCGCCGAAAGTGCGACCTCCAACCTGTTCATCGTGCGCGACGGGGTGGTCCTCACCCCCATCCCCAACGGCACGTTTCTGGCCGGGATCACCCGGGCCCGCCACATCGCCAACCTGCGCGCCGACGGGGTCGAAGTGCGCGAGACCGTGCTGAGCTTCGAGGACGTGGCCGAGGCCGACGAGGTTTTCCTGTCGGGCAACATGATGAAGGTCACCCCTGTGACCGCCTTCGACGACCGGCAGTACCAGATCGGCCCGCTGACCCGCCGCGCGCGGGCGCTTTACTGGGACTGGGCGCACGCGAACTGACCGCGCGCCCAGCCCGCCCCCAAGCCCGTTGCCAAGCCCGCCCCCATTCGCCATGATCGCCGCCGGACAGGAGGCCCCGATGCGCAAGTTTCTCGTCGTGCTCGATGACAGCCGCGAATGCCTGAATGCCATGCGCTTTGCCGCCATGCGCGCGGCCAATACCGGCGGCGGCGTGCAGATCCTGTCGGTGATCCCGCCCGATGAATTCAACCACTGGATCGGCGTGGGCGAGGTCATGCGCGAGGAAAGCCGCGAGCGCATCACCGCCCATTTCGAGGTCTTCGCGAAATGGATGCGCGACAAGCAGAATGTCGACCCCGAACTGGTGATCCGCGAGGGCGAGCCGGTGGACGAGATCCTCGCCCAGATCACCGACGACCCGGAGGTCGGCGTGCTGGTGCTCGGCGCCGGGAGCGGGCGCAAGGGGCCCGGCCCGCTGGTCTCGGCCCTGGTGAAATCCGCAGGCACCCTGCCCGTGCCCCTGACCATCGTGCCGGGCGAGCTGAGCAAGGACCAGCTGGAGGCGGTGTGCTGACCTTTCACGGGACAGTTTAGAATCGTTCCAAGTTCTTGACCGAACGCCCCGGGCAGCGCATATAGGGTATAGCTGCACGGAGGCACCCCATGTTCATTCAGACCGAGTCGACACCGAACCCCGCCACGCTCAAGTTCCTGCCCGGGCAGACCGTGCTGGAAACGGGCACGGCCGACTTCCCATCCGCCGAGGCCGCCGGATCCTCGCCGCTCGCCGGCCGCATCTTCGCGGTCAATGGCGTGACGGCCGTGTTCTTCGGCACCGACTTCGTCACAGTGACAAAGGACGAGGGCGTCGAATGGGACCACATCAAACCCGCCGTGCTCGGCGCGGTGATGGAACATTACCAGTCCGGCGACGCGGTGATGACCGGCGAGGCCAGCGCACCCGCGGGCCATGCCGCCCATGACGGCCCGGATTCCGAGATCGTCGGACAGATCAAGGAACTGCTTGACACCCGCGTGCGTCCCGCCGTGGCCCAGGATGGCGGCGACATCACCTTCCACGGCTTCGATCGCGGCATCGTCTATCTGCACATGCAGGGCGCCTGTGCGGGCTGCCCGTCCTCGACCCTGACGCTCAAGATGGGGATCGAGAACCTGCTGCGCCACTACATCCCCGAGGTGCTGGAGGTCCGCCCCGTCGCGGCCTGACCCCTTGGACCCTGTTCTGGCCTTCGATACAGCGGCCGCGCATTGCGCGGCTGCTTTGCTGTGCGGCGACCGCATTGTCGCGATCCGGCACGAGCCCATGGCCAAGGGCCAGGCCGAACGCCTGCTCCCCCTGCTCGAAGAGCTGCTGGCCGAGGCCGGGATCGGCTGGCGCGACCTCGCGGCCCTCGGCGTCGGGATCGGCCCAGGCAACTTCACAGGCATCCGCATCTCCGTCGCCGCCGCGCGCGGCATCGCCCTTGCCCGGGGCATTCCCGCCATGGGCGTCTCGGGGCTGGAGGCGCAGGTCTACGGCACGGGCCGCGCGGCCCTGGCCAGCCTCGATGCCCGCCGGGATGCCGCCTATGTCCAGGCCTTCGACGCGATGGGCCAGCCGCTGGCCCCGCCGGATATGGGCGATCCCGCCACCCTGGCCCTGCCGGACCTGCCCGCACCGCCGCTCTGCCTCGGCCCGGCCGCCGCGGCCCTTGCCCTGCGCACCGGCGGCACCTCCGGCACACCTGCCACACCGCAGGCCGAGGCCATCGCGCGCATCGCCGCCGCCCGGGCGCAGCCCGCCCTGCCGCCGCCCATCCCGCTCTATATCCGACCCGCCGACGCTGCCCCGGCCAAACCGGCCCCGGCCCTGTTGCGCCCGCGATGACCCCGGCGCAGATGGCCACGCTCCACGCGGCCTGTTTCACCACCCCGCGCCCCTGGAGCGAGGCGGAGATCACCGAAACCCTCGCGCGCCCGGGCAGTTTCACCATCACCGCCCCCCATGGCTTCGCCCTGGCCCAGGTCGCCGGCCCGGAGGCGGAGCTTCTGACCCTCGCCGTCGCCCCCGCCGCCCGCAGGCAAGGCATCGCGTGCGCGCTCATGGCCCGGTTCCACGCCACCGCCCGGGCCCGGGGCGCGCAGGAGGCCTTCCTCGAAGTGGCCGCGGACAACACCGCCGCGCGCGCCCTCTATGCCCGGCTCGGCTATGCCCAGGCAGGCCGCCGCAAGGGCTATTACCGCGGCCCGGACGGGGCGCGGCAGGACGCGCTCGTGCTGCGCTGCCCCCTGCACGACAGCTGACGCCGGGTCACGCGCCCAAGGCACGGGCAATCGCCCCCAAATCCCGCAATCTGGTCCAGAATCCTGTTGACCCTGCCGGGACGCGCCGCCTTACTTGGCGGGATCACTCGATCTGCCTGTGCTCGCAGGGTGACCCGTATCAAGAGGCACCCGCAGCCTGACATCAACTGGGAGTTACCACATGACCATCCTGCAGAAACTGCTCGGCGCGACCGGCGCACTGGCGCTCTCGACCGGAGCCGCGCTGGCCGAACCCGCCCTGATCTTCGACCTCGGCGGCAAGTTCGACAAATCCTTCAACGAGGCCGCCTTCAACGGCGCCCAGCGCTGGGTTCAGGAGACCGGCGGCACCTACCGCGAGATCGAGCTGACCTCCGAGGCCCAGCGCGAGCAGGCCCTGCGCCGCTTCGCCGAGGCCGGCAACAACCCGATCGTGATGACCGGCTTCGCCTTCGGCAACGTGCTGGGCGAGGTTGCCCCCGACTACCCCGAAACCAGCTTCGCGATCATCGACATGGTCGTGGACCAGCCCAACGTGCGCTCGGTCGTGTTCAACGAACACGAGGGCAGCTACCTGGTGGGCATGATGGCCGCCATGGCGTCCGAGACCGGCACCGTCGGCTTCATCGGCGGCATGGACATCCCGCTGATCCGCAAGTTCGCCTGCGGCTACGCCCAGGGCGTGAAGGCCGCCAACCCCGACGCCACCGTGATCCAGAACATGACCGGCACCACGCCCGCGGCCTGGAACGACCCGGTCAAGGGCGGTGAGCTGACCCGCGCCCAGATCAGCCAGGGCGCCGACGTGGTCTATGCGGCCGCCGGTGGCACCGGCGTCGGCGTGCTGCAGACCGCGGCCGACGAGGACATCCTGTCGATCGGCGTGGACAGCAACCAGAACTACCTGCACCCGGGCGAGGTTCTGACCTCGATGATGAAGCGCGTCGACAACGCGGTCTTCGCCGCCATGTCCGACGGCCCGGGCTTCGAGACCGGCATCCGTGTCCTGGGTCTCGCCGAAGACGGCGTGGGCTATGCGCTCGACGAGTTCAACGCCGAGCTGGTCACCGACGAGATGCAGGCCGCCGTGGAAGAGGCCAAGGCCAAGATCATCGCAGGCGAGATCACCGTGCATGACTACATGTCCGACAACACCTGCCCGGTGATGTAAGCCACCGATCCGACACAAGAAACATGCGCGCGGGACACCCCCCGCGCGCAGGACTGACCAACGGGGTGGGCTCCATGTCCGACACGCAAGCACCTGCGATCGAGCTGCGCGGGATCTCCAAGGCCTTCGGACCGGTGCAGGCCAACAAGGACATCTCGATCCGGGTCATGCCCGGCACCATCCACGGCATCATCGGCGAGAACGGCGCAGGCAAATCCACGCTGATGAGCATCCTGTATGGCTTCTACAAGGCCGACGCGGGCGAGATCTTCATCAAGGGCCAGAAGACAGAAATCCCCGACAGCCAGGCCGCGATCCGCGCGGGCATCGGCATGGTGTTCCAGCATTTCAAGCTGGTGGAAAACTTCACCGTGCTGGAAAACGTCGTGCTCGGCGCCGAGGAAGGCGCGCTGCTGCGCCCCTCGCTCGCCAAGGCGCGCAAGCTGCTGCGCGAGCTGTCCGAAGAATACGAGTTGAACGTGGACCCCGACGCCCTGATCGAGGATCTCAGCGTCGGGCACCAGCAGCGGGTGGAAATCCTCAAAGCGCTCTACCGCAAGGCCGACATCCTGATCCTGGACGAACCCACGGGCGTGCTGACCCCGGCCGAGGCCGACCACCTCTTTCGCATCCTCGAAGGGCTGAAGGCCGAGGGCAAGACCATCATCCTGATCACCCACAAGCTGCGCGAGATCATGGAAACCACCGACACGGTCTCGGTCATGCGCCGCGGCGAGATGACCGCCACCGTCAAGACCGCCGAGACCAGCCCCGAACAACTCGCCGAGCTGATGGTGGGACGCAAGGTGCTCTTGCGCGTCGACAAGACCCCCGCCCAACCCGGCGCCCCGATCCTGACCGTGGACGACCTGCGCGTGGTGGACGACCAGGGCGTCGAACGGGTCAAGGGTATCTCGCTGCAGGTCCGCGCGGGCGAGGTGCTGGGCATCGCCGGGGTCGCCGGCAACGGGCAGTCCGAACTGCTCGAGGTGCTGGGTGGCATGCGCCCGGCCACGGGCCGCGTCACCGTCAGCGGCCAGCAGATCGACCTGACCGGCAAGCATTCCAACGGCAAGACCCGGCGCGCGCGTGGCATCGCCCATGTGCCCGAGGACCGGCAGGCCGAGGGCCTGATCATGGACTACCACGCCTGGGAAAACGTCGCCTTCGGCTACCATGACGACCCGGCCTACAATCGCGGCCTCCTGATGGACAACCGCGCCGTACGCGCCGATGCCGAGGGCAAGATCGCCCGCTTCGACGTGCGCCCGGCCGATTGCTGGCTGGCGGCCAAGAATTTCTCCGGCGGCAACCAGCAGAAGATCGTGCTGGCCCGCGAGATCGAGCGTAACCCCGAGCTTCTGCTGGTCGGCCAGCCCACCCGCGGCGTCGATATCGGCGCGATCGAATTCATCCATCAGCAGATCATCGCCCTGCGCGACGCGGGCAAGGCGATCCTGCTGGTCTCGGTGGAGCTGGAGGAAATCCTGTCGCTCTCGGACCGGGTCGCGGTGATGTTCGACGGGCGCATCATGGGCGAACGCCCCGCCGCCGAGACCAACGAGAAGGAGCTGGGCCTGCTCATGGCCGGGATCACCGAACCGCCCACCGACAAACCCCTGATCCAGGTGGTCGAGGAAAACCTCGCCGCCGCCGCGGAGCACAGCTGATGGAGCGGATGCCGAAATGGGCCGACGCGCTGCTGGTGCCACTGCTCAGCGTCCTGATCGCCTTCGTCATCTCCGGCCTCGTGATAGTGGCCATTGGCGAGAACCCGTGGGAGGCCCTGAAACTCATGGTCACCGGCGCGCTCGGCTCGACCTATGGCTGGGGCTATACCCTTTATTACGCGACGAATTTCATCTTCACCGGCCTCGCGGTCGCCGTCGCCTTCCACGCGCGGATGTTCAACATCGGCGGCGAGGGGCAGGCGATGCTCGGCGGGCTCGGCGTGGCGCTGATCTGCCTCTATATCCCCTGGCCGCACTGGGCCATGGCGCTGCCCGCGGCGGTGATCGGCGGCGCGGTGTTCGGCGCGGCCTGGGCGGCGATCCCGGCCTACCTGCAAGCCAAGCGCGGCAGCCATATCGTGATCACCACGATCATGTTCAACTTCATCGGCGCGGCGGTGCTGAACTACCTGCTGGTCAACCAGCTGCGCCCGCAAGGCAGCATGGACCCCTCCACCGCGAAATTCCCCGAGGCCACGCATCTGCCCACGCTCCACGACCTGTTGGCCCCGCTGGGCATCGAATTCTCCCGCGCCGCGCCGGTCAATATCAGCCTGCTGGTGGCGCTGGTGGCGTGTTACCTGTTCTGGTTGCTGATCTGGCGGACCAAGCTCGGCTACGAGATCCGCGCCTATGGCAACTCCGAGACGGCGGCGGTTTATGCCGGGATCTCGCCCACCAAGATCATCATGGTGGCGATGCTGATCTCCGGCGGGCTGGCGGGGATGATGGCGATCAACAACGTCATGGGCGAGGCCGAGCGGCTGGTCCTGAACGCGGTCGAAGGCGCGGGCTTCATCGGCATCGCCGTGGCGCTCATGGGCCGCTCGCACCCGGTGGGCGTGCTGCTGGCGGCGATCCTCTTCGGCTTTCTCTACCAGGGCGGGGCGGAACTGGCGCTGTGGACCAACATCCCGCGCGAGCTGATCGTGGTGATCCAGGCGCTGGTGATCCTGTTCACCGGGGCGCTGGACAACATGGTCCGGATGCCCATCGAAAAGGCCTTCCTCGCCGCGCACCGCCGCAAGACCGCCCGCCGGTCGGAGCCCGCGGAATGATGGCCGAGTATCTGCCCGCCCTGCTGGCCGCCTGGGGCGTGCAACTGGTCGGCGTGATGTCGCCGGGCCCGTCGGTGGCCCTGCTGCTGGGCGTCGGCACGGCGCAAGGGGCACGCGCGGCCCTGCTGACCTGCGCCGGGATCGCGTCCGCCTCGCTGGTGCTGTCGGTCGCCACGGTGCTCGGGCTGACCGTGATCTTCGCCCAGCTGGCCGAGGCGATGGTGATGCTGAAACTGGTCGGCGCGGCCTATCTGGCCTGGCTCGCTTGGGGCGCGGTCCGGCGCGCGGTGACCCTGCCGCCCCTGCCCGCCCCCGTGGCCACCCGCGCCACCGCCACCCGGCTGGCGCGCCGGGGCTTCCTGTTGCAGGTCTCCAACCCCAAGGCGATCCTGTTCTGGATCGCCATCGCCAGCCTGGGCGGCCTCGCTGGTGCGCCCTGGCCCGTCATCCTGATCTTCGTCGCGGGCGCCTTCCTGAATTCGTTTCTCGGCCACGCCGCCTGGGGCCTCGTTTTCGCCGCCCCGCCCATGCGCCGCGCCTACCTGTCCGGGCGCCGCTGGGTCGAAGGCGCGCTGGCCGGCTTTTTCGCCTTCGCCAGCTTCAAGCTGCTGACCACGAGGATCTGAGCCCATGGATTTCGCCACCCTCCTGCAAGTCCTCGACAGCACGATCCGTCTCGCCACGCCGCTCCTGCTCGCTTGCCTGGCGGGGCTGTTTTCCGAACGCGCGGGGATCTTCGACATCGGGTTGGAGGGCAAGATGCTGGTCGCGGCCTTCCTGTCGGCGGCCATGGCGGCGATCACCGGCTCGGTCTGGATCGGGCTCTTTGCGGGCGTCTTCGCGGCGCTGCTCTTCTCGGCGGTCCACGGGCTGGCCTCGATCACCTTCCGGGGCAACCAGCTGATCTCCGGCGTGGCGCTGAATTTCCTTGCCGCGGGGCTGACCGTCCTGATCGCGCAGAGCTGGTTCAGCCAGGGCGGGCGCACCCCCTCGCTCATCGGCGGTGCGAGGTTCGAGCCGATCACCCTGCCCTTCGCCGAAGCGCTGCAGAACGTCCCCATCCTCGGGCCGATCTACTATGAACTGATCTCGGGTCACACGATCCTGGTCTATGTCGCCCTGCTGGCCGTGCCTGCAACCTGGTACATCCTCTTTCGCACCCGGTTCGGCCTGCGCCTGCGGGCGGTGGGCGAGAACCCGGCGGCCGTGGACACGGCGGGGATCTCGGTCGTGGGCCTGCGCTACGCCGCCGTGGCGATTTGCGGGCTGCTCTGCGGTCTCGCGGGGGCGTATCTGGCCACGGGCCTCTCGGCGGGCTTTGTCAAGGACATGACCGCCGGGCGCGGCTACATCGCGCTGGCGGCGCTGATCTTCGCCAAATGGCGGCCCTGGTACGCGCTCATGGCCTGCCTGCTCTTCGGCTTTCTCGAAGCCATCGCCAACCGGTTCCAGAACATCGAGATCCTGAGCATCCCGATCCCGGTCCAGCTGATGCAGGCCCTGCCCTATATCCTGACGGTCGTGATCCTCGCCGGTTTCGTGGGCAAGGCGATCCCGCCCCGCGCCGGCGGCGAGCCCTATGTCAAGGAACGCTGAGCCCGTAGGCAGTCTCGCCGCATTGCGTAAAACCCGCCGGGGCGCGTAAGGAGAGACATGCAGATCTACCTCCCCATAGCCGAGGTTTCGGTGAATGCGTTCCTGCTTCTGGGACTGGGGGGGATCGTGGGCGTGTTGTCGGGGATGTTCGGCGTGGGCGGCGGATTCCTGATGACACCGCTGCTGTTCTTCATCGGCATCCCGCCCGCCGTGGCCGTGGCGACCGAGGCCAACCAGATCGTCGCCTCGTCCTTCTCGGGTGTGCTGGCCCACCTGCGCCGCCGGACCGTGGATCTCAGGATGGGCACCGTCCTGCTGGTGGGCGGGCTCTTCGGGGCCGGGATCGGCGTGGTCCTGTTCAACTACCTCAAGGCGCTCGGCCAGGTCGATCTGCTGGTCAAGCTGTGTTACGTGGTCTTCCTGGGCGTGGTCGGCGCGCTGATGTTCGTCGAGAGCCTGAACGCCATCCGCAAATCCCGGAAATCCGGCGGAGCGCCCCCCGCAAGGCGGCAGCGCAACTGGGTCCATGCCCTGCCGTTCAAGATGCGCTTCCGCACCTCGGGGCTCTACATCTCGGTGATCCCGCCCCTGATCGTGGGCTTCGCGGTGGGCGTGCTGGCGGCGATCATGGGCGTGGGCGGCGGGTTCATCATGGTGCCCGCGATGATCTACATCCTCGGAATGCCCACCAAGGTGGTCGTGGGCACGTCGCTCTTCCAGATCATCTTCGTGACCGCCTTCACCACGCTGCTCCATGCCACCACGAACTTCACCGTGGACATGATGCTGGCGGTGCTGCTGCTGATCGGCGGGGTGGTGGGCGCGCAGATCGGCACGGCCCTGGGCACCAAGCTGAAGGCCGAACAGCTGCGCATCCTGCTGGCGATCATCGTGCTGGCGGTCTGCGGCAAGCTCGCCTTCGACCTGCTGGTGATGCCGAGCGAGCTCTACTCCATCGGCGAAGGGGGGCACGGATGATCCGCCTCGCCGCCGCCCTGCTGCTGTTGCTGGTCGCGCTGCCCCTGCGCGCCGAAGAGGTCGTCGCCGATCTCAGCCAGACGCGGGTGGCGATCACCGCCAATTTTGACGGCTCCGAGATCCTGATCTTCGGCGCCGTGAAACGCGAAAGCCCGATCCCACCGGCAAACGACCTGGGCGTCATCATCGCCGTCGAAGGCCCGCCGGAGCCGGTCACGATCCGCCGCAAGTCCCGGGTCGCGGGCATCTGGGTGAACACCGCCGCCGCCGAGATCGACGCCGCCCCCACCTTCTACGCCGTGGCGACCTCCGCCCCGCTGCGCAGCATCCTGAGCGAGACCGAGGACCTGCGCCACCGGATCACCACCCGCAATGCGATCCGCGCCATCGACAGCGGGGCCGCCGAAGAGCTGGATCTCTTCACCGACGCGCTGGTGCGTATTCGGGCCAGCGAGGACCTCTACCAGACCCGGGAGTCGGCGGTGGTCCTGCGGGCGCAGACCCTGTTCTCGACCGAGTTCACCCTGCCCGCGAACCTGACCGAAGGTAGCTACCGCACCCGGATCTTCCTGACCCGGGACCGGGAGGTGATCGATGCCTATGAGACCGCGATCGACGTGCGCAAGGTGGGGCTGGAGCGGTGGATCTACAATCTCGCCCATGACCGGCCGCTGATCTACGGGCTGCTGTCGATCGCCATCGCCATCGCGGCGGGCTGGAGCGCGTCCGCCGTGTTCCGCTACATCCGCGGCTGACATCGGCCCTGGCCCCCGCGCGGGGCCAAGAATTTTAAGTAAAATTCTTCGCCCCTGCGGCACCGTTTGCGCCTGCGGCACGGGCAGCGGGGGCCAAGGATTTTGCAAAATCCTTCGCCCCCGCGGCGCTCATCCGCGTCCGATATAGGGCATTTTCGTCGCCATCAGCGTCATGAACTGGACATTGGCCTCAAGCGGCAGCCCCGCCATCTGCCACACCGCGTCCACCACCAGATCGGTCTCGATCATCGGCACCGGCGGCTCCCCGCGCGCCCGGCCCGCCGCGTCGATCCCCTCCAGCAGCTCCGTGCGCGCATTGCCGATATCGATCTGCCCACAGGCAATGCCCAGCGCGCGCCCATCCAGCGACAGCTGCTTGGTCAGCCCGGTGATCGCGTGTTTCGTCGCGGTATAGCACACCGCCCCCTCCCGCGGCACATGGGCCGAGATCGACCCGTTATTGATGATCCGCCCCCCCGCCGGGTCCTGCCGCCGCATCTGCCCGAAGGCCGCCCGGGCGGCGAGGAACATCCCCGTCAGGTTCACCGCCACCGCCCGGTCCCAGTCGGCCAGCGGCACCTCGTCGATCATCGCGGCGGGCACGAAGATGCCTGCGTTGTTGAACAGCACATCGAGCCGCCCGACCGCCGCCTCGAAGCTGGCAAAACCCGCCGCCACCGCCTCCGGATCGGCCACATCCGCGACCAGGACATGCCCGTTCGCGCGGCCTGCCCGCACCTCCTGCAGCGCCGCCGCCCGCCGCGCCAGAAGCCCGACCTCCCAGCCCTCGGCCAGGAACCTGTCGGCCACGGCGGCCCCGATGCCGCCGCTCGCCCCGGTGATCAGGATCGTCCCGCTCATGGCTCCACCTCCTCCTGCTCCAACACCAGCGGCGCAGGCGCCGCCTTCAGATCCGCCGTGCCAAGGGGGGCGTCCGGCCGCGCCAGCCGCGCCCGCGTCACCCAGATCAGCCGCTCCTGCGCCCGGGTGATCGCCACGTAGGCCAGCCGCTTCCACAACGGTTGCCCCGCCTCCACCCGCCCGGCCCAGGCCGCCGCCGACAGGTCCGGCGCGAAGACCTGCACCGTGTCCCACTGGCTGCCCTGCGCCTTGTGGATCGTCACCGCCGCCCCGTGCAGAAACGTCGCCCCCATCCGCGCAGCATAGGGGATGAACGGCTCCTCCTCGTCGGGCATCTCGATCTTCACGATCGAGGCGGCGCTGACCTCGGGCGCCTCGGCGCCCACCACATGCAGCTTGGAAAACCCGGGCTTGCGACCGGGCCCGAGATAGATCACCTGCGCGCCCTTGATCAGCCCCCGCGCCTCCAGGTCGATCCGCTTCTTGCGATGCTTCAGCGGCAGCTCGATCCCGTCGCAGATCAGCGGCTCGCCCTCCAGCAGCGCATCCGCCGGCGCACCGTAAGCCGCCCGGAACGCATGGATCATCCGGATCCGCGTCGCGTTGCGCCAGACCAGCGCCGGGGACCGCGCCATCAGCGCCGCCTCCACCCGGCCCTGCACCACCACCCGGTCGTCGCGGGACGCAGCCTCTTCGACCATCCGCTCGAACCGGTTGAAATCCACCTCCGGGTCGGCCAGCGCATGGGCGAGATCGAGGATCGGGTTGTCCTTGGCCTGCCGGTGCACCCGGCTCAGGGTCAGCTGCCGCTCCGCGGGCAGGGTCTCGAACACCATCTGGCCCGACTGGCCCACGGGGGCGAGCTGTGCGGGGTCGCCGAACAGGCACAGCGTGGGGAAGATCTCGCGCAGATCGTCGAGCTGGCGCGCGTCGAGCATCGAGGATTCGTCCACGAATCCAATGTCCAACGGGTCCTCGCGCCGCTTCCAGCCGGTGATGAAATCCGACCCCCGCAGCCCCGCCGCCGCCAGCGCCCCGGGCACCGATTTCTGCGCCTCGAAAAATGCCTTGGCCCGGTCCAGCGCGGCCTCCGACAGCCCCTCGACCACCGGCCGGTCGCCGCTGCCCGCGAGCCATTCGGCGATCTTTTCGTATTCCGGATCGTAGACCGGGGTGTAGAGGATCCGGTGAATGGTCGTCGCCGGCACCCCCCGCATCCGCAGCACCCAGGCGGCCTTGTTGGTCGGCGCCAGGATCGCCAGGGTGCGCCGGTCCTTGCGCCGCCGCCCCTCCCAGTCGCCCGAGACGATCTCGACCCCGGCCCGGATCAGATCCTCCGCCAGCCGCGCCAGGAGCAGCGTCTTGCCGGACCCCGCCTTGCCCAGAACCGCCAGCACCGAGGACGCCGCCCCCTCCCGCGGGGGCATCAGCGTCTCGTCGGCCAGGTCCACCCCGGCGGCGGCCAGAGCGTCGGCCACGCGGTCATAGGCATCTGCCTGATCATCGGAGAACTGGATGGCGGGGAGGGTCATGGCGAAACGCTAAACCACCCGTTCCCTCCCCGCCAGCGCGAATGCCCCCTCAGGCCGCCAAGCTGGGGCCAAACGCGCGTTCGTACCAATGGGCGGAGACCTCGCGGCTGATCCCGGACCGGGCCGAGAGCCGCTCGCGCAGATCCGCATCCATCGACCACAGACCGACAGCGACGGCACTGCGGCCCTCGCCCTCCTGCCCGAGGATTTCCGGAATCCAGCCCAGGCGCCGGTAGACCAGCGTCATCCGGGCGTCGAACACGCCGACCGAGTGCGACAGACCCGAGGACAGGCCGAACTCCGCGCCCGCCAGCATCAGCGCGCCCGCGACCCGGCCATCGGCCTTGGGCGAGAGGCAAAACCGCGTGCATTCCCAGATGAAGGGCGACTGGATCGCGACCCCGTCGGTCAGGTGCAGGAAATGATCGTTGATCATGGTCGGCCCGGTGGTGGGCAGGATCCGCATGGATCCGCCATGGGTGCCATCGGGCAACTCGTAGATCACGTAGATCGGGTTTTCCGCGTCATACGCGTCGCGCTCGAACCCGTCGGCATCGACGGTGACATCCCATTGCAGGCGCGTCTTGAACTGCTCCGCCCGGTCGCGGAACATGCTGTCGCGGAGACGGGGATAGGTATCGAGCTGGTCGGCATAGACGAAACGGATCATGGGGGCGGCCCTCTTGTTGCGAAAACGAGAGGAAGAAACGCCCGGACCCGGTTAAGGATTTCCTAGCGGTCGCAAGCAAAAAAATCTTGCACATAGGGGTGTTTAGACGACGATCAGCCCCCTGACCATCGCCCGTGCCACCGCGTGGGTGGTGTTCGCGGCCCCCAGTTTGAACCGCGCACTTTCAATGTAAACCCTTAGAGTATGCTCGGAAATCTTCAGCTTCTCGGCCACCTGTCCCCGGCTCAAACCGTTGGCAAGGTGGGTGAGGGCATCTGATTCCCTGGGCGACAGGGGCTTGGCCGTCGGATTTATGTCTTCTTCGAGCTCCAGCGCGCGCTGATTGATGAAATGCGCCGCCAGGATGAAGGTTTTGAGGTACTCCTTCTGGTATGATTCCCACGCCGCATCCGTGGCGCGATTGTTGACCGAGAACACCGCGAACTGCCCGTTCGGGCCCCGCACCGGCACCGACAGCCCCTGGTTGCCGACCCCGGTTTCGAGCGCCTCGCCCATGAACTCCCGTGCCGCCTTGGGAGACCAGTCGAGCTGCTTCCAGTCCACGGGATGAAACCGCTGGTAGGTGCCCTTGATGACCGGATCGACCCGGGCATAGTCCATTTCGATGTAGCGTTTGACCCAGGGCGCGTCATAGGTCATCGCGCCGTATTTGTTCCCCGATGCATCCAGACAGTGATAGGCGAAATTCTCGACCTCCAGGCTTTCTCGCAACCCGAAGAGACGCGCCTGGACGTCATCCAGCGACTTTGCTTCCTGCAAATCTTCCAGAAACGATTCCAACCCTTGGTGCATTTGTCTCCACAGCCTTCGGGTGCACCTCGTCCGTTTGCGCAATCTCCGTCGCGGCAACCAGAATCGTATCATCCAGTTGTTCGGCCAGAGCGGTAAGGCCGTTTTGCGTAGCAAAGCTGCGAAGGTCTGCGAGGACGTCCACGATCCAATCTTGTGCCATCAGTGTTTCTTTCCAAAGGTTAACGAAACATTAACACAACTATAGCACGAGGGATTTAGTGGAAGTATTCGCGAAATATACCTCCCCAAAAATGGCGAGGGGCCGATCCGGCAACCCTTTGAGTTCGGGTGGTCCAGGGGTGTGGGCCATGAAAGAAGGCTCGCAGCACCTTCCGTGCCACGAGCCTTTCATTGATTCGTTAAGATTTTATTAGGCGGTTTTACTCGCCTCAAGCGTGTCCTCGAAGGTCCGCAGCCCCGTCCGCGGCGCCTGGACCAGCACGCTCATGTTGCCCGGCTTGTGCTCGTTGCGCATCATCTTCATATGCGCCTGGGGCAGCTCCTCCCAGGGGAAGACCTCGGACATGCACGGATCGAGCCGCCGCTCCAGCATCAGCTTGTTGGCCGCCGAAGCCTGCTTGAGATGGGCGAAATGGCTGCCCTGCAGCCGCTTCTGGTGGCTCCACATGTGCCGGACGTCGAAGGTACAGTTATACCCGGACGTGCCGGCACAGATCACCACCATGCCGCCGCGCTTCACCACGAAGGTCGAGACCGGGAAGGTCGCCTCGCCGGGGTGCTCGAACACCATGTCGACATTGTTGCCCTTGCCGGTGATCTCCCAGATCGCCTTGCCGAACTTGCGCACCTCGGTGAACCAGTCCTTGTAGGCCTCGGTCCCCACCTCGGGCAGACGGCCCCAGCAGTTGAAATCCTTGCGGTTGATGACGCCCTTGGCGCCCAGCTCCATCACGAACTGGCGCTTGTCCTCGTCCGAGATCACGCCGATCGCATTGGCGCCCGCGGTATTGATCAGCTGGATCGCGAAGGATCCGATCCCCCCCGACGCGCCCCAGACCAGCACGTTCTGGCCGGGCTTGAGGTCATGGGGCTCATGCCCGAACAGCATCCGGTAGGCCGTGGCCAGGGTCAGGGTGTAGCACGCGCTCTCTTCCCAGGTCAGGTGCCTGGGCCGCGGCATCAGCTGCTGCGACTGCACCCGGGTGAACTGCCCGAACGAGCCGTCCGGCGTCTCGTAGCCCCAGATGCGCTGGCTCGGCGACAGCATCGGGTCACCGCCATTGCACTCCTCGTCGTCGCCATCGTCCTGGTTGCAGTGGATTACCACCTCGTCGCCCACCTTCCAGCGGGTGACCTTGTCGCCCACGGCCCAGACGATCCCGGCGGCATCCGAGCCGATGATCGCATAGGGTGCCTTGTGGCCGAGAAAGACCGATTGCGGCGTGCCGAGGCAGGCCCAGACGCCGTTGTAATTGACCCCTGCCGCCATCACCAGCACCAGCACCTCGTGGCTATCGGGGACGGGCGTGTCGACCACCTCCTGCTGGAGCGCCGTGACCGGCTCGCCATGGCGCTCCTGCCGCAGCACCCAAGCATGCATCTGCTTGGGCACATGCCCCAGGGGGGGCATCTCGGCCATGTCATACAGGTCTTTGATCGGTGCGTCATAGGACACGAGGGCCTGGTCGGTATCGAGTGCCATGGGGGCCTCCAGGAAACAGAGTTGGTATTCCGCAGCGCAGAATCGCAATGCTGCGGCGCTTTTGAGGGGAATATGGGGCGCGCAGCAACAATGCAAACGAAAAACGGATCGTTTGTGTAATTTTATGTCGCGATCACGTATTTTTCTGGCGTCTCGGGGGCTTCGGGCGGCGGTGTCTGTCGTCCCGGCAAGGTGTTGGCATAATAGCGCAGCATCGGACCGGCCTCGGCGGCCACGGTGATCCGTCCGTTCTCCCGGGTGACCAGCCCCCGGCGCAGCAGCACCCGCAGGCCATCCTCCAGCGTGAAATCCGCCGGCGCGCTCGCATCGGTCAGGGGCACCGGCGTTGCCCCCGTCATCCGGTCGCGGAACGCCGCGTCGAGGGCGGCCTCCTCCAGCTCCGGCGGCCCGGCCAGCAGCAGGTCCGCCACCAGCGGCACCGGCAGGATCGGCACGCTGGCCCCGACCCGCGCCATCAACTCGCGGCCCAGGTCCTCCACCCGCCCGCCCGCCAGCATCGCCGCCCGCAGCGAGACCGGCGCCCCGAAGGACACCGCCGCATGGCCGAAGCGTTGCCGCCCGGCCAGGATCGGCCAGACCTCCGGCAGCACCGCGCCGATCACCCGCCGCCAGGACAGCTTGAACCGGCCCTTGGGCGGCGCAGCCACCAGCGCCGCGTCCTCGAACACCCGGTCGTAGTTCAGCCCCACGGGCACGAAGACCACGTCGCGCCCCTTCTCCGGATCGAACCCGTCCCACAGGTAACTCAGCAGCCCCAGCTTCGGCGCCCCCAGCCGCCCGTCCCGCGACAGCCCGCCTTCGGGGAAGATCGCCTGGGTCACCCCGTTGTCCCGCGCCATCTGCACATACCGGGCCAGCACGCTGCGATAGAGCGGGGTGATCTTGCGCCGCCGGATGAAATACGCCCCCGAGGCCCGCACCAGCCAGCGCAACGGCCAGATCCGCGCCCATTCGCCGACCGCATAGGACAGGGTCGTATTGTCCGCCACCAGCCAGGTGACCAGCACGTAATCCATGTTGGAGCGATGGTTCATCACGAACACCACCGTCGCCTCGGGCGGAATGCCCGCGACCGACATCTCCACCCGCTCGATCCGCACCCGGTAGAGCGCCTGGGTCAGCCAATGACCGATCCGGATCGCGAAGCCGAAATAGGTCGCCGTCGAGAACCCCGGCACGATCTCCCGCGCATAGCGGCGCGCCTTCTCGAAGGCCACGTCCTCGCGCACGCCCTCGGCCTTGGCATGGGCCACCACCGCCTCCATCACCTGCGGGTCATAGAGCAGCCGGTTGATGTTGTCGGCCCGCCGCATCAGCTTGAAGGGCTCGATGGGCCGCGCAAGCCGCGTGTTGAGCTGCGCCACCGCGCGCTCGAACCGCCGCCGGAAGAACCAGCGCACGGACGGAAACAGGAAATGGGACGCAAAGGTCACCGCCGCGAAGGCGATCAGCAACGCGAACTGCCAGAACGGGATGTCGATGGTCTGCGTCATTACAAGAGCTTGTATCACAAAGCCCGAACCGGGGAACTCGCCCGATGTCATAGGCCCCCTGATTTTCCACCCTGCCCGCCACCACCGCAGCCCGGCACCCACGGCCGGTGCGCGATGTTTGGGTTCGGCTCCGCGCCGAAGATGCAGTATGCTGTCGCGCAGAACGCGCTCTCTCCGCAGCGCAGCGAATTGACAAAGACATAAAGTTCCAGATAAATGCGCCGAAACGCAAGATCGTTGCCGCCGGTGATTCACGAGGATGCCCATGACCGAGACCAAGAAAGACCGCCCCTGGCTGTTTCGCACCTATGCCGGGCACTCCACGGCGGAGGCCTCCAACGCGCTCTATCGCGGCAACCTCGCCAAGGGGCAGACCGGGCTGTCGGTGGCCTTCGACCTGCCGACCCAGACCGGCTATGACAGCGACCATGTCCTGAGCCGGGGCGAGGTCGGCAAGGTCGGCGTGCCGGTGGCGCATCTGGGCGACATGCGGGCGCTCTTCAAGGACATCCCCCTGGACCAGATGAACACCTCGATGACGATCAACGCGACCGCGCCGTGGCTGCTGGCGCTCTACATCGCCGTGGCCGAGGAACAGGGCGCGGACGTGACGAAACTGCAAGGCACGGTGCAGAACGACATCATCAAGGAATACCTCTCCCGCGGCACCTATATCTGCCCGCCCAAACCGTCCTTGCGGATGATCACCGACGTGGCCGCCTATACCCGCGAACACCTGCCCAAATGGAACCCGATGAACGTCTGCTCCTACCACCTGCAAGAGGCGGGCGCGACCCCGGAGCAGGAGCTGGCCTTCGCGCTGGCCACCGCCACCGCCGTGCTCGACGATCTCAAGGGCAAGGTCCCGGCCGAACATTTCCCGGCCATGGTGGGCCGGATCTCGTTCTTCGTGAACGCGGGCATCCGCTTTGTCACCGAGATGTGCAAGATGCGCGCCTTCGTCACCCTGTGGGACGAGATCTGCCGCGACCGCTACGGCGTCGAGGACCCGAAATTCCGCCGCTTCCGCTACGGGGTGCAGGTGAACTCCCTGGGCCTGACCGAGCAGCAGCCGGAAAACAACGTCTACCGCATCCTGATCGAGATGCTGGCAGTGACCCTGTCGAAAAACGCCCGCGCCCGCGCGGTGCAACTGCCCGCCTGGAACGAAGCCCTCGGCCTGCCCCGCCCCTGGGACCAGCAATGGTCGCTCAGGATGCAGCAGATCATGGCGCTGGAAACCGACCTCCTGGAGTTCGACGACCTGTTCGACGGCAACCCGGCGGTGGACCGCAAGGTGGCCGAGCTGATGGAAGGCGCGCGCGCCGAACTGGCCACCATCGACGGGATGGGCGGGGCCGTGGCCGCGATCGAATACATGAAATCCCGGCTGGTGGAGGCGAACTCCGACCGGCTCGGCCGGATCGAGGGGGGCGAGACCGTGGTGGTCGGCGTCAACAAGTACCAGCAGGGCGAGCCCTCGCCGCTGATGGATGCCGATGGCGGGATCATGGTGGTGGACCCCGCGGTGGAGGCCGACCAGATCGCCCGGCTCCAGGCCTGGCGCGCCGCCCGCGACGAGGACGCGGCGCAAAAGGCGCTGGCCGATCTGCGCGAGGCCGCGCTTTCGGGGGCCAATGTCATGCCCGCCTCCATCGCGGCGGCCAAGGCCGGGGTGACCACGGGCGAATGGGGGCTGGAGATCCGCAAATCCTTCGGCGAGTACCGCGCGCCCACGGGCGTGTCGGCGAACCCGTCGAACCGCACCGAGGGGCTGGACGAGATCCGCGACGCGGTCTCGGCGGTGTCGGCCAAGCTGGGCCGCAAGCTGAAATTCCTGGTGGGCAAGCCCGGCCTCGACGGCCATTCCAACGGCGCCGAGCAGATCGCCGCCCGCGCCCGCGATTGCGGCATGGACATCACCTATGAGGGCATCCGCCTGACGCCCGAGGAAATCGTGCGCGCCGCGCGGGAACAGGACGCCCATGTGGTCGGCCTGTCGATCCTGTCGGGCTCCCACATCCCCCTGATCGAGGAACTGATGGGCCGGATGCGCGAAGCCGACCTGACCCATATCCCGGTGATCGTGGGCGGGATCATCCCCGAGGACGACGCCGAGCGGCTGCGCGCCATGGGCGTGGCGAAGGTCTACACGCCGAAGGATTTCGAGCTGAACCGGATCATGTTCGACATCGTGGGCCTGGTGGACGACACCCCGATCGCGGCGGAATAGGCCACCCGCCGGACAAGGCGTTTCGAAACGCCTTGGACAAGCGCCTTGCAAGGCGCTTGGGACGCGATTTGCAAATCGCGTGACCAAGCCCGTTCGAACGGGCTTGCCCGAGGCTCAGTGGGACAGGATGCCCAACAGATCCTCGTAGCTGTAGCTTTCCGCCACGGTGATGTCGCTCTCGGGCGCGAAATCCGCATCCATCGGCAGGCACCCGACCCCGCAGATCTGGCGCGCCATCCGCTCCGAGCCGTCGATATACCACAGCCGCCCACCCGGCGTGGCCACATAACCGTCGATCCCGTCCGCGGCGTCCGACGCCATGTCGATGTCGCTCGGGATCTCCGACCAGGCCTCCGGGTCGTAGCCCCCATGGGTGTGGTAGGACGCCACCGGATCGAACCGCCGCGGCCAGGGCGGCAGGCAGCTGTCCGCCGTCCCACGCCGCGCCCGGCTCGCCACCAGCTCCCCCTCCGCAGTGTAGCCGATATAGCCGCAATACTCGCGGTCCCACCGGAAGGACCTGGCCTGCAACGCCGCCAGCACGCCCTTGACGAAGGCCAGCTCCGCCGCGGGCGCCGGACCGCTCTCCGCCGCCAGCGGCCCTGCCAGCAGGGCAAACACCCAAGTCAAACTCCATCTGGGCATTGTCCGCGGCCTCCCTATACTGGCCCCGACCCTACCGCGCCGCGCGCGCCCCGCAAAGGACCTCTGCCCCATGCTCAAACCCCTGCTCACCGCCCTTCTTTTCGCCCTGCCCGCCGCGGCCCAACCGGTCGAGGACCTGCCCGCGCCCCTGCAAGCGGCGATCGAGACCGCGCGCGCCGATTGCGCCGCCTTCGACAACGGCACCCTCGACGTTCCGCCCGAGGCCATCACCCGGACCGATCTGACCGGCAACGGGACCACCGACATGGTGCTCGACCTGGGGCAGGTGCACTGCTCTTCGGCGGTCACCCTCTATTGCGGCACGGGCGGCTGCCCGGTGGTGTTCGCCGTGGAGGAGACGGCAACCGAACGGCTGTCCAAAGGCTGGACCGTGCAGCGCTTCGCCCATCTGACCGTGGTGCTGAACCAGGTCCATGGCAGCGCCTGCGGCGGCACCAACCTCACCCCCTGTGTCGAGGCGCTGGTCTGGGACACCGAGGCGCGCCGCTTCACCAGCCTGGCGGATCCCGGCAATCCTTAACGCTTCGTGACCCGGGCGCGCGGAGGTGCCCGACACTTGCCCGACAGAAGTCCGACACGGGGCCGACGCCGATCCGACGGGGTCGGGCGGGTCTTTTCGCCGGGGCCGCGCGCGGTATACTCGGTGCGAACGAAAGGGACCAGACCATGACCATCCATATCGGCGCCGCCCCCGGCGACATCGCGGAAACCGTGCTGATGCCGGGCGACCCCCTGCGCGCGAAATGGGCCGCGGAGACGTTCCTGGACGACCCGGTCTGCGTCAACGAGGTGCGCGGCATGCTCGGCTTCACCGGCACCTGGCGCGGGCACCGGGTGACGATCCACGGCTCCGGCATGGGCATGCCCAGCCTGTCGATCTACGCCAACGAGCTGATCACAGAGTACGGCGCGCAGACCCTGATCCGCATCGGCTCCACCGGCGCGATGCAGAACCACGTGGCCCTGCGCGACGTGATCCTGGCGATGACCTGTTCGTCGATTTCGACCCCGTCCTCGGGCATCTTCCGCGAGCTGAACTTCGCCCCCTGCGCCGATTGGGGCCTGCTCAAGGCCGCCGAGGCCGCGGCGGGGGCGAAGGGGACGAAAACCCATGTGGGCGGGATCTATTCCTCGGACGTGTTCTACGACGAACGCCCTGATCTGACGGAACAAATGATCCGCCACGGGGTGCTGGGCGTCGAGATGGAGGCAGCCGAGCTCTACACCCTCGCCGCCCGCCACGGCCGCCGGGCGCTGGCGGTGCTGACGGTCTCGGACCACCTGCTGACCCACGACGCGCTACCGTCGGCGGAGCGGCAATCGAGCTTCGGCGACATGGTGGAGATCGCGCTGGAGGCGGCCTTCGCATGATCCGCGCGGCTCTTATCGCGGCGCTGCTGGCGCTCACCCCGCCGGCGGCCGCGCAACAGGGCTGGGGCGATCTCGACGGGCTGCTGCGCGCGCAACTGCTGCCGCCCCAGGCCTCGTTGGTCGGGGCGTTCTGGCTGCCGGACCATGCCGACCCGGGCCAGGCGCGCCGGGCCCTCGGCATCGCGTTTTTCGAGGTGGCGAATGGCGGAAATTCCACCAATATCGCAACGGGTTACTTCCTGGGGACCGGCGCTGGATGGGCCTTTGCCAATCCCGTCTCCGGCCTCTTCGGGCAAGGCCCGCGCGACGTTGTGTATTATGACGACCGGGTCGAGCTGACCACCACCATGCCCAACCCCGGCGACCCCCGCTGCTGCCCCACCGGCGAGGCGCGCTGGTCGGTGAACATCGCCACCGGCACCGCCACGCGCCTGCGCTAGATATCCTTGCGCAGACAGACCCGGGGCTGCTTGTCATCCCCGGTGATCGCCACCGCCCCGCAAGCGGCACAGCGCCAGTCGGTCTTGCCCCGCCGCCGCCAGCGGCACATCCGCGTGCGCCGCGTCCGCAGCAGGTACATCAGCAGGAACACGATCAGGATCGCGATCGGAAAAAACGCCATCTTTCAAACCCTTGCCTCGCGCAGCGCCAACCCCGGAACGCGAAAACGGGGCCATTGGCCCCGTTCGCGTCACTCGCGGATCGGCGCGGCCCTCAGACCTGGCGCTCGACCATCATCTTCTTGATCGCGCCGATCGCCTTGGCGGGGTTCAGGCCCTTGGGGCAGGTCTTGGCGCAGTTCATGATCGTGTGGCAGCGATAGAGCTTGAACGGGTCTTCGAGGTCATCCAGACGCTCCCCCGTCGCCTCGTCGCGGCTGTCGATGATCCAGCGATAGGCATGCAGCAGGGCCGCCGGGCCGAGATAGCGGTCGCCGTTCCACCAGTAGCTCGGGCAGGAGGTGGAGCAGCAGGCGCACATCACGCACTCGTACAAGCCGTCGAGTTTCTTGCGGTCGTCGATGGACTGCCGCCACTCGGTCGCGGGGCGGTTTGTCTTGGTCTCCAGCCAGGGCATGACCGAGGCATGCTGCGCGTAGAAATGGGTCAGGTCCGGGATCAGGTCCTTGACCACGGGCATGTGCGGCAGGGGGTAGATCTTCACGTCGCCCTTGATCTCGTCCATGCCGTAGATGCAGGCCAGCGTGTTGGCGCCGTCGATATTCATCGCGCAGGACCCGCAGATCCCCTCGCGGCAGGAGCGGCGGAAGGTCAGGGTCGGGTCGATCTCGTTCTTGATCTTGATCAGCGCGTCCAGAACCATCGGCCCGCAGGTGTCCATGTCCACCCAGTAGGTGTCCACCCGGGGGTTTTCCCCGTCATCGGGGTTCCAGCGATACACCTGGAACTTGCGCAGGTTGGTCGCGCCCTCGGGCTTGGGCCAGGTCTTGCCCGTGCGGATCTTCGAGTTCTTCGGCAGGGTCAGTTGTACCATGGTCGTTTCCTTCGGTTCACTGGCTGTCGTTACGGTGAGCCATGTTTTCGAGATGGAGGTAAGTCCGCAGAGCGTCGCAGCGGCGTGCCCACATCCGGGGTCTTGTACGCGTACTGCCATATTTCATCCGCGACATGTCCCGGATTTGACTGCGTAAACTGATAGATCGTGTCTTCGAATTCTTCGACCCCGAGCCATTCGCGCGGTCGCGGCAGACATATGCATGCGAGGTCCTGCTGGAAAGCCCAGAGCGCAAACCGGACATCGACGAACTTCTGCGACGTCTCCATGAAGTCGAAGGGCGGCATGTGTTCCGATTTGAGAACGACGGTCCCTGTACCGAGTTGATCGACGCGGAGGGGCCGCTCAACCACGTTCCAGAACGTGTGGACACGGCGGTATCGCATCACGGTGTCCGGGGCCAGGGGCGGATACTTCCAGAACTTCAGGCGCTTCAGGCCCGGCTTGCGATAGTAAACACCGTGATAACCGTAAACCGCACGGGGCGTCTCGCATGCGGTGGCACGCGCGAGGGTCGTCGCGACATAGTCGTCGGGATAGTGCAGATCATCGTCGATCAACACCACCCACTCTGCGTCTTCGACACTTGGCCAGAACTTGCCGGTATCTTTCAGATCCCGGTCGATCAGAATGGGCACGACATTGTCATAGTCCAGCAGGTTGACCGGAACCGTATCGTATTCGTTCAGGACCACGTTGAGCCGATCGACCTGCGGCGCGATGCTGGCAACGACACGACCGAGCGCGTGAGCCCGCGGAGGATAGGTGGCGAGGTTTGCGACGATCATGCGTCGCTCCGCCGGTAACGAGCGATTTCGGCACTGGTCCCATGCTGAAAATAGCAATGCGGGGCGTCGAAAGGAATGGGCCGGGCACGACCGGAGCCGAAGGGCAGAAAACACAAAGCGCCCGAGAGCCTGGCAAGCTTGAACCCGATCTTGCGTGTCAGTTTACTCTGGAAAATGCCGATATTGGCCAACCAGGTGAGTGTTGCCGACGTTGCCCACACGAATTTCCACTCCGGCGCCATGTCGCAATCGCGATACTTGAGGTTTGCGAGGTTCCCCAGAAACCGCGGCAAGGCGGCCCCGCGCACAACGAAGAGGGATTGTTGCAGGGGTTGGGGCGTACCGGCACCGGAGCCGAACATGTGATCCGCGGTCATGGCCGCAATGCAGGCCTCGATCAGACCGTCGCCTTTGAGAAGGCAGTCTTGCTCCACATAGACGAAAAATTCGCAATCGGAGGCGAGAGCATAGTTTCCCGAAACCAGGACGGAGCGGGTCCATCCGCTCCAGCCGCCGACGTGATTGGTCGAGTGTCGCGCATTGAAGGGCAGTTCGATCCAGCGCACCTTGTCGCGGAGTTCCGGGGCGGGCTTCAGGGGGGCGGCCGAGTCGACAACGACGATTTCGGACGCCGCCACCGAAGAGGTGACACTCTCGAGCCAGAGCTCGAAAAACGGCACGGACCGGATCATGGCGTCGCCCAGTTCCTTGCGGTCGGGAAACTCGTCGGAGAACGCGCGCTCGGATGACCACCAGCCGCTCCCGACCACAATCCTCGGCGGCTTTGGGTCCTGCGCGCCCTGATTTGCGCCAGACATCGTCAATGGTCCTGTCTCGCGGTGATGTGCTTGAGCTTCAAGATGTCCGAGGGATCGGAATGGTAGTGCACATTCGGGTAAAACGGCTCGAGCGAGGATTTGAAGATCGATTCCAGTTTCCGGGTGCGGCTTGCATAGAGGTGGACTTCGCGCCCGAGCAGGGCGGCGCCGATGCCGACATGCAGACGGTTGGTGTGAATGACCTCGTAGGCGCCGATCCGATCCAGAAACAGATCCGGGTCCGACAGATGCGTGCCTTCGTTGCTCAAATCGATGTTGCCCTCCGGCAGGTCCAGCTCCAGCCGCTCCACATCGTTGCGCAACATTATTCCGACGCCCTTGCCCGGTGCCCGGGGCGCCGGGTCCAGATAGAAGGCCATGTCGTGGCAGAAGGACGCCTCCGGCATGGCCTCGTAGCTTTCGAGCATGTCCCTGCGCCAGAAAATCGTCCGATCGGGATCAAGTTCCGGGCGAAACGGGAAGGAGGAGGGCATCACGAGCACATTCCTGAAGCGCGCCGCCGCGACCCCGAGCTCTGCCGGGCGATTGTAGAAGTCGCGATAGGCACCGGAGCCGGTGATGATGGCCTTGGGGTGGAGCCCCCGCATCGCCGCGAGGATGCGATGACGCAACTTGTCCTTGCGCAACCGCGCGATCGGCACCGGAACGGTCGCTATACCGAGATCCGACAGGAAGGCCCGTTGTCCCGCGTGGATGAGTGCGTCGCCCCAGTTTCCCGAATTGACGATTTCCACCACACGGTCTCCGCCGGCGAATTTACGGACATCGTCGGCCAATTCCAGAAAACAGGGCTGATCCCGCAAAGACAAACTGCCTTGCCTCCATCACGTCGAAAGGTGCGTGTGGCGCAGCTCGGAGGGTTTCTCCCACAGGGCTGCGCTCACACGCATGGCGACACCGGACAGGCGCCTGCGGCGGACAAGTCCAGCCTACCGCGCGCAGGTGATCGCGCCATTAATACACCCGCGCCTTGGGTGCGATTTTCTTGAGGTCGATGCCGCCCTCGTTGTGGCCCAGCAGCGGGTTGAGGTGGACCGGGCGGTAGTCGAGGTCGACCTTGCCGTTCACGTAGGCCAGCGTGTGCTTGCGCCAGTTCTCGTCGTCGCGGTCGGCGTAATCCTCGTGGGCGTGGGCGCCGCGGGATTCCTTGCGAGCCTCGGCGGACACGATGGTGGCCAGTGCGTTGGGCATCAGGTTGGTCAGCTCCAGCGTCTCCATCAGGTCGGAGTTCCACACCAGCGAGCGGTCGGTGACCTTGATGTCGTCCACCTTGCCCGCGACGCCGTACATCTTCTGGACCCCTTCGGCGAGGGTCTTGTCGGTGCGGAACACGGCGGCGTCGGCCTGCATGGTCTTCTGCATCTCGAGGCGCAGCTCGGCGGTCGACACGTTGCCCTTGGCGTGGCGCAGCCCGTCGAAGCGCGCGAGTGCGGCGTCGATGGAGGCCTGGTTCAGGGTCGGGTTGGACGCGGTCGGGTCCACGACCTGCCCGGCCTTGATCGCCGCCGCCCGGCCGAAGACCACAAGGTCGATCAGGGAGTTGGACCCGAGCCGGTTGGCCCCGTGCACCGAGGCACAGCCCGCCTCGCCCACGGCCATCAGGCCCGGCGCGATGCGGTCGGGATCCTCGGCGGTGGGGTTCAGCACCTCGCCCCAATAGTTCGTGGGGATACCGCCCATGTTGTAATGGACCGTCGGCAGGACCGGGATCGGCTCCTTGTTGACGTCCACCCCGGCGAAGATGCGGGCGCTCTCCGAGATACCCGGCAGGCGCAGGGCCAGGGTTTCGGGCGGCAGGTGGTTGAGGTGCAGGTGGATATGGTCGCCGTCGGGGCCGACGCCGCGGCCCTCGCGGATCTCCATGGTCATGCAGCGGCTGACCACGTCGCGCGACGCGAGATCCTTGTAGGTGGGCGCGTAGCGTTCCATGAACCGCTCGCCCTCGGAGTTGGTCAGATAGCCGCCCTCGCCGCGGGCGCCCTCGGTGATCAGGCACCCCGCGCCGTAGATGCCGGTGGGGTGGAATTGCACGAATTCCATGTCCTGCAGCGGCAGCCCCTGGCGCGCGACCATGCCACCGCCGTCGCCGGTGCAGGTATGGGCGGAGGTTGCCGAGAAATAGGCACGTCCGTAGCCGCCCGTGGCCAGCACTGTCATCTTGGCGTTGAAGACATGGATCGAGCCGTCATCGAGCTTCCAGCAGACGACGCCCTGGCACTGTCCGTCCTCGGACATGATCAGGTCGATGGCGAAATACTCGATGAAGAACTCGGCATTGTTCTTGAGCGACTGGCCGTAGAGCGTGTGCAGGATCGCATGGCCCGTGCGGTCGGCGGCGGCACAGGTGCGCTGCACCGGGGGGCCTTCGCCGAACTCGGTGGTATGGCCGCCGAAGGGCCGCTGGTAGATCTTGCCCTCTTCGGTGCGCGAGAAAGGCACGCCGTAATGTTCCAGCTCGTACACCGCCTTGGGCGCCTCGCGGGCGAGGTATTCCATGGCGTCGGTATCGCCCAGCCAGTCGGAGCCCTTGACGGTGTCGTACATGTGCCACTGCCAATGGTCGGGGCCCATGTTGGACAGCGAGGCGGCGATACCGCCCTGGGCCGCCACGGTGTGCGAGCGGGTCGGAAAGACCTTGGAGATGCAGGCGGTGCGCAGCCCCTGCTCGGCCATGCCGAGGGTCGCGCGCAGGCCCGCGCCACCGGCCCCGACGACCACGACGTCATAGTTATGCGTCTCGTATTCGTAAGCAGACATCAAGTGCTCCCTGGGGTCACAGCGCGAGGCGGGCAATGGCGAATAGGCCGGTGGCCATGGCGCCGTAGCTCACGCAGGTCATTGCAATTATCAGCGCCTTCCGGGTGGTGCCCTGGGCGTAGTCCTCGATCGCGACGGTCACGCCATGACGGAAATGGTCGAAGCCCACGACGAGCATCAGGGCCGTGACGATGGCCGGGAAGGGGCGTGCGAGATAGGCGATCACCTCTTCATAGGGCGCGCCCACGACGCGGCCGAAGGTGAACAGAAAGAGCGGCACGAGGAGCAGCAGCCCGACGGAGCTGACCTGCATGTGCCAGTGGTGTTCGGTCCCGGATTTCGCGGAGCCGAGACCCATGGCGCGTTTGCGGTCGGTCATAAATCCCATGTCAGCTTCCCTCAGAGCGCGATGACGGTGATCACGGTCAGGACGACGGAACCGCCGATGACCATGTAGCCGAGCGCATAGGCATCCTTCAGCTCGAACCCGTACCCGGCATCCCAGATCAGGTGCCGGACGCCGGCGAGCGTGTGATACCATAGCGCCCAGATCGAGCCGAGAAAGACCAGCTTGCCGAACCAGGAGGTCACGATGCCGTCGACGAAGGCGAAGTATTGCGGCCCGGCGGCGGCGGCGATCAGCCACCATACGCAGAGCAACGCGCCGACCAGCAACGCATTCCCCGTGATCCGGGTGAGGATCGAGGTGACGGAGGTCAGCTGCGGGCGATAGATCTGGATATGCGGGGACAGGGGCCGGTCCCCCCGGTTCACGTCAGCCATGACGGCACCTCATCTTGAGTCTCTCGAACGGGGCTAGTTGCTAGTATGCATAGTGAATTTTGTCCGGCTGTCACCTGAACTCGCCCGGATGCGGCGCGGTACTTTGGCGCAACCGGAGCGTTTTCCGCGATTTGTGATCACGGTTATAAACCACGTGATCACATAATTGAGACCCCTGTGCAGAGCCGGGGCAAGCGCGGTTTTTTGCGGAAAATCCGCCCAAAGCACAGGGTTGTCATCGGAATCCCGGATACCCATGCTACATTCTGCCGCAGCAACGCAAATCACAGGAGCGAACGATGATCCACACACGCCTTTGCGCGGCAGCGCTGATCGGGGCCCTCGGGCTCGGGGCCGGGGTACCCACAATCGCCGTGGCCCAGGACAGTTTCGAGAACCAGCTCAAGGCGCGGCAGGGTCAGTTTCGCCTGATCGCGCTGAACCTCGGGGTTCTGGGAAACATGGCCAAGGGCGATATCCCCTATGATGCCGAGGCGGAGCAGGTGGCGGCGGACAACCTCGTGACCGTGGCGGCGATCACCCAAGGCTTGCTATGGCCCGAAGGTTCGGATGCCATGAGCATCGACGGCACCCGCGCGATGCCTTCGATCTGGGAAGACAATGCAGATTTCGTGGAGAAATGGGAGGCGGTTGCGGCAGCGGCCGATGGGCTCGCCGCCGTGGCGGGAGATGGGCAGGCGGCGCTTGGCCCCGCGCTCGGGCCGATGGGGGCCACGTGCAAGTCCTGCCACGAGGCGCATCGCGAACCGGACAGCTAAGTCACGGACATGAAGCGATTTCTCGCATTTGCAGGGCTGCTTTTGGCGGCTGGGGTTTCGCTCGGGTTGTTTTTCACCCGGGCGGTGCCCGTGCCGGAGGAGCGCTTTGCCGCGCTGACCGGCGACGCGGAAGCGGGTGAGGCGGTCTTCCACGCGGCGGGCTGCGCGTCATGCCACGCGGCCCCGGGCGCGTCCGGCGAGGCGCGGCTGGTTCTGGCCGGGGGGCAGCGCTTCGCGTCGCCATTCGGGACCTTCGTGGCGCCCAATATCTCGCCCCATCCGGAGGCCGGGATCGGGGACTGGTCGCAGGCGGATTTCGCCTCGGCGGTGCTGGCCGGGGTCGCGCCGGACGGCTCGCATTACTACCCGGCCTTCCCCTATACCGCCTATGCGCTGATGGAGGATCAGGACGTCGCGGACCTCTGGGCCTATATGCAGGGATTGCCTGAAACCGATACGCCCAACGCCCCCCACGAGCTGGGCTTTCCGTTCAATATCCGGCGCAGTGTCGGGGCGTGGAAGCTGCTGTCGCCGATGCCGGACTGGGTCGGGCCGGAGGTGCCGGGCGACGGGCGCTACCTGGTCGAGGCCCTGGCCCATTGCGCCGAGTGTCACACACCGCGGGACGGGTTGGGTCGGCTGGACAGGGCGCGCTGGATGGCAGGGGCACCGAACCCGTCGGGCAAGGGGCGCATTCCGGGGATCACCCCGGCGCAGCTCGATTGGTCGGCGGGCGACATCGCCTATTATCTGGAGACCGGCTTCACCCCGGATTTCGACAGCGCAGGCGGGCATATGGCGTCCGTGATCACAAACATGGCGCAGCTGACCGCGGCCGACCGGGAGGCCATCGCCGCCTATGTGAAGGCGCTGCAACCGGCGGAGTGAGCCCTGTGGGCGGCGCGGTGCCGCCGGGGCCGAGAAAGCGCCCGGCGGCCCTTGTGCCGGGGCCCGCAGCCCCCATCTGTGTCACAGGCCTCGACGACCCTTTTTCACAGGAGACGCAGACCATGGCAGACGAGAAGACGAACCCCCAGACGCCGCCAGCAACGCAGGCACAGGACCTGATGGCGAAGCTGAAGGCACCGATGACGATCACCGCGCCCACATGGGCCTTTGCAGGCGGCGGGCTCTTTGCGCTGCTGATGCTGTTCATCGCGCTGGACTGACCCTGGATCGGCCCCGGACGCCCGGGGCCGCCGCCTTCACTGGGGCATGAGCGCCCAGTAATCGAGGTCGAGCAGGACGCCTGACAGGTACTTGCCGTCCTCTCCCTTCAACGCCCCCACGGAACCATCCTTTGTCGCCACGAGCCGCAGGCGCAGCGCCCCGACGCCCGGCGCGCCGGTCTCGGCCACATCCAGCACTTCGGACCAGGCCCGCACGGTATCACCGGCAAAGCACGGGTTGGCATGGCTGCCGCCGTTGATCGCCACGATCATCTGGGCATTGGCGAGGCCATTGAAACTGAGCGCGCGCGCCATGGACATCACGTGCCCGCCATAGATCAGCCGTTTGCCGTCGGCGCGCGGGGTCACGTCGAAATGGGTCTTGGAGGTGTTCTGCCACAGCCGGGTCGCCATCATGTGTTCGGCTTCCTCGATGGTCACCCCGTCCACATGGTCGATGATCTCGCCCACCGCATAGTCGCGCAGGCGGTGCGGCTCACCCGACAGAACGGTGTCGTAGTCGGCAAAGGTCAGCCCCTCGGGCACCAGCAGGGTCGCGGGATCGACCGCCGCGGCAAGCTCCGGCACCACGGTATCCGGCGCGGGCGCAGCGAGGTCGTTCTTGCGCACCATCACCCAGCGCACGTAGTCGAGCACCAGCTCGCCACGTTGATTGCGCCCCTCTGTGCGGACATAGACCACACCGGTCTTGCCGCTGGAGTTCTGTTTCAGCCCGATCACCTCGGACCGGGCGCGCAGGGTGTCGCCGCGCCATGTGGGCCGGTGGAAGCGCCCCTCGGCATAGCCCAGGTTGGCGACCGCATTCAGCGACACATCGGGCACGGATTTGCCGAATACCGTGTGGAAGGCGATCAGGTCGTCCATCGGGCTTTCGGCCAGACCGCAGAGCTTGGCGAATTCGTCCGAGGAATAGATCGCGTGCCGCGCCGGGTAGAGCGCGTGGTAGAGTGCCCGCTCGCCGCCGGAGACGGTGCGCGGCACGGCGTGCTCGATCACCTGGCCGACACGGTAATCCTCGAAAAAGCGGCCCGGGTTCGTCTTGGCCATCACTGGTCTCCTAGTTTCATGTCGGGGCTGTAGGGGCGGTCGATCTCCTTGGTGACCGCCTGGCCGCAGCGCATGACCCCATGGGCGGCGTCGAAGGCATAGGTCGGGGGGCCGTAAAGCTCCCACCCCTTGGCGAGGGCGTCGGACACCTTGTGACAGAAGGCCGAGGTGTCGTCCTCAGTCAGAAACCGGTATATCTTCATGTTATCAGAGTCTTATGCAGGGAACGGCCAGACGCCGAGCCAGGCATGGATGCCGCCGATCACCAGGTAGAGGACGACCGTGATCACAGCGAGGCGGATCTTGGTCTTCATCCCGGCCGTCTCGGGCGGGGTCCAGTCGGGCTCGGCCTTGTTGATCAGGATCACTTCGCCCACCGCCCAGGCCAGCAAGCCGCCGAAAAGCACGATCGAGGCCAGATCGCCATTGACCAGCAGGTGCGCGAGCGCCCAGATCTTGACCCCGGTCAGTTGCGGGTGCCGGATCTTGTTGGCGGGCCAGGCCTTCGCGCCCTTGGCCGCACTCGATCCGTAGACCCAGAGCGCGAACAGCATCAGCGTATTGTTCACATGGGTCATGAAGGCGGGCGGCGACCAGAGAAAAACGAACTCCGCCCCGCGGTAACCGATCACCATCAGCACGATGCTGGCGACGATGGCGACGGCGACGACGGCCTTGCCCTTGTCCCCCATCGCGGCGCGCTGCGCCGGCATCAGCCGCTTGAAGTAGTGGGCCCCGGCCCAGAGGGCGAGACCGGCGATCAGGACAAGAAAGTACATGGTTTACTCCGCGGCTATGGCTTGGATTGCCTCCGCTTTTGCCAGAAGTTGCCGTGCGGTGGCAACGTGCAGATTTTCCACGATCTTGCCGTCGACCACGGCGACGCCCTGGCCGCGTGCCGCGGCCTGCTCGAAGGCGAGGATCTGGCGCGAGGCGAGGGCGAGTTCGGAGTCCGACGGGGCGAAGACGGCGTTGGCAATGGCCACCTGGGCGGGGTGGATCAGGGTCTTGCCATCGAACCCCATGTCGCGGCCCTGCGCGCACTCGGCCTCGAGACCTTCGTCATCCTTGAACGCGTTGTAGACCCCGTCGACGGCCACGAGCCCGTGGGCCCGCGCGGCCAGAAGGCACAGGCCGAGCCCGGTCAGCATCGGCAGGCGATCGGGGCGAAAACGGCTGTCGAGTTCCTTGGCCAGATCGTTGGTGCCCATCACGAAGCCCGCCATGCGCGGGGCGGCGGCGATCTGCGCTGCGTTGAGCATGCCGAGCGGGGTTTCCATCATGGTCCAGATGGTGGTCTCGGCGGTCTCGGGACGGGCATCGAGCCTGTCGGCGAGCGTCTCGACATCCGCGGCGGTGTTCACCTTGGGCAGCAGGATCGCCTCGGGGCGCGCGGCGGCGATCACGTCGAGATCCGCCTGCCCCCAGTCGGTGTCGAAGCCGTTGATGCGCACGATCTTCGCCCGCGGGCCGTAGTCGGTCTCGGCCAGCGTCCGGGCCAAAAGGTGGCGGGCATTGGCCTTTTCCTCCACCGCGACGGCGTCTTCGAGGTCGAAAATGATGGCGTCGACCGGCAGGCTTTGCGCCTTGTGCAACGCGCGCTCTTTCGATCCGGGAATATAGAGCACCGAACGGTAGGGGCGGGCGCGATGATCGACGGGGCGGTCCATGATTCTCTCCACAGCGAAATTTCGCGAAAAGAACCTCAGGTGGGACAATTTTGCAAGAATATTTCTGCTGCGATGCAGAAAGTGCCGCGGAGCGGGGCGGTTCACCCGGTATGGTGGACGCGCAGGACCATCGCGCGGCGCGTTAACCAGTTCTGAGGCAATCTCTGTGCAGGATGATCCCATGCGTCGGACTTTGGAGGGATGAGCGGTTCGCAGGGACCGTGCGATACAAGCGGGTGGTCCGACATGGCTTAACCAAGACGCAGCTTCCGGCCCCGGTCTGGATCTGCAACGAAAGGTAGACCCATGAAGACCCAGTTGAAGACCCTCTGTTTCGGCCTGCTCTCCACGCTTCTGCTGACCGGCGCCGCGCTTGGCCAGACCAGGGCGCTGCCTTGCGCGGAGCGCGAAAAGGTCGTACAGCGCCTGACCACGAATTACGGCGAGACCGTGCAAAGCATGGGCCTTGGCGCCAATAACGGCGTGATGGAGGTGTTCGCCTCGGAAGAGACCGGTACCTGGACGATCACGGTGACCATGCCGAACGGCCAGACCTGCCTGATCGCCTCCGGCCAGGCCTTTGAAGGGTCCGACGTGATGGACCGGATCGCGGCGGGCGACGACGTCTAGCCCCCGCCGCGTCACACGCACGCCGGTTGGAAACTCCGCCCCCAGTCCAGCCGGCTTGCGCACGCCAGCGGTCCTGTTCCGGGCCGCTGAATTTTGCCGATTTTGCCTCGGCCAAGGGGGACTGCGAAAATGGAATCGGTTCGGCCACCACGAGCGATCGCGATTGCGGGCATGCCATGGCACGCAACCCGGGCGATGGGTCGCACATTCTTGCCCTGGACCAATTCTCAACGATTTCGGGATCTTGGCCGCGCGCGCCCCGACCGACAGGCGCTTGGGGCGTTCCGCCGCGCGCCCGATGCCTTGTAAGGCCATGCCCCAAAGGCTAGGACGCGGCCAAGATCAACGAAAGCCGGAGAAATTTCCATGGCCCGACCCAAGATCGCCCTTATCGGCGCAGGTCAGATCGGTGGCACCCTTGCCCACCTCGTCGCACTCAAGGAACTCGGGGACGTCGTGTTGTTCGACATCGCGGACGGCACCCCCCAGGGCAAGGCACTGGATATCGCCGAAAGCGGCCCGGTGGAGCGTTTCGACGCCAGCCTGAAGGGCACCACGGATTACGCCGACATTGCGGGCGCGGATGTCTGCATCGTCACCGCCGGTGTGCCGCGCAAGCCGGGCATGTCGCGCGATGACCTGTTGGGCATCAACCTCAAGGTGATGAAATCCGTGGGCGAAGGCATCGCGGCCAACGCGCCGGATGCCTTCGTGATCTGCATCACCAACCCGCTGGATGCGATGGTCTGGGCGTTGCAGCAATTCTCGGGCCTGCCCAAGGAGAAGGTCGTCGGCATGGCCGGTGTGCTGGACAGCGCGCGGTTCCGCCACTTCCTGGCCGAGGAATTCAATGTGTCGATGAAGGATGTGACCGCCTTCGTGCTGGGCGGGCATGGCGATACCATGGTGCCGCTGACACGCTATTCCACCGTGGCGGGCATCCCGTTGCCGGACCTGGTGGAGATGGGCTGGACCAGCCAGGAGAAACTCGACGCGATCGTGCAGCGCACCCGCGATGGCGGCGCCGAGATTGTCGGCCTGCTCAAGACCGGCTCCGCCTTTTATGCTCCGGCCGCCTCGGCGGTGGAGATGGCGGAAGCCTATCTCAAGGACCAGAAGCGCCTGCTGCCTTGTGCGGCGTACTGCGACGGCGAGTTCGGCCTGAACGACATGTATGTCGGCGTGCCGACCATCATCGGGGCGGGTGGTATCGAGAAGGTCGTCGACATCAAGCTCGGCAAGGACGAGCAGGCGATGTTCGACAACTCCGTCAACGCGGTGAAGGGCCTGATGGAAGCCTGCAAGGGCATCGACGACTCGCTGGTCTGATCCTCGGGAAATGCCGGAAACATAGGGGGGCTACGGGCCCCCCTTTGCATGCGCCGAGGTTGCACCAACCGGGCACCACGCTTAGAGCTGACCACAAGAACGGGTGGGGGCAGATGCCGAAATCGCAATGGGACATCGTAGCGCTCGCGCAAGAAGCGCCGGATCTGATCCTGGCGTGGGCGGCCTATCACCTCAACCTCGGGGTGCGTCGGATCAACCTCTTTCTCGATACCTCCATACCGCGCGTCGAGGCGGTGCTGGGCAATCACCCAAGGGTACGGCTTGCCGTGTGTGACGACGCATTCTGGCAAAATCACCCGGCCGGGGCGCGCCCTCCGAAGCAAGGTCCAAGACAGAAGGCGATCTTGCAGGATGTGGTTGATCATTCCACGGCGGACTGGGTTTTCCATATCGACGTGGACGAGTTTCTCTGGACGCCGGATGACTTGGACGAGTTGCTCGCGGCACAGCCGCCGGAGATCGAGCATGTTGCCACGCGGGCGCAAGAACGTGTCTATCTGGGCCCTCCGGATCCGGGCAATATTTTTGACGGAGCCTTTCGGGTGCAGACCACGCGCAGGTATCTGGAGGATGCGGAGGCAGCGGACGGGGCGGCAACGCCCTACCTGCAGCGAGGCATGACTGCATACTGCGGCGGGAAATCCGCGTTCCGTCCTCGGATTGGCCTCGCTGTAGGCATACATGGCCCCAAACCGCCCAAGCCTGCGACGGGTCGCCTGCTCGATACTCTGGATCTGCTCCATTTCGACGGCCTGACTCCGAAGCACTGGGTGAACAAACGCCTCAGACTGCTCAGGCAGCAGCCAAACGCCCGTAGAAACGAAACTGAGCATCGGCAGCGTCAATTGTTGAAAATGGACACGCTTCAGGGCGACCCGGAAGCCTTGCGGGAATTCTATCTGCTTCTGAAGCAGTACACTCCCGAACGCGCCGGCACGTTGGAAGCCATGGGACTGCTCAAGACCCATGCCTTCGATCCAACGATTGGCATTGCAACCGAGTTCCCAGGCGTTGATCTAGACCTGAGCATGGACGCATTCGATACGTTCAAAATCGCATGAATCCGCGCAGTTTCTTGCGACTCACCTGACCGCGCCCGGCCCCTGACGCAGCTTGCATTCCTCCCCCTGCGGAATTCGTGATCACAGTTTTCAAGCGTGTGATCACAAATGTCGAAAAATTCTAGGATGCGGCGAAATGGCGTTTTGCTGCGCCTCATCCCTGTGCAACACCCGAACAAATACAAGCAGAACGGGACAGTTTCATGAACATTCATGAGTACCAGGCGAAAGCCCTCCTCCGCAGCTACGGCGCGCCGGTTTCCGATGGGCGCGTGGTTCTGAGGGCCGAAGAGGCCAAGACCGCCGCCGGCGAGATGGACGGGCCGCTTTGGGTGGTGAAGGCGCAGATCCATGCGGGCGGACGCGGCAAGGGCTCGTTCAAGGAAGCCGATGCAGGCGAGAAGGGCGGCGTGCGCCTGGCCAAGTCGGTCGAAGAGGCCGCCGAGGAAGCCAAGAAGATGCTGGGCCGGACGCTGGTGACGCACCAGACCGGGCCCGCGGGCAAGACCGTCAACCGCATCTATATCGAAGACGGGTCGGGGATCGAGACCGAGCTCTACCTCGCCCTGCTGGTGGATCGCGGCACGTCGCGGATCTCGTTCGTCTGCTCGACCGAGGGCGGCATGGATATCGAGGAGGTCGCAGCCTCCACCCCCGAAAAGATCCTGTCCTTCGCCGTGGATCCGGTGACCGGCTATCAACCCTATCACGGCCGCCGCATTGCCTTTGCGCTCGGGCTGAGCGGCGCGCAGGTCAAGCAATGCGTCAAGCTGATGGGCCAACTCTACCAGTGCTTCGTCGAGAAGGACATGGAGATGCTGGAGATCAACCCGCTGATCGTGACCGACAGTGGCGATCTGAAATGCCTGGACGCGAAGATGGGATTTGACGGCAACGCGATCTATCGCCACCCGGACATCGCCGAGTTGCGCGACGAGACCGAGGAGGATCCCAAGGAGCTCGCCGCCTCGAAATACGACCTGAACTACATCGCCCTCGACGGCGAGATCGGCTGCATGGTGAACGGCGCGGGCCTCGCCATGGCGACCATGGACATCATCAAGCTCTACGGTTCGGAGCCTGCCAACTTCCTCGACGTGGGCGGCGGTGCGACCAAGGAGAAGGTGACCGAGGCGTTCAAGATCATCACCTCGGACCCGCAGGTCAAAGGCATCCTCGTGAACATCTTCGGCGGCATCATGCGCTGTGATGTGATTGCCGAGGGCGTGGTGGCCGCCGTGAAAGAGGTCGGTCTGCAAGTGCCGCTGGTGGTGCGCCTGGAGGGGACGAATGTCGAGAAGGGCAAGGAGATCATCAACTCCTCCGGCCTGAACGTCATCGCCGCCGAGAACCTTCGGGACGGCGCCGAGAAGATCGTCGCAGCTGTCAAGGGCTGACGCCAGCGGTCATGGCCGCGGGTCTTTCGGGGCCCGTGGCATCCCCTGCATAACAGAACGCCTCCGATGTTGACCCAGACCCGGCCCCTTCCCCGCCTCGCGCCTGCCCGTTCCGGGCGGTGCCTGGCCATGGGTGCGCTCCTGTCGGTACTGGCGGGTACCTCCGCCATGGCGCAGGGTTTCGATGCCAACGCGGTCGCGCAACGGGCTTGGACTGCTTTCAAATCCGCCTGCGGCCAGGCGGTGACCGATCCGCAAGGCTACCTCGACAGCGCGCCGGCGGCTGCCCCCCCTGGTGTGCGCGCAGTGGCGGGGAGCCCCGATGGCAAGGTCGTCTCGACGATGTTGTTCCGCAACGGGGTCGAGGAAAGAGTGCAGTTTCTTGGCTTCTCCGACCGCATGGTGGTGTTCTGCCATATCAGCGCGTATGACGCGATCATCCAGACGGGTATGTCCGCCGAACTGACGGAACGAGTCCTCGCAAACCCCGAACTCATGAACGATCCGGCATTCCTCGCCCAAATGGAGCGGGAGATGAACGCCGCGGAGATGCCGGATATGCGGGTCGCTGACACGGCGATCGGAGCTGCCTTGGCGCAACAACTCGCACAGGAACCCGGGGTGAGTATCTCGGGCGGCGCGATGCCTCTTACCGCGCTGGAAACTTATGCCGCACCGCTTTTTGGCGACCATGCCGATGTTTCAGCGCAGAACTACCACGCTTTCGCAATCGAAACCCGCTTCGAAAACGTGCCCGTCCATGCCATCGCCGAAGTACAACATGGCGGCCTCTGGATCGGGCTGAGCCACACGATCGGGAGCGGACAATGACTCGCTGGGCCATGATCGTGACGGCGGCCCTGGCGGCATCCCCTGCTCCGGCAGTGACCCGGCTCGAGGCAGCGGCTGCGAACGTGCAACTGGGCTTGCAGCTGTGCATTTCCAACGGCCGGGTGCCGGAGGCCGCGATTGCTGCGTTTCAGGCCGCGGGCTTCTCCTACGAGATCGAGGATTTCGGCGGTGGCCCGACGGATATCCTGCATTGGTTCTACGCCCCGGGCAACACCGCACATATCGCAGTGATCGGCGATCCCGCGCGCCCGGAATGCCGAGTCACCACCGAGCAGTTCGGTGTCACGCATGGCGTGCCCTTCGTGGGCCAGGTGCTGGGGCAGCTTTACCCGGGCTTTTTCGAGCCCGGCAATATGGAGAACACGCCGCCCATCGTGCCAGGCGGAGCCAACCCGAGTTACCGCAAGTGCACCGGATTTGTCGGCTGGAACGGACAGCGCCCCATCGTCATCGAGATCGGCAATGCCGGCCAGGATCCGGTCTGCGTCGAAGATGGCACCATGCAAGTGATGGTGATGTTGTGATCCGGCGCGCGCTCATCTCTGGGCTCATGGCCCTCGGGTTGACGGGTCCCGCGACTGCATTGACCATGCAGGAGGCAGCCGCGATCAACATGGAACTGGCGTTTCGCCTGTGCGATGTGCGCGGCGTTGAGGCCTGGCTCAACGGCCTGCGCGCAGCCGGGTTCGTCGAGACCGTCGTCCATGAAGGCGGGCCAGATGTCACCCATACCTTTCGCGCCCCGGCCGATACGGTAGTGGTGGAGGTCTACTACGGCAATTTACCTGCCGAGTGCCGCATCTTCTCGAACCATATCGGCGTTACTGCCGTGTCGCAGATGCTCGACCGGCTCATTCCTCAAATGCGTCCCGGTTATATCCGGGGCGCGGACACCGGTCCGGTCGATGCGCGCACGGGTCGCCCTGTCCAATGCGTGTTCTATGACGAACCGAACAATGAAATCGGGCAGCGCATCGGCGTTGTTAGTGCCCGCGACCAGTCCAGCCAACCCTGCGTCGAGGATGGCACCAGCAAACTCTACAGCATTCCCAAGGTTTGAGGACGGAATGCACTTGATCCCGCTTCGATCTCCAAAGGCCCGCAACCGGGTCGCCCCCACCGAAACACCCGTCGGCCCCGCGTCGGCGACACTGCAATAAACGACCCGAAGGACACCCAATGGCCGTACTTATCGACGAAAACACCAAGGTTATCTGCCAAGGCTTCACCGGCAGCCAAGGCACCTTCCATTCCGAGCAGGCGATCGCCTACGGCACCAAGATGGTCGGCGGGGTGACCCCGGGCAAGGGCGGCCAGACCCACCTGAACCTGCCGGTGTTCAACTCGGTCCACGAGGCCAAGGCCGTGACCGAGGCGAATGCCACCGTGATCTATGTCCCGCCGCCCTTCGCCGCCGACTCGATCCTGGAGGCGATCGATGCCGAAATGGAAGTGATCGTCTGCATCACCGAAGGTATCCCGGTGCTGGACATGATGAAGGTCAAGCGCGCGCTCGAAGGCTCCGCCAGCCGCCTGATCGGGCCGAACTGCCCCGGTGTGATCACGCCGGATGCCTGCAAGATCGGCATCATGCCCGGCCATATCCACAAGCGCGGCACCGTGGGCGTGGTCTCGCGCTCCGGCACGTTGACTTACGAGGCGGTCAAACAGACCACCGATGTGGGCCTGGGCCAGTCCACCTGCGTCGGCATCGGCGGCGACCCGATCAAGGGGACCGAGCATATCGACGTGCTGGAATGGTTCCTTGCCGATGACGAGACCGAGAGCATCATCATGATCGGCGAGATCGGTGGCTCCGCCGAGGAAGAGGCCGCGCAATTCCTCGCCGACGAGAAGAAGCGCGGCCGCTGGAAGCCCACCGCGGGCTTCATCGCGGGCCGCACCGCGCCTCCGGGCCGCCGCATGGGCCATGCAGGCGCCATCGTCGCCGGCGGCAAGGGCGGCGCCGAGGACAAGATCGAAGCCATGCAGAGCGCGGGCATCGTGGTGGCAGAGAGCCCGGCGGGCCTAGGCGAAGCCGTGCTCAAGGCGATCGGCTGACATGGGCCAGGGCGCCCGACATACCGCACACGGCACGTCCCCTTCGGGGGACGTGCGCGATGCTTTCAAACGGGACGGCGGCGCTGCCTCGTTTCAAGGCATCGGCGCCGCACCCCGCGGCACCGACAGATCACCACGGGCCCACACGCGCGATGCTGCGGACCCACGCCCAAGTGAGGGGGGACACCAATGACCGACCAATCTCCGAACGACCTCTTCCATGCCTCGAGCTTCATGCAGGGGCACAACGCGGCCTACCTTGAGCAGCTCTATGCCCAGTATGCCAACGATCCCAACGCGGTCGACGCCGCCTGGGCGGAGTTCTTTCGCGCGCTCGGGGATGCCGAGCTCGACGTGAAGGCCGAGGCACAGGGCCCGTCCTGGGCGCGCCGCGACTGGCCGCCGACCCCGAATGACGACCTGACCGGCGCGCTGACGGGCGAATGGCCCGCCGCCCCGGTGACCGAGACCAAGGCCGCCGGCGAGAAGATCGCCGCCAAGGCCGCCGAGAAAGGCATCCAGGTGTCCGACGACCAGATCAAGCGCGCGGTGCTCGACAGCATCCGGGCGCTGATGCTGATCCGGGCCTACCGGATCCGGGGGCATCTGGCCGCGGATCTCGACCCGCTGAACATGCGCGATGAAAACCTGCAGCCGGAGCTCGACCCGAAATCCTACGGCTTCACCGATGCCGACATGGATCGACCGATCTTCATCGACAACGTGCTGGGCCTGCAGGTCGCCTCCATGCGCCAGATCGTCGAGATCGTGAAGCGGACCTATTGCGGCACCTTCGCGTTGCAATACATGCACATCTCCGATCCCGAACAGGCCGGGTGGCTCAAGGAGCGGATCGAAGGGTTCGGCAAGGAGATCGCGTTTACCCGCGAGGGCCGGAAAGCGATCCTGAACAAGCTGGTGGAGGCCGAGGGCTTCGAGAAGTTCCTCCATGTGAAATACATGGGCACCAAGCGCTTCGGGCTGGATGGCGGCGAGGCGCTGGTCCCGGCGATGGAGCAGATCATCAAGCGCGGCGGCAGCCTGGGCGTCAAGGAGATTGTCATCGGCATGCCCCACCGCGGCCGCCTGTCGGTGCTGGCCAACGTGATGTCGAAGCCCTACCGCGCGATTTTCAACGAATTCCAGGGCGGATCGTTCAAGCCCGAGGATGTCGACGGCTCGGGCGACGTGAAATACCATCTCGGCGCATCGTCGGACCGGGAATTCGACGGCAACACGGTGCACTTGTCGCTGACCGCGAACCCCTCGCACCTGGAAGCGGTGAACCCGGTGGTTCTGGGCAAGGCACGCGCCAAGCAGGATCAACTGGGCGATCCCGAACGGGTGGGCGTGCTGCCCATCCTGCTGCACGGGGACGCGGCCTTCGCGGGCCAGGGCGTGGTGGCGGAATGCTTCGCGCTGTCGGGCCTGCGCGGGCACAAGACCGGTGGCACGATCCATATCGTGGTGAACAACCAGATCGGGTTCACCACCGCGCCGCATTTCAGCCGCTCCAGCCCCTATCCCACGGACAACGCGCTGGTGGTGGAAGCCCCGATCTTCCACGTCAACGGCGACGATCCGGAGGCGGTGGTCCATGCGGCCAAGGTCGCGACCGAGTTCCGCCAGAAATTCCACAAGGACGTGGTGCTGGACATCTTCTGCTATCGCCGTTTCGGGCATAACGAGGGCGATGAGCCCATGTTCACCAACCCGATCATGTACAAGCGGATCAAGGGCCACAAGACGACCCTGCAGCTCTATACCGACCGGCTGGTCAAGGACGGGCTGATCCCCGAGGGCGAGATCGAGGACATGAAGGCCGCCTTCCAGGCGCATCTGAACGAAGAGTTCGAGATCGGCAAGGATTACAAGCCGAACAAGGCCGATTGGCTGGACGGGCGTTGGTCGCATCTGAACACCGACAAGGAAGACTACCAGCGCGGCCAGACCGCCATCAAACCCGAGACCATGGCCGAGGTCGGCGAAGCGCTGATCCGGGTGCCCGACGGGTTCCCGATGCACAAGACCGTCGGACGGTTGCTGGAAGCCAAGGCCAAGATGTTCGAGACCGGCGCGGGCTTCGACTGGGCCACGGCGGAGGCGCTGGCCTTCGGCTCGCTCCTGACCGAGGGCTACCCGGTCCGACTGTCGGGGCAGGATTCCACCCGCGGCACCTTCTCGCAGCGCCATTCGGGCATCGTGAACCAGGAGACCGAAGAGCGCTACTACCCGCTGAACCACATCCGCGAGGGGCAGGCTCGCTACGAAGTGATCGACAGCGCCCTGTCGGAATACGCGGTACTCGGGTTCGAGTATGGCTATTCGCTCGCCGAGCCCAATGCGCTGACCATGTGGGAAGCGCAGTTCGGCGATTTCGCCAACGGTGCGCAGATCATGTTCGACCAGTTCATCAGCTCGGGCGAGCGCAAATGGCTGCGGATGTCCGGCCTGGTGATGCTGCTGCCCCACGGGTTCGAGGGCCAGGGGCCCGAGCACTCCTCGGCGCGGCTGGAGCGGTTCCTGCAGATGTCGGCGGAGGACAACTGGATCGTGGCGAACTGCACCACACCGGCGAACTACTTCCACATCCTGCGGCGGCAGTTGCACCGGACCTTCCGCAAGCCGCTGGTCCTGATGACGCCCAAGTCGCTCCTGCGGCACAAGCTGGCGATCTCGAATGCCGAGGATTTCACCACCGGGTCGAGCTTCCACCGGGTGCTGTGGGACGACGCGCAGAAGGGCAACTCGGATACCACGCTGCGACCGGACGACAAGATCAAGCGTGTCGTGCTGTGTTCCGGCAAGGTCTATTATGACCTGCTGGAGGAACGCGACGCCCGCGGGATCGACGATATCTACCTACTGCGTCTCGAGCAGTTCTATCCCTTCCCGGCGCTGGCCATGATGAAGGAGCTGGAGCGCTTCAAGGGCGCGGAGATGGTCTGGTGCCAGGAAGAGCCGAAGAACCAGGGCGCCTGGACCTTTGTCGAGCCGAACCTCGAATGGGTGCTGAGCCGCATCGGCGCCAAGCATACCCGCCCGGTCTATGCCGGACGCGCGGCCTCGGCCTCGCCCGCCACGGGTCTGGCCAGCCAGCACAAAGCACAACAAGCCGCGCTCGTGAACGAAGCGCTTACGATTGAGGGATAAGAATATGTCTGTAGAAGTCCGCGTCCCGACGCTGGGGGAAAGTGTCACCGAAGCCACGGTGGCCACCTGGTTCAAGAAGCCCGGCGATACCGTCGCGGTGGACGAGATGCTCTGCGAGCTGGAGACCGACAAGGTGACGGTGGAGGTCCCCTCCCCCGCCGCCGGCACCCTGGCCGAAATCGTGGCCGCCGAGGGCAGCACCGTGGGCGTCGATGCCCTGCTGGCCTCGATCGGCGAAGGCTCCGGTGCAGCGGCGGCTGATGCGGCCCCGGCGGCCCCGGCCGAGAGCGGCGGCGAGAGCGTCGACGTGATGGTCCCGACCCTGGGCGAGAGCGTGACCGAGGCCACGGTGTCGACCTGGTTCAAGAAGATCGGTGACACGGTTGTCCAGGACGAGATGCTGTGCGAGCTGGAAACCGACAAGGTGTCGGTCGAGGTGCCTGCCCCGGCGGCGGGTGTTCTGACCGAGATCCTGGCGCCCGAGGGCGCCACGGTGGAGGCCTCGGCCAAGCTCGCCGTGCTCGGCGGGGCCGGCGCGGTCGCGGCCCCTTCGGAACCGGCTCCCGCACCGGCGGCGCCCACCGCCCAGGGCAAAGATGTGGAGGACGCGCCCTCGGCCAAGAAGCTGATGGCGGAGAACAACCTTGCCTCTGGCGATGTTCAGGGCACGGGCCGCGACGGGCGCGTGATGAAGGGCGACGTGCTGGCCGCACTGGCCGCACCGAAAGCCGCCGCCCCGGCCCCGTCCGCCGCCCCGCGCGCCCCGGTGGCCGCCGAGGACGCGGCGCGCGAAGAGCGGGTCAAGATGACCAAGCTGCGCCAGACCATCGCCAAGCGCCTGAAGGACAGCCAGAACACCGCCGCGATGCTCACCACCTACAACGAGGTGGACATGACCGAGACCATGGCGCTCCGGAAAGAGTACAAGGACCTGTTCGAGAAGAAACACGGCGTTCGCCTAGGCTTCATGTCATTCTTCACCAAGGCCTGCTGTCATGCCCTGAAGGAGGTGCCCGAGGTCAATGCCGAGATCGACGGCACCGACATCGTCTACAAGAACTTCGTCCATATGGGCATCGCCGCGGGCACGCCCCAGGGCCTCGTGGTGCCAGTGATCCGGGACGCGGACCGCATGAGCTTTGCCGAGATCGAGGCGGCCATCGCCGAAAAGGGCCGCCGCGCCCGGGACGGCAAGCTCAGCATGGCCGAGATGCAGGGCGGGACCTTCACGATCTCGAACGGCGGCGTCTATGGCTCGCTCATGTCCTCGCCGATCCTGAACCCGCCGCAGTCGGGCATCCTCGGCATGCACAAGATCCAGGACCGGCCGATGGTGATCAACGGCGAAATCAAGATCCGCCCGATGATGTACCTGGCCCTCAGCTACGACCACCGGATCGTGGACGGCAAAGGGGCGGTGACCTTCCTCGTGCGCGTGAAAGAGGCGCTGGAGGATCCCCGGCGGCTGCTGATGGATTTGTAACCCGTAGAGCGGGGCATCATGCCCCGCTCTTGTCTTCTGGGGGTAGAAATGAATCGAAAACTAGCCGGTGTCTTGGCCTTCGTGGCTTCGCTCATAATTGGATGGGTTTTCTCTCGGATCGTCTTGGCAGTGATGGTCGCCAATGCGCCCGCAGGAATGTCAGAGGGCGAGCGGCTTTCTTATTCCGGTATTGTTGGTCTGCTAAGCGGAGCGGTGGTTATCGCCTGCCTTTTCATCGGATCGCGCCTAATCAAACGACATTACGACGAATAAATGACCACCGAACTTACCGTCCTCGCCCTCGCCGCCCTGCTCCAGGTCGTGCAATTCATCCTCTACTCGGTCGCCGCCAATATCCAGGTGGGCCCCAAACGCGCCATGAGCCCAAGGGACGAACCGATCGTTTTGACCGGCCTTGCGGGACGGCTGCAGCGCGCGATGAACAATCATTTCGAGGGGCTCACCCTCTTCACCATCGCGGTGGTCGTCGTCACCCTCTCGGATCAGTCCACCCCGTTCACCGCGCTCTGCGCCCATGCCTACCTGATCGCGCGCATCCTCTATGTGCCCGCCTATGCCCAGGGCCTCGCCCCCTGGCGATCCGTCATCTGGATGGTCGGCTTCATCGCCACCGTGGTCATGCTGCTCTCGGCCCTTCTGTGACTTCATTTGTGCAAAAATACTCCGGGGGAGTCGCGCAGCGACGGGGGCAGCGCCCCCTCGACCCCGCCCGCCCCATGAAAGGACCTCACCATGGCAAGCTATGACGTTATCATCATCGGCTCCGGCCCCGGAGGCTATGTCGGCGCGATCCGCTGCGCGCAGCTGGGCCTCAAGACCGCCTGCGTGGAAGGGCGCGACACCCTGGGCGGCACCTGCCTGAACGTAGGCTGCATCCCGTCCAAGGCGCTGCTCCATGCTTCCCACCAGGTCCACGAGGCCGAGCACAATTTCGAGAAGATGGGCATCAAGGTGCCCGCGCCGAAAATCGACTGGAAAACCATGCTGGCCTACAAGGACGACGTGATCGGCCAGAACACCAAGGGCATCGAGTTCCTGTTCAAGAAGAACAAGGTCGACTGGCTGAAGGGCTGGGCCTCGATCCCGGAGGCAGGCAAGGTCAAGGTCGGCGACGAGATCCACGAGGCCAAGCACATCATCATTGCGTCTGGCTCCGAGCCTGCCTCGATCCCCGGCGCCGAGGTCGAGATCGACGAAAAGGTCGTCGTTACCTCCACCGGCGCGCTGGAGTTGGGCAAGATCCCCAAGCGCATGGTCGTGGTCGGCGGCGGCGTGATCGGGCTGGAGCTTGGCTCGGTCTATGCGCGGCTCGGCACCGAGGTCTCGGTGATCGAGTTCATGGACGGGATCACCCCGGGCCAGGACCTCGAGGTTGCCCGCCAGTTCCAGAAGATCCTCACCAAGCAGGGGCTGAAATTCATCACCGGCGCTGCCGTGCAGAAAGTCGCCGCAACCAAGAGCAAGGCGACCGTCACCTACAAGATGCGCAAGGATGACAGCGAGGACAGCCTGGAAGCCGACGTGGTGCTCGTCTCCACCGGGCGTAAACCGTTCACCGAGGGGCTCGGGCTCGACGCCTTGGGGGTGAAGATGACCGAGCGGGGGCAGATCGCCACCGACGGCAGCTACCGCACGAATGTGCCGGGGGTCTATGCGATCGGCGACGTGATCGAGGGGCCGATGTTGGCCCACAAGGCCGAGGACGAGGGCATGGCCGTGGCCGAGATGATCGCCGGGCAGCACCCCCATGTGAATTACGGCGTGATCCCCGGGGTGATCTACACCCATCCCGAGGTCGCCAGCGTCGGCAAGACCGAGGAACAACTCAAGGCCGAGGGCGTCGCCTACAAGGTGGGCAAGTTCTCCTTCATGGGCAACGGTCGGGCGAAGGCCAATTTCGCCGCCGACGGGTTTGTCAAGCTGCTGGCGGACAAGGCGACCGACCGGATCCTCGGCGCCCATGTGATCGGCCCCATGGCGGGCGACCTGATCCACGAGGTCTGCGTCGCGATGGAGTTCGGGGCGGCGGCCGAGGACCTGGCCCGCACCTGCCACGCGCACCCGACCTATTCCGAGGCCATGCGCGAAGCGGCCCTGGCCTGCGGCGACGGGGCGATCCACGCCTGACATCCGGGCATCGAGGCGCCGTAGGGCGCCTCGACCAAGCCGCTTGCAAGCGGCTTAAGCCCGTTCCAACGGGCTTGGCCCCGGCGGCGACCCGTCAGATCGACAGGCAGATGTATTTCATCTCGAGATACTCGTCGATCCCGTGGCGGGACCCTTCGCGCCCAAGCCCCGATTGCTTGACCCCGCCGAAGGGCGCCCCTTCGGTCGAGATGATGCCGGTGTTGATCCCGACGATGCCGTATTCCAGCGCCTCGGACACACGGGTGATCCGGCCGATGTCGCGGGCGTAGAAATACCCCGCGAGCCCGAAGATCGTGTCATTGGCCATGGCGATGACCTCGTCCTCCTCCGTGAACCGGAAGAGCGGCGCGACCGGGCCGAAGGTTTCCTCCTGCGCCACTTTCATCTCCTGCGTCACGCCGGTCACCACCGTGGGGGTGAAGAACGTGCCGCCGAGGGGATGTGTCTTGCCCCCGGTCACGACCGTTCCACCCTTGGCGCGCAGGTCGTCGAGATGATCCTGCACCTTCTCCACCGCGGGCATATTGATCAGCGGGCCGATGGTCACACCCTCGGCCGCGCCATCCCCGACCTTCAGCTCCTCCACCGCGGCGGCCAGCTTCTCGGCGAAGGCGTCATAGACCCCGTCCTGCACATAGATCCGGTTGGCGCAGACGCAGGTCTGGCCCGCGTTGCGGAACTTGCAGGCCATCGCCCCCTCGACCGCCTTGTCGAGATCGGCATCGTCGAACACGATGAAGGGCGCGTTGCCGCCCAGCTCCATCGAGCATTTCTTCACCTGATCGGCGGCTTGCGCCAGCAGGATGCGCCCCACCTGGGTCGAGCCGGTGAAGGTCAGCTTGCGCACGGTATGGTTCTCGCAGAATTCCTTGCCAATGGCCGAGGAATCACTGCTCGGCAGCACGGCGAAGAGCCCTGCAGGGATCCCCGCCCGTTCGGCCAGAACCGCCAGCGCCAGCGCCGAGAGCGGCGTGTCCTCGGCCGGTTTTGACAGGAAGGCGCAGCCGGCCGCCAGCGCAGGCGCGGCCTTGCGCGTGATCATGGCCACGGGGAAGTTCCAGGGGGTGATGGCCCCCACCACGCCGATGGGCTGGCGGATCACCTGGATGCGGGCGTCCGGCAAATGACCCGGGATGGTCTCGCCATAGACGCGCTTGGCCTCTTCGGCGAACCATTCCACGAAGGACGCGCCATACATCACCTCGCCCTTGGCCTCGGCCAGCGGCTTGCCCATCTCGGCGGTCAGGATCCGCGCCAGGTCGTCGGCATTCTCGACGATCAGGTCGAACCAGCGGCGCAGCACCTGCGCGCGGTCCTTGGCGGTGCGCGCGGCCCAGGGCTTCTGCGCGGCGTCCGCGGCAGCGATGGCGCGGGCGGTCTCGGCCCGGCCCAGATCGGGCACATGGGCGATCACGTCGCCGCGCGCCGGGTTGGTCACCGGGAAGGTTGCGCCGCTGTCCGCATCCGTCCAGCCACCCGCGAAATAGGCCTTGCTGGCCAGGAGCGCGGGATCCTTCAGGTGTTCCCGCAATTCCGTCACTGTATCGAGCATTCTGGACCCTCCCACGTCTGATGTGTCACACCCACAGCTAACCGGGCGACCGGACAAGGACAAGAGAGGCGCGGATGGACTGGACGGCGGCATATGACAACGCGAGCTTCATCCCCGGGGCAAGCGCGTATGTGGAGCGTTGGCCACGGGCGGCGGCCGCATTCCGCGAGGGCGCGCGCGGCGAGATCGGGATCGCCCATGGCGCTCATCCGCGCGAGAAGCTGGACCTGTTCCTGCCCGAGGGCCCGCCCGAGGGCCTCGTGGTGTTCGTCCATGGCGGATACTGGCGGCGGTTCGACCGCACGGACTGGTCCCATTTTGCCGCCGGGCCGCTGGCGCGGGGCTGGGCCGTGGCCATGCCCGGCTATCCGCTCTGCCCCGAGGTGACGATCCCCGAGATCACCGCCTCGGTGCGCGGCGCGATCGCGTTGGCCGCGCGGCATGTGGCGGGGCCGATCCGGCTGACGGGCCATTCCGCGGGCGGGCACCTGGTGGCCCGGATGCCCGCGGCCGGGCTCGCGCCCGAGGTGCTGTCGCGGGTGGCGCGGATCGTGCCGATCTCGCCGGTCAGCGATCTCGCGCCGCTGTTGAGGACCGAGATGGCCGAAACCCTGCGCCTGACCCCGGAAATCGCGGCGGCCGAGAGCCCTCTGCACGCCCCCGCCCCCGATTGCCCGGTCACCGTCTGGGTCGGGGCCGAGGAACGGCCGGTTTTCCTCGACCAGGCCCGCTGGCTGGCCGAGGCCTGGGGCGCGCAGCATCGCATCGCCGCGGGGCGGCACCATTTCGACGTGATCGACGATCTGGCAGAGCCTGACGGCCCGCTGACGAGCGCGCTGCTGGCCTAACCCGGCAGGTCCGACCAGCAGGGCAGCAGGTCGCCCGCCTTTGGCGTCGCGGCGTACACCCCACGGGCGATGGCGCGGGCGAGGCACAGGGCCGCCGCATGGCCGATCATCAGCGGATCGCCCGCCTTGTCCCCGTGGGAGGCCGCAAAGACCAGATCGCCGTCCATGGGCGTGTGCGACGGGACCAGCGCCCGGGCCATCCCGTCATGGGCGGCCACCGCCATGCGGGTGCAGTCGGCCTGGCTCAGCGCCGCGTCGGTGGCAACGATGGCGATGGTCGTCGCGGTCTTGTGCCCACCCTTGATTGCAGGCAACGCCGCGGGATCGACCGCGCCCATGCCCAACCCGCCGAATTCCGTACCCATCTCGAACGGGGCCGCCCAGAAATGCCGCCCCGGACCCATGGTCGCCGAACCCAGCGCATTGACGGCCACGAGCGCGCCCACGCACACCCCGTCCGGCAGCACCACCGAGGCAGAGCCAAGCCCGCCCTTCAGCGTCGCGGTCAAGGCCCCGGTCCCTGCCCCGACGGTGCCCAGCGCGAACTCGGGTGCTGCGGCGTCCAGCGCCTCGCGCCCCAGCCAGTTATAGGGGTTCACCATCCAGTCCTTGTCGCCGCCATTGAGCAGATCGAAGAGGATCGCAGCGGGCACGATCGGCACGCGCTGCCCGCCCACGTCGAACCCGCGCCCCGCCGCGCGCAGGGCATCCGCCACGCCCGAGGCCGCGTCGAGCCCCAGGGCCGAGCCGCCCGACAGCACCAGCGCATCCACCTGCTCCACCGTCTTGTCCGGGGCCAGAAGGTCCGTCTCCCGCGTGCCGGGGGCACCGCCCATGACATGCACCCCGGCGGTGAAGGGGGCGTCCGCGGTCAGCACCGTGACCCCGGATTTCACGCCCGCGTCCTGCGCATGACCCACACGCAGCCCCGCCACATCGGTGATCAAGTTGCGCGGACCGGGCCGCATCCGCGCGCTCATGCCCGCAGGACCCGCCCCCGCGCCGGGCCGAGGGCGCTCAGGCGGGCGCTGCCCTCGAAGAACCCGGCCTCCGGCAGTACCAGAACCAGCGTGTCATCCTCGTCCAGCGCCACCAGCAGGCGGGTGACCGTTTGCGGCGGAAAGAACCCCTCCAGCCGCCGCCGGATGCCGCGATCCTGCAGCACCTCCACATGGCCGAGGTCGAGATCCGGCGCCACATCGAGCAGATGCGCGAAAACCAGCGGCTGACTGTCGAACCGCCCCGCGAACACCGCGATATCCACGTCGACCTGGCGCGCGCCGGTCATATGCACCGGCCCCCGTCCACTTCCATGGCGACCCCGGTGATCATGCTGGCCTCGTCCGAGCACAGGAAGGCCGCCGCGTTGCCGAGGTCTTCGGGCTGCGAAAACCGGCCCAGGGGGATCGTGGCGAGGAATTTCGCGCGCATCTCCGGCGTGTCCTCCCCCATGAAGGAGGCGAGCAGGGGCGTCTCCCCCGCCACGGGGTTGAGCGCGTTGACGCGGATGCCGAAAGGCGCCAGTTCCACCGCCATCGCCTTGGTGGCGGTGATCATCCAGCCCTTGGAGGCGTTGTACCAGTTGAGCTTCGGGCGCGGGCTGACCCCGGCGGTCGACGCGATGTTGAGGATCGCGCCGCTGCCGCGCGCCTTCATCGCGGGCACGAAGACCCGGGCGCTGAGATAGACCGACTTGGCGTTGACGGCGAGCACGCGGTCGAACTCCTCCTCGGTCACCTCTTCCATGGGTTTCGGCAGATGGGTGATGCCCGCATTGTTGACGAGGATATCGGGCGCGCCGTGGGCCTCGGCCAAAGCGGCCATGCTGTCCGCGTCAGAGACATCGACCTGCGCCGCCGTTCCGCCATATTCTTCGGCCACGGCCTCGGCCGCGCCCTTGTTGATGTCGGCCACGATCACCTGCGCGCCCTCAGCGGCGAATTTGCGCACGATCCCGGCGCCGAATCCCGACCCGCCCCCGGTGACGATCGCGGTTTTTCCTTCCAGTCGCATGAGCAGCCCTCCCTCAAGGCACAGGGTGCAAATCTGCGACGGGCAGCGCAAGGCGAAACGCAAAACGGGCGCGCTTGCGCACGCCCGTCACGAGGTCGGTAAAAGCCGCGGCTCAGGCGGCGACGGTGCCTTCGACCGCCGGGGTGCTGTTGCCGATGGCAATGCGCCGGGGTTTCAGCGCCTCGGGCACCTCGCGCTTGAGCTCGATGTCGAGCATCCCGTTGACGAGGCTGGCACCGGTCACATGGACATGGTCGGCCAGGTGGAAGCGCCGCTCGAACGCGCGGGTGGCGATCCCGCGGTGCAGATAGGTGCGCTCGGCATCATCCTCGGGCTTCTTGGCGGTGACGATCAGCGCGTTCTCGCGCACCTCGATGTTCAGGTCGTCTTCGCCGAACCCGGCGGCTGCGATCGAGATCCGATAGGCGTCGTCGTCGGTCTTTTCGATGTTGAAAGGCGGATAGCTCGGCTGGTTGCCGGCATCGGCGCGCATGACCCGGTCCACGAGGTCGGCGAAGTGATCAAAACCGACGGTGGCACGGTAAAGCGGGGACATATCAATGGTTCGCATGGTCATCCTCCTTGAGCGATGTTCACGATGTGCGAGGCCCCCCGTCCGGGGCGACCCCTGTCAAATCGCCGGACCCGTGTGGCGTCCGACATCCGGAACGTGGGAAGGGAATCTCAGGCTTTCAAGGGCCCGGCGCGGCTCAGGGGCGCAGAAATTTCGCCCCGGCCCCGTCCATCGCGCGCTCTCGCGTCAGGGTGCGGATTGGCGGGGCCTCGCGCTTGAACACCCCGTCGGTCTCGGACAGGTGCGCGCGCAGATCCTCCACTGCGGTCTCGACCTTCACGGCCAGGGCCACCCGTTCCTCGTTGTAGATCGACTTGGCCGAGACCACCGACACCACCCGCGGCACCCCGCCGAGCCAGCTCAGCACCGGTGCCCCGGAAGAGCCGAAATCCACATCACAGGACAACACCTGCACCGCCGCCTCGCGTTCCAGCACCCGGCAGGATTGCTGCAGCGACGGCACCTCCTCGCGGTCGCGGGCATAGGACACCAGCGCCACCTGGGTCAGCCAGCACGGCGTCTGGTCGACGATCAAAGGGGTGATGTTGGATTGCCGGATCGGCTGGGCCAGTTCCAGGATGGCGAGGTCGGTCGCGACCCGCTGGATCGTGTCGGGGTCGCCGTAGGTATAGTCCGGATGCACCGCGGCGCGCCGGATGCTGCGATAGGCCGCCGCCCGTCCGTTGCGCAGCCCCGGCTTGAAGGTGATCTCGGTCGCGGGCACCCGGGCGCCGCTGCGCTTGTCATAAAGGCAATGGGCCGCCGTCAGCACCAGGTCCATGGTGACCAGCGTGCCGGTACAGAACCCCCGCCCGCCGATATCGAGCCGCCCCACCGCCTGGTAGGCGCGGATCTTGTCGGCGGTCTCCAACGCCTCCAGAGGCTTGTCCTGCGCCGCCAGCGGCCCGCCCATCAGGCCGAGCAGCACCAGCAGCGCGGCGCGCAATCCGATCATCCCAGTCTCCATCCTCTGCCGACCGTCGGGTTGCGCTGTCCTACACCCCGAATGGGGCAGAACTCAGGCAGCCTCCACCGTACCCAGCGCAGCAGGTTTCGGTCCGCCCGTCGCCCAGTCGATAAGCTCGACCGTATGCACGATCGGGATGCCGGTGCCAGAGCCGATCTGCATCATGCAGCCGATATTGCCCGCGGCAATCAGATCCGGCGCCTTGGCCTCCAGAGTGGCGACTTTCCGCGCCTTCAGTTCCTTGGAGATGTCCGGTTGCATCAGGTTGTAGGTCCCGGCCGAACCGCAGCACAGATGCGCGTCCTCCGGCTCCACCACCTTGAACCCGACCCGCCGAAGCAAGTCCTTGGGATAGGTCTTGATCTGCTGGCCATGCTGGAGCGAGCAGGCCGCGTGATAGGCCACGGTCAGGCCCTGGCTGAAGCGATCCTGTTCGGGCACTTCCAGGTCGATCAGCACCTCGGAGATGTCCCTGGCGATGGCGGCCACCGCGGCGGCCTCTTGGGCCAGCGCCTCGTTGCGGAACATGTGGCCGTAATCCTTCACCGTGGTGCCGCAGCCCGAGGTGTTGATGACGATGGCGTCGAGGCCTTCGCCCGCCATCTCGCGGTGCCAGGCGCGGATGTTGTGGGCCGCGGTCGCATGGCTCTCGGCGGTCTTGCCCATGTGGTGGGTCAGCGCCCCGCAGCAGCCCTGCCCTTCCGCGATCACCACCTCGCAGCCGAGCCGCCGCAGCACCCGGATCGTGGCATCGTTGATATCGGTGTTCAGCGCCCGCTGGGCGCAGCCGGTCATCAGCGCCACGCGCTTGCGGCGCGGGCCAATGGCCGGGAAGACCTGCGGGTCGTCGTTGCGGCTGACCGGCGGGATGGTCTTGGGCGCCATCTCCACCATGGCGCGCAGGCGCTTTTCGGGGATCAGGCCCGCGAAGGGGCGCGCGATCTTCGCGCCCAGCATCGCCACCCGGAACCGCATCGGATAGGGCAGGATCCGCGCCAGCGTCCAGCGCAACATGCGTTCGTACAGGGGCCGCTTGTAGGTGTTCTCGATATACTCCCGCGCGTGATCGACCAGGTGCATGTAATGCACCCCCGAGGGGCAGGTGGTCATGCAGGCAAGGCAGCTCAGGCAGCGGTCGATATGCTTGACAGTCTGCGGGTCCGCGGGCCGGTCGTTCTCGATCATGTCCTTGATCAGGTAGATCCGGCCCCGCGGGCTGTCGAGCTCGTCGCCCAGTACCTGATAGGTCGGGCAGGTCGCGGTGCAGAACCCGCAATGGACGCAGCTGCGCAGGATCTCGTTGGACCGGGCCGTGGCCGGATCCTTGAGCTGCTCGGGGGTGAAATGGGTTTGCATGAATGTCTCCCTGGCGGTGCGGTCAGGCCATCAGGCCGGGGTTGAGGATGCCCTTGGGGTCGAATTTCGCCCGCAGGCCTGCGCTGATCGCGGCGAGGGGCGCGGGTTCGGGCTGGAACACGGGCTGGGCGGCGCGGGTCGCCTCGGCGGCCCGGATCAGGGTCGCGTGTCCGGAAAAACCGCCCGGCAGACCGGCCAGCGCGCCGCGCACATCCCGGCCCGGCGCCACATGGGCCCAGACGAGCCCGCCGCCCCAGTCATAGATCACGTCACCGCCCAGGGCCGCCCCGACGGCAGGCCCATCGCTCGGCTTGACCGAGATGCGCCAGACATCGCCCGCGGTGCCATGGAACGCCGCCACGTCGCGGATCGCGACCCAGGTCGAACGGCTCGCCGCCGGGTCGGCCTCGACGCGCACCGGCCCGAATTTGCCCAGAAGTTCCGTCAGCTTCCCTGTCCGGTAGGTGACCGAAGTCTCGAACCCCTCGATCCGCACATGGGTCTCCGGCCCGTCCGCACCGTGCGGCAGATGTGCCGCCCCGCTCACCTCATAGGGCGCGCCCAGCGCCCTGGACAGCGCCGCCACCGCGGTCGCATCGTCCAGCCCGGTGACCGTCAGCGTGGCCTCGGTCTCGGTCTGGGGCAGCACCTTGAAACTGACCTCGGTCAGCACCCCGAGGGTGCCGTGACTGCCTGCCATCAGCTTCACAAGATCATAGCCGGTCACGTTTTTCATCACCCGGCCGCCGTTCTTGACCACCGCCCCTTCGCCCGTGACGAAGCGCACCCCGATCAGGCTGTCGCGGCAGGCCCCGGCCTGGATCCGGCGCGGGCCCGAAACATTCCCCGCCACGACCCCGCCGAGGGTCGGCTCCCCGGCACTGCCCAGCAGCCCCCGGTGGTCCATCGGCTCAAACGGCAGGCGCTGCCGCTCCGCCGCAAGCGCGGCCTCCACCTCTGCCAGCGGCGTGCCGGCCTGCGCCACCAGCGTCAGCGCGCCGGGCTCGTAAAGCCCGATCCCCGACAGGGCCGCCGTGGACAGAACCTCCCCCGCCACGGGCTTGCCGATGGGCCGCGTCCCGCCGCCCCGTATGCGCAAGGGCGCATCGGCACCTGCGATCACCTCGGCCAGTTCGGCCTCGCTCCCCGGTGTCTGCATGACCCCGTCCCTTCATCTTTGCAAAAATACTCCGGGGGGACGCCCGAGGCGCGCGGGGGCGGCGCCCCCTCCCCCGATGCCCCGCTCAGGCCGCCGCACGCCCCCGGCGCGCCTCGGTCACCGCCAGGGGAAACACCTTCGCCGGGTTGAGCAGCCAGGCCGGATCGAACACGTCCTTGACCCGCAGCTGCATCTCCATGTCCGCACCCGTGAACTGGGCCCCCATCAGGTCGCGTTTCTCGATCCCGACCCCATGCTCCCCGGTCAGGCAGCCGCCGACCTCCACGCAGAGCTTCAGGATCTCCGCCCCGAACGCCTCGCACAGTTCCAGATCCCCCTCCTTGTTCGCATCGAACAGGATCAGCGGATGCATGTTGCCGTCGCCCGCATGGAACACGTTGCCCACCTGCAACCCGTACTCCTTGGACATCTCCCCGATCCGGCGCAGCACATAGGGCAGTTCCGAGACCGGGATCGTGCCGTCGAGGCACATGTAATCGTTCAACTGCCCGATGGCGCCGAAGGCCGATTTCCGACCCAACCAGATCTTGGCGCTTTCCTCGGCCGACTGGCTCTGGCGCAGCTCCACCGGGTTGTGCTTGCGCGCAATGTCGAGGATCACGCCGAGCTGCGCGTCGATCTCCGCCTCGGAGCCTTCGACCTCCACGATCAGCAGCGCCTCGCATTCCGGGTAGCCCGCCTTGGCGAAATTCTCGCAGGTCTCGATGCAGAGCTTGTCCATGAACTCGATCGCCACGGGCAGCACGCCGGCCTTGATGATGTCGGCCACGCAGGCCCCCGCGACCTCGTTCTCGTCAAAGGCGATCAGGACCGGACGCGCGCCTTCGGGCTTGCGCAGGATGCGCAGCGTCGCCTCGGTCACCACGCCCAACTGTCCTTCGGAGCCGCAGATCACCCCCAGCAGGTCGAGCCCCCCCGCATCCAGATGCGCACCGCCAATCTCGACCACGGTACCATCCATCATCACCATGGTGACCCCCAGCAGGTTGTTGGTCGTCACCCCGTATTTCAGGCAATGGGCCCCGCCGGAATTCATCGCGATGTTGCCGGCGATGGCGCAGGCCAGCTGCGAGGACGGGTCGGGCGCATAGAAGAAATCCTCTTCCTCCACGGCGCCGCTCACGCTCAGATTCGTGCGCCCCGACTGCACCCGGATGATCCGGTTGTCATAATCGGTCTCCAGCACCTTGTTCAGCCGGGCCACGCCGAGGATCACGCAATCGGCGGTGGGCAGGGCCCCGCCCGCAAGCGACGTGCCCGACCCGCGCGGCACCACCGGCACCCCTTCGGCATGACATATCTTCAGGACCGCCGCGACCTCCTCGGTGCTCGACGGCAGGACCGCGGCCAGCGGCGGGCACTTGTAAGCGGTGAGCGCATCGCATTCATAGGCGCGGGTCTCATGCGGCTCATGGATCACCGCCTCCCCTGGCAGAACCTCTTGCAGCAACGCCACGACCCTGTCCTTCTTGGCCAGGATCCCCGCATCCGGTGTCGGCATCTCCATGATTTGCTCTCCCCAATCTCGATTGGTAAGAAAATATAACCAATTCAGAATTTGGCAAGCGTTTTCTTCCCCCAGGTCGGAGCCTGCGCCCGAAACACCTGCCCCGGAACGCAAAAGACCCGCCGAAGCGGGCCTTTACGCGATGGCGCTGCGGTCAGCGCCGGATGATCGACGGGATGCCGAGGTTCTCTTCCACGATCAGCTTGCCGCCGGGGATCACCGATTTGTCCCGCTTGCCGCCGCTCAGCAGGGGAAAGGGGAGCCGGGCGGTCACCGGCCCATCCTTGCGCAGGCGCGGCTTGGTGATCAGCCCCTCGCGCAGCAGTGGCATGGGCCAGAAGGACATTTTCTTGCCCCCGGAAATCACCGAACTGGAATGCGGTTTGCGCTTGGACAGAAGCGGCATGATCCCGGCGGTCACCGGCCCCTTGCGCTCGTGGGTCTCGCGGACCCGCGTGAAGAACAGCGGATGATCGTCAAGCACCGAAGACATCGGCTCGATCTCGTCCTTCACCCAGTTCTCTTCCTCGACCGCCCCCATGTCGACCGTATCGGCAGCATCGAGGATCTCACGGGCGATGGTCTTGGCGGTCAGCGGCTTATAGGTCGCCTTCACCACGAATACCGCACCGCCATCGGCCATCTTGGAGGTATAGGCCCGGGCCGTCTCTTCGGCGACGCCAAGCGACACCATCGCGTCGGTCACCGAAGCCACCGTATGATCCTCGCCCATGCGCACCACGTGGGTATCGCGCCGGGGAAACCGCGCGCGCTCGAACGTTTTGGCGACCTTGTTGGCCCCCGCCTCGGCGCTGAAGAGCCGTGAAATTACTGTTGCCATGGTGGTCTTTCTCCTCCCGGGTTGCCCGCGGCTTTCGCACGCCGAAGGTCAGGACTGAATGGCCCGACGTACAAGGCGCGCTCCGAGAGGGAGTGCAACGAGCACGGCCAAGGCCAGGAACAGGATCTCGATTCCGAATACAACATTGTAGGGCGTGTGGACGGCAAGTCCCTCCTCGCCCGGCAGATTGACAAGCACATCGCGCAGGATGCCGGCCAGCGCCACGCCGATCCCGGCGCAGGTCGCCTGCACCGCGCCCCATGCGCCGAGCGCCAGGCCAATCTGGCCCTTGGGTGCGCGCTGGATCGTGGCGGTCAGGGTGGCATGGCCGAACAGGCCCGCACCGATCCCCGTGGTCAACGTCCCCGTCAGGAAAAGTGCTGTGCCGAAGCCCTGCGAGGCGGCGATGATCGCCGCAAATCCCGGAATGCCGATGCTGGCCGCCACCCGGGCCAGCGCATCGGGCGCCAGGCCCCGGCTCAGGACGCGCGAGGCGATGGCAAAACCGATCAGGGAACCGCCGGCCAGCAGCGCGGTCAGCTTCGTGGTCTGCGCCACCGACAGGCCGAGGGCCTGCCCGCCATAGGGCTCAAGCAATACATCGGCCATGCCGAACCCGAAGGTCCCAAGCCCGATCACCACCAGCAGGCGCAGCGTCCCCGGCACGGCCACCAGCCGGTCCCATGCCTCGCGGAACGTGACCCTCGGCGCGGCCTTCTGCGCGGCGGCCCGGTCCCGGTTGCGCGCCTCCTGCTTCCACATGGCGGTCAGGTTCAGCGCAACGGTCACCACCGCACTGCCCTGGATCACCTGCACCAGGCGGCCTGGCGTGTAATTCTCCAAAAGCAGGCCATAGACCAGCGCACTCGCCACCATCCCGAAGAGCAGCATCACATACATCAGGCCCACGACCTTGGGATGGTCCTCGTCCGGCACCAGGTCCGTGGCCAGCGCCAGCCCCACGGTCTGCACCATGTGCAACCCCGCACCGACCAGCAGGAAGGCAAGGCCCGCGGCCGCCATCCCGATCCATCGGGGCAGGTCCCCGGACTCGCCATAGCCCGACAGCACAAGCAGCGCGAAGGGCATGATGGCGAACCCGCCGAACTGATAGAGCGTGCCTTTCCAGATATAGGGCACACGCCGCCAGCCCAGAGCCGAGACATGGGCGTCGGAGCGATGCCCGATCAGCGTGCGGAAGGGCGCGAACAGCAAGGGGAGCGCGAGCATCCCCGCGACCAGCGTGGCCGGCACGTCAAGCTCCACGATCATTACCCGGTTCAGGGTGCCGACCAGCAGAACGAGCGCCATGCCCACGGTGACTTGAAACAATGACAGCCGCAGAAGGCGGCTGAGGGAAACCTCCGGCGTCGCGACATCCGCAAACGGCAGGTAACGCGGCCCGAGGGTCGCAATCCGTTGCAGGGCAAGTGCCTTGAGGTTGAGGGACATGAATTTCTCCGTCAGGTCTCCGCCCGGGGCTCGGTCATACCCGGGGCGGAGATATTTCTGCCGTGCCCCTTCAGTAGGACGACGGCGGGACGGTCGGCGAGGCGGAGGCCAGGGTCTCGCCCTGCAGCACGGCCGTCCGGGTCGTTCCGTCCGGCATGACGATCAGAACCTGCTGGGCTCCGTTCACATCCGGAAGAACATAGGACGCCTTGGCGGTCGCGGCCTCTTGCTGCTGCAACAGGGCTGCGGAATCCCCGGAGCCGAGCTCATTGCCGGACAGGAAGTCGGACACCCAGGAGGTGTTGCTCAGAACCGCCACATGGACCGCGAAGGAGCCGACAGCCACAGCGCCGAGGAAAACCGGTACGCCCACGGCGGGCGGAACGACGAGCCACATCTTTGCATTGTTCATGACGTGACCCCCTTATCCGAGCCAGGGCGTGGCGGCCGCCACGAGAAAATGCGCAAGCAGCGCGATCACACCGAAAACGCGCGTACCATCGATGAGATAGCTATGCACTTCTTCGGCTTCTTCGAGTGTCAGACCTGTCGGCCAGACCTTATCGGTGTCATCAGCCATGCTGATCTCCTCCGTTATTCAGTTTCCGAGGGGGACTCACTGGTGCCGAGGTCTGGGTTCAGAACCGGATCGTCCCACGACTGGCCAAGCATGCGGCCAATCGACCTTCGCAGTATGTCATAGTTGATAGACATTGCAATCTGTAAGTTTTGATTTACACATTTACACCCTTTCATCCACTGGCGCATTTTATCGCAATGAATTCAGGGACAACCAGCTTTTGCAAAATGAAAATATCTGGCTTTGACTCGGGTTAAGGAGGAGGTTTTCGCACTCAACCGCTCATCAGAACGGCATTCGCCCAAGGCGGCTGCGGGAAACCGAGTCGCTGAACCCCAGAACAGACAGGGCCCACAGGAGGGTGGGCCCTGACGGGTCGATCCATTGATGGAAACCGGGCCTAAGGCGCGGTACCGATGGAGAAAAACATCGTCTCCCCGGAATGATCCTCGACCCCGTCATTATCGGTGGACACGAAGATCTCTCCGGTTTGCAGGATCGCGAGCCCCTCGACCTTGTCGAGCACGTAACCACCCGTCGCAGTCAGATCCGGCAGCAGGTCGCGCATCAGTTCCTTGGACACGGTGGGCATATCGTCTCCGTCCAGCGTGGCGGGCACCATCTCGGCCAGCGGCACGCGGTAGACCCGTTTGGTGACTGCCTCCAGCCCGTGCCGGTTGTCCCGCTCCACGATATAGACGTGATCGCCATGGGCGCTGATCTCCGACAGGCCGACCCAGCCCGTCTCCGGCGCTGCCTTGGGATAAAGCACCGCGCCCCATTCCTCGGTCTCCAGGTTGTAGGACACCAGCTTGGCGTGGTGCTCGGGATCGTCCGCCCACTCCCGCTGCACGGCCATCCACAGGGTATCTCCAACCTTGGTGATGCCCTCGAAGCCAAAGCGCCGCTCCACCGCCATCAGCTCCGGCGGAAGACCGATTTCCGCCTGGATCTCGCCCTGGGCGGAGACGTGGTAGAGCGCATGGGGCACAACACGGTCCGTGCGCCCTTCGGAGGCGACCCAGAAGCCGCCTGCGCCGTCCAGCGTGATACCTTCGAGGTCGAGCTTCTGTGCCGGACGGCCCGCGCGAGTGACCGGCGTCGCGGCGGTGATCCGCGCCGGGGTGGTAGAGGCGTCGATGGTGTAGATCGTCGGCTGGAAGCCATAGAAGCTGTCATTCACCGCGTAGATCGTGCTGCCTTCCCCGGCGACCATGCCCGAGATCGCCCCCCAACCGATGAGTTCTCCCGCGCCTTCAGAGGTCAGCTGCGGATAGGCCGCAGGGGCTTCCTGGTATTCGTAGAGCATCACATGGGCACGCGCCGCGCCGTCCTCGAGCCCGTCATACTCGTTGGCCGTGGCCAGCAGGCCCCGGGACGGGATCGCCACCGCCCCTTCCGGAGAGATGCCGGAAGGCAGAAGCTGCTTGAGCACCGGTGCCGCCGGGTCGCTCACGTCATAGACCCCCACGACCGAGGCCCGCTCCGCCATGACAAAGACGAACGGCGTGCCGTCGAATACCCCGAATTCTATTCCCTCTGGCTCAACCCCCTTGGCATCCCAGCGCCGGTCCGGGTAATGCCCGATCTGCACAATGGCATGCTCGAAGGACGCGCCGGTTTCGAACAGCTCGGTGCCATCCTTGGCGAAGATCGTCATCCCCCGCGCCCCGCCATCCATGTCGCCCTCATTGGCGATGGCGAAATGGGTATCATCGATCCACTGCACCCCGTCGGGCTCCCGCACCCGGTCCGGCTGGCTCTCGGTGAAGATCAGCGCGCCGCGTTCATCCGTGGCGTCGATCCCGTCCAGATCCACCGACCCGGCGGAGAAATGCGAGACGATCGACCCGTCCCGCGCAACCACGACGATATGGTTGTTCTCCTGCAGGGTCACGACCGTCTCGCCGAGCCCGTTGATATCCACGAATTCCGGCTCCGGGTCCTCTCCCGCCACATCCGCAAGCCCCGTGAGGTCCGCGCGGATCAGGCTGCCACAATCGAGGCTGCCATCGACAACGTCGATCATGACCAGGTCGCCCGCCGGCATCTGCGGTACGCGGCCCTCTCCCAGGTCCTCGTCACGCTCGTTCTCGATGGCCACGGCGATGAACGACCCGTCCGGCGCCTTCCCGGTGCTGTCGGGCTGCCCGCCGAGGTCGCAACGGGCCAGTTCGGTCATGCTCGTCACGTCGATGGCCTTCACCATGCCCGACGGCTCGGTGTAGCTCTCGGAGGTGTTGATCCCCACGAACGCCGTTGTGCCGATGATCGACACGGCCGTCGGCTCGCCATCCATCGCCATGGTGCCCAGGGGCTGCGGGTTCGCCGGGTCGGTGATGTCGATCGCCCCGAGCACCCCCGCCGGACTGTCGGTGTAGACCAGCACCATGCCATCGGCGGTGGCATCGATGATCTCGGCAGAGGTTTCTTCCGGCACCGCCCCGTCGAAGTTGGCCGTGACCGGAAAGGACGCGATCCGGTTGAAATTCATGTCGGCCAGTGCGGGCCCGGCGGTGAGCGCGCAGGCGGCGCCACTCAGCAGAACGGATTTTTTCATGTGATTCCCCAAGGTTTAGCGCCTTCGGGATGCAACGGTTCTGTAACAACGGCCCTTCAGATTTGTATCAGTTGCGTGAAAGCCGCGCTGGCGCATTCGTGAGCCCCGCGCGCTCCGACCTGTGGCAGGATCGCGGGGCCCTGATGATGGAGACCCCCATGCCCCGACCCCTGATCCCCGCGCTGGCCCTGGGCCTGCTCTGCACCGCCCCGCTCTGGGCCAGCCCCTCGGTCATCGAGACCGCCGAAGCCCAGCGTAGCGGTGCGGGCTGGCGCATCTCCGTCACCCTGAGCCATCCGGATACCGGCTGGGACCATTACGCGGACGGGTGGGAGGTGCTGACCCCCGACGGCGTCTCCCTGGGCACACGGGTCCTCGCCCATCCCCATGTGGAAGAGCAGCCCTTCACCCGCAGCCTCGGCGGGGTGCGCGTGCCCGAAGGCGTGACCGAACTGGTGATACGCGCCCGGTGCAACCTCGATGGCTACACCGGCACGCCCTTTACCCTGCGCTTGCCGGACTGAGCCTCAACCGGCCTTGGGCGTGCTTCGCCGCCCTTCGCGCAGCCAGGCGGCGATGGTCAGGAGCGCCACCAGCGCCAGGAACAGCCACGCGGCGATGAGCGGGCTGATCCGCAGGTCCGTGGTCAGCGCCGCCTCCCGCGGGGTCAGGCCGATCCAGCCGCGCCCGGCGGCGTTTCGGCCCTCGCCCACATCGCGCAGCCGCGGCACACCGTTCTCCAGCGCCAGCACCCCGCCCCGGGTCGCATCCACCGCCGCCGCGAGCTTTTCGCCGCTGGCCAGGGTTTCCTCGAACTCCCGCGGCGCAGACGGGCCGAGGCCCACCACCGCGTCCAGCTCCCCGTCGCTCAGACGGTAGAGGCCAGGCTCGGCGCCGGTGAACTCCGCGCTCCAGCGCCCCGGCGCGATCTCGGTCAGGGGCACGACCGTTTCGACCCCGTCCGGGCCGATCACCGTCACCTCCCGCTCCCCGTCGGTCAGGGCGCGGCGGGTGATGGTCATGGTCTGACCCTCGGCGGTGGCGGTCAGCGCCTCCTCCTCCAACTCGGGCTCCTTCATCATCCAATGGGCCAACCGGCGCAGCAGCTCCAGCTGCGGCCCGCCGCCCTCGTAGCCCCGCGACCACAGCCAGGCGTGATCCGACGCCAAGAGCGCCACGCGCCCCTCGCCCACCCGGTCCAGCATCAGGAGCGGCCGGTCGCCCGGGCCCGTCATCACCACCTCGCCCGCCATCGGCTCCACCTCGATCAGGCGGAACCAGCGGCCCCAGGGCGCTTCCCCCTCGGCCAGGTTGGTCGGCGCAAGCCCGGCGGTCACCGGATGCCGGTTGCCCACGTCGCTGATCTCCGGCGTGAAGCCTTCCTCGATCACCCGTGCCGTGGGCTCGCCGGGGATGATATCCGCCAGCGGCGAGCGATAGATCGAATTGGCCGAGGCGAAATCCGGCCCCGCGGCCACCAGGACCGCACCGCCCGCTTCGACATATTGCGCAATGTTCGCGAGGTAAATCTGCGGCAGGATCCCGCGCCGCCGATAACGGTCGAAGATGATCAGGTCGAAATCGTCGATCTTCTCCAGGAACAGCTCCCGCGTCGGGAACGCGATCAGCGACAATTCCGAGACCGGCACACCGTCCTGTTTCTCCGGCGGGCGCAGGATGGTGAAATGCACCAGGTCCACCGCACTGTCGGATTTCAGCAGGTTGCGCCAGGTCCGCTCCCCCGCATGGGGCTCGCCCGAGACCAGCAGCACCCGCAACCGGTCACGCACCCCGTTGATCTGCACCACGGCGGCGTTGTTGCGGTCGGTCAACTCGCCCTCGGCCTCGGGCACGGTCAGCTGCACCACGTTCATGCCGCCATGGTCGAGCGACAGCGGCACCGTGATGTCCCGGCCCACGGGCACGTCCACAGCAAAGGGCTCCCCCCCGTCCACGGCGATCTCCAGCGACACCTGCCCCTGGGCGGCGGCGGGCACATCGCCCTGGTCCTCGATCCGCACGGTCAGCTCGACCTCTTCGCCCAGGATGCCGAAGGCGGGCGCGGTTTTGACCACGAGGCGGCGGTCCCAGTCGCCCTCCCGCCCGGTCAGCAGCAGGTGCAAGGGCGCCGGCAGGTTGGGCATCGGGCCGAGGTCATGGACCTGCCCGTCGCTCAGCAGGATCGTGCCCGCCAGCCGCGCCTGCGGGATCTCCGACAGCGCCTCGGTCATCGCCGCGACCAGCAGCGTACCCGCATTGCCCGGCCCGTCGCCCACCCGGACCACGCGCAGCTCGGTATTGGTGCGGGCGGTGATCTCGGCGCTCAGCTCTTCCAGCGCCGCCTCGGTCTGCTCGGTGCGGTCGGAAATCCGCTGGCTCGCGGTCTCGTCCACCACCACCAGCACGATATCGGTCAGCGGGCTGCGATCCTCTTCCTGCAAGGACGGGTTCGCCAGCGCCAGGAGCAGCGCCGCCGTCGCCAGCCCGCGCACCCAGGCGCCCAGAAGCCCGCGCGCCCCCGCAAAGAGCAGAAGCGCCGCCATCAGAGCGCCGAGCGCGCCCAGCACCGCCCAGGGCAGATAGGGGTCGAAGATCACCGTGCCGCTGTTCATTGACCCAGCCTTTCCAGAAGTGCCGGCACATGGACCTGGTCGGATTTGTAGTTGCCGGTCAGCACATGCATGATCAGGTTGACGCCGAACCGATAGGCCAGCTCGCGCTGCTGGCGGCCCGAGAAGCCGCGCCCGACCGGCACCATGGCGCGCCCGGCCTCGTCCACCGCCCAGGCCGCCGCCCAGTCATTGCCGCCGATCACCACCGGCGTGACCCCATCATTGAGGTTGCGAAACGGCATGCCCTCGACCTGCTCCGCGTCGGGCGGCGCGGCCTCCACCCAGAGCGTGCGGTTGTTGTGACGTCCGGGGAAGTCCTGCAGCAAGTAGAACGTCCGCGTCAGAACGTGATCGGCCGGCAGAACCTCCAGGGGTGGCACGTCCAGCGGGGCCGCCAGCCGCCGCAGCGCCCGCATCCCCCGGCTGTCATTGCCGAATTGCGCCACATCCGCATCCCGCGTATCGAACAGGATCATCCCGCCCCCGCGCAAGTAGCGGTTCAGCTTGGCGTAAGCCTCCGCAGAGGGCAGCGGCTGGCTGTCCGATACCGGCCAGTAGAGGAACGGGAAGAACGCAAGCTCGTCGGTCTCCAGGTCCACGGTGATCGGATCGTCCGGCTCGATCGAGGTGCGCTGGGTGAGGATTTGCGACAGCCCCCGCAGCCCCGCATAGGCGATCTCGTCGAGCCGCGGATCGCCCGTGCGCACATGGGCCAGCACCACCGCCGTGGTCGCCTCCAGCGCCAGCACGTCATCCGGGATGCCCTCCTGCGCCGTGGCGGGGGGCGTCCCCAGCCCGAGCAGCACGACCACCAGGGCCGCCGCCGCGGCCCCATGGGCCTGCCGCAGCCGTCCAGACAGCCACAGAGCCGCCAGGATATCCAACGCCAACAACGCCAGCGCCGCCGTCAGCAAGAAGCCCGCCAAGGGTTGATCCCGCTGCGCTTCCAGCCCCTCGACCGTGATCGATGGGGGCCAGACGGACGGCGCCAGTACGGCCCCGGCCCCCAGCACATTACGCGCCAGCCGCCGGTCATCCCCGGCATAAAGCCCCGGCGGCACCTCCGCGCTCAGGGGGGCCTCCGCCAGATCCTCGCCCGGGATCCCGGCCAACTGCCCGGCCTCCTCCAGCGTCCCGAAGGGCCCCAACAGCTGCTCGGGCACCCATGTGGTGCCCGCCAGCGCCTCGGCGGTCAGCGCCGTGGGCCGCGACGACACCGCCAACCGCTCCAGCATCTGCACGAACAGCCCCGAGAGCGGCAGGCTCGACCATTCCGCATTCGCGGTGACATGGAACAGAACGACCTGCCCCTGCCCCAAGGCCTTGCGGGTGACCAGCGGTGTGCCGTCGGTCAACGCCGCAACCACCCGATCGGGCAGGTTCGGATCCGGCTGCGCCATTACCTGAGCGGTGACCGCCACATCCTCCGGCAGGGGCAGGCCGAAGAAGGGGGAGCTTGAGGAAAAGGGCCGCAGCGCCTTGGGCTCGCCCCAGCTCATCGCGCCCCCGACGGACCGCCCGCCCGCGCGCAGGCGCACCGGCATCAACGGGTCCTCTTCGAGCCGCGAGACATCGGACGCCGCCAGCCGCGGCCCGGCAAATCGCACCAGCAGACCGCCGTTTTCCACCCACTCCGTGATCCCCTCGGCCTCGGTCGGGGCCAGTTGCGCCACATCCGCCAGGATGATCACATCCGGGTTCGCCGGCAGCGCATCGACCAGCGGCACCTCCAGCAGGTCGGCCGTCGGCTCCAAAGCTCGGCGCAGGTAGTGCAGCGGCGTCAGCAGCTCCAGCCCCTCGCGGTCGTCCCGCCCGGCGAAGAGCGCGATCTCCCGCCGCCGCAGGGCGTCATCGGCGAGGCTCACCGCCCCGGCGGTGGTCTGCCCCGTCACCTCGAACCGGGTCACCCGGTTGCGCAGCTCCGGCGGCAGGTCGAACACCGCCTCCTGGGTGGCCTCACCGGCCTCGAACACCACTTCGGTGCGGCCCAGCTCCCGGGTCACCCCGTTCGGGCCGGGGCCGCGGGCGATCACCGTCACCGGACGCTCCCCGGCGGGCGGGGACCGCAGCACTTCGACCCGCACCTCACCATCCTCGATCCGCGCCGGGCTGATCCCGAAGACCGCGCGCGGGCTTTCGAACACACGCACCGCGCCGCGCGCCTCCAGCGCCGCGCGCACCGCGTCCCGCTCCGGCCAGTCCAGCCCGTCCGACATCCAGAACGTGTCGAAATCGCCTTCGACCGCCTCCAGCCAGGCCAGAACCTCCGGCCCGTTCACCGGCCAGGGCTTGGGCTGCACACCGGGCAGGCGCGCGCGCTCGGCCTCCGGCGCGCCGAAGGCGATCTCCGCCGGTGGCAGGTCGGTCAGGGTGACCAGCGCCACCGGGCGGCCATCGCGCGCCGCCTCTTCCAGCAACGCTTCCAGCCGGTCCTGCCGCGCCGACCAGTCCCGCGCCGAGGCCCAGCTGGCATCGGCCGCGATCAGCAACGGGCCGGTCCCCGGCGTCCGCTCGTCGGGGTTCAGGATCGGGCCCGCGAAGCCCAGGATCATCGCCGCCACTGCCAGCGCGCGCAGCAACAACAGCCACCAGGGCGTCTTGTCGGTCTCGCTCTCCGGGTCGTTCAGCCCCAGCAGGAGCGCCACACCGGGAAACCGCCGCGTGATCGGCGCAGGCGGCACCGCGCGCAGGATCAGCCACAGGATCGGCAGCGCCAGAAGCAGCAGCAGCAGACCGGGCGACGCAAAGGCGATGGGTCCCAGAGTGAACATCAGCGTACCTGTTCCAGTGCATGATAGAGCCAGAGGAGCGGGTCCTCCGGCGGATGATCGGTGTGGTGAATGTCCAGCCGCCAGCCCGTGCGCCGCGCCAGCGTCTGCAGCCAGTCCTTCCGCTCCGCCAGCCGCTGCAGATAGGCCTCGCGCAGGCCCTTGGCCTTCAGCGTCTCGAACCGGATCGCGCCCGACATGCTCTCGAACACCGTGCGCCCGTCGAAGGGAAACGCCTCTTCATCGGGGTCCAGCACCATGACCAGCGCCCCCTTCACGCCCCGGTCGGCTGCCGTGGTCAGCGCCTTCTCCACCGGGGCCGTGTCGCCGAGGAAATCCGACAGGAATACCGCCCGGGCGCCGGCGGGCATCACCCGGGCGACCGGCTTGCCGTAATCCTCGGGGTGCTTGGGGTCCATCAGGGCCGCGGCCAGACGGATCAGCTGCGAATTGCCCGCCTTGGGCGGCTCCGGCAGGTTCATCAGCCCGACCCGCTCCCCCGACCGGATCGCCAGGATCGCAAGCGCCATGCCGATGGTCTGCGCCCGGCGCAGCTTCGACGGACGGTTGCGCCCGCCGGTAAACCCCATGGACTGCGCATCATCGACCCAGAGCATCAGGCTCTGCGCCGCCTGCCATTCCTTTTCCCGCACGAAGGGGCTGTCGGCCCGCGCGGATCGGCGCCAGTCGATCGACCGCACGCCGTCCCCGGCCTCCGCCGGGCGGTACTGCCAGAACTCGTCCCCGGTCCCGGCCCGCTTGCGCCCGTGATTGCCCAGCATGATGGTCGCGGCCAGATGTTCCGCCGCCACCATGAGCGGCGGCAGGGTGCCCGAAACCGTTTCCGAACGGTGGCGCAGACTGTCGGGAGTATGGCGCGCCTCGGAGAAGCCCGTCTTGCTCACGCGGCCCGCTCGATCCGGGTCACGCCGTGGGTGACATTCTCGATGACCTCCTCGAGGATCACGCCCTCGGCCCGCGCGGCAAAGCTCAGCGCCATTCGATGCGACAGGATCGGCCGCGCCAGGGCCGCGACATCCTCCGCCGACGGGGCCAGCCGCCCGTCCAGAAGCGCCCGCGCCCGCACGCACAGCATCAGCGACTGCGCCGCCCGCGGCCCCGGCCCCCAGGAGACCGAGCGGTTGACCGCGTCATGGGCCTCCGGCTCGTTCGGCCGACACGCGCGCACCAGGTCCAGGATCATCTCGACCACCGCGTCGCCCACGGGCATCCGGCGCACGACCTCCTGGGCGTGGATCAACTCCGCCCCGGTGAACACCGGATGCGCGGTCGCGCCGTCGATGCCGGTGGTGGCCATGAGGATGCCCTTCTCGGTCTCGCGGTCCGGGTAATCCACGTCGATCCTGAGCAGGAAGCGGTCGAGCTGCGCCTCGGGCAGCGGATAGGTGCCCTCCTGCTCGATCGGGTTCTGGGTGGCGAGCACATGGAACGGCGCGGGCAGCGGGCGTTCCTGGCCCGCGATGCTCACATGCTTTTCCTGCATCGCCTGCAACAGCGCCGACTGGGTCCGGGGCGAGGCCCGGTTGATCTCGTCCGCCATCAACAGCTGGCAGAAGATCGGACCTTCCAGGAACCGGAAGGACCGCGCGCCATCCGCGCCGGTTTCCAGCACTTCGGAGCCGAGAATATCCGCCGGCATCAGGTCTGGCGTGAACTGCACCCGATTCGCGCTCAGCCCCATTACCGTGCTCAGCGTATCGACCAAAAGCGTCTTGCCGAGCCCCGGCAGACCCATCAGCAGGGCATGCCCCCCGGACAGCATCGCGTTCAGGGACAGGTCCACAACCGTAGGTTGCCCAATGATTTGCGTGGCGATGCTGGCCTTGGCCTCGGCCAACTTTTCCCCCAGCCGTTCGATATCTTTAACCAGGGTCTCTGCGTCAGCCATGTCCGCTCCTTGCCATTGCCTTATATGGTCACCTTACAGGAAAGTATGGCCCCACTGACAAATGGCAAAAACTATGAGCGGACAAAACATCGTGACCCCCACCGCGGACGGGCTGGCGGCCTCGGCGCGCGCCGCCTCTAAAAAGGGCCCGCCGCCGGTGCATCTGTGGAACCCGCCCTTCTGCGGCGATCTGGATATCCACATCGCCCGCGACGGGACCTGGTTCTACCAGGGCAGCCCGATCGGACGCGCGCCGCTGGTGCGCCTGTTCTCTTCGATCCTGAAGGTCGAGGACGGGAAATTCTACCTCGTCACCCCGGTCGAAAAGGTCGGCATCACCGTAGAGGACGCGCCCTTCGTGGCCACGGATTTCGACGTCACCGACCCCGGCCCGGACCAGGTCATCACCTTCACCACCCATGTGGGCGACACCGCCGACGCGGGCCCCGACAACCCGATCCGGGTCACGCGCCACCCCGAAACCGGGGAGCCCGCACCCTACGTCCATATCCGCCGCGGGCTGGAGGCGCTGATCGACCGCAAGAGCTTCTACCGGCTGGTGGAGATCGGCGAGACCGCCGCGCTCGACGGGACCGACTGGTTCGGCATCCGCTCCGGCGGGCGGTTCTTCCCGATGATCCCGACGGCGGAGCTGGCCGAGGACTGACGCGATTCGTCGCCGCCCGTGCGTGCCACCGCGCCACGGGGCCGAAGTCAGGAGGCCGAAGTCAGGGGGCGATCCGGCGCCACTGCCCCGGGGCCAGTCCGTCGAGGGTCCAATCCCCGATCTGCGTGCGGATCAGGCGCAGGCAGGGCAGGCCCACGGCGGCACACATGCGCCGCACCTGCCGGTTGCGGCCCTCGGTGATGGTCAGGCGCAGCCAGGCATCGGGCACGGTCTTGCGCAGCCGCACGGGCGGGTCGCGCGGCCAGAGCCAGTCCGGCGCCGGAAGCTCGGCGACCTTGGCGGGCCGCGTCGGCCCGTCCTTGAGACTGACCCCCTCGCACAGACGGTTGATCGCGTCTTGGCTCGGGCGGCCTTCCACCAGCGCATAGTAGGTCTTGGACATCTTCGCCCGCGGCTCGGTGATCCGCGCCTGCAGGCGCCCGTCATCGGTCAGCAGCAGCAAGCCCTCGCTATCCCGGTCGAGCCGCCCGGCGGCATAGACGCCCGGCACATCGATCCAGTCCTTCAACCCGCGCCATTTTCCCTCGGGAGTGAATTGCGACAGCACATTCATGGGCTTGTTGAAGGCGATCAGCATGCTCGCAAGTTCCGTGTCCACCGCGCGCGGGTCAAGCGCGTTCGAACGCGCTTGGAAGGGCTTTGCAAAGCCCTTGACCGGCGCTGACCCGACCGTCGCGCCTCCCGGCTGGCGGTGCGCCTCCGGCTGCCGCCGGGCCGCTCAACGGCTTTCGAAAGCCGTTGGCCCGCGCCACCGGCGCCCTAATGCGCCTCCGCCCAGCTTCGCCCCTGGCCCGCATCCACCGTCAGCGGCACATCGAGATGCACCACCGGCGCGGCGGCCCCCTCCATCACCTGGCGCACCGCCGGAATCACCCGGTCCACCGCGTCTTCCTCCACCTCAAAGATCAGCTCGTCATGGACCTGAAGCAGCATCCGCGCCGGCAGGTCGGCAATCGCCGCGGGCATCCGCACCATCGCGCGCCGGATGATGTCCGCCGCCGTTCCCTGGATCGGCGCGTTGATCGCCGCGCGCTTGGCGAACCCCGCCTGGGGCCCCTTCGCGCCGATCTCCGGCGTGTGGATCTTCCGCCCGAACAGGGTCTGCACGTATTTATGCTCCTTCGCGAAGGCGACCGTGTCGTCCATATAGGCCCGGATGCCGGGGAATCGCTCGAAATAGGTGTCGATGAAGGCCTGCGCCTCGGCCCGCGGGATCCGCAGATTCCGCGCGAGGCCAAAGCCCGAGATCCCGTAGATCACCCCGAAATTGATCGCCTTGGCCTGGCGCCGCACCTCCGGCGTCATCTCGTCCAGCGGCACATCGAACATCTCCGACGCGGTCATCGCATGAATGTCCAGCCCGTCCCGGAACGCGGTCTTGAGCGCGTCGATCCCGGCGATATGGGCGAGGATGCGCAGCTCGATCTGGCTGTAGTCGAGCGACACGAGCACATGCCCCGGCTCCGCCACGAAGGCCTCGCGAATGCGCCGCCCCTCCTCGGAGCGCACGGGGATGTTCTGCAGGTTCGGATCGGTCGAAGCCAATCGCCCCGTATTCGCCCCGGCAATCGAGTAGGACGTATGCACCCGCCCGGTCTCGGGGTTGATATGATCCTGCAAGGCGTCCGTGTAGGTCGATTTCAACTTCGACAGCTGCCGCCAATCCAGCACCCGGCGCGGCAGGTCATGCTCTGTCGCCAGATCCTCCAGCACATCCGCCGGGGTCGAATACTTGCCCGACTTGCCGGTCTTGCCCCCCTCGAACCCCATCTTCTCGAACAGGATCTCGCCCAATTGCGCCGGACTGCCCACGTTGAAACTCTCCCCCGCCAGCTCGTGGATCTCCGCCTCCAGCCCGGCCATCTTCTGCGCGAACGCATTCGACATCCGGCTCAGCGTGTCGCGATCGACCTTGATCCCGCGCATCTCCATCTCGGCCAGAACCGGCACCATGGGCCGCTCCATCCACTCGTAGACGCGGGTGACCTGCGCCAGGTGCAGGCGCGGCTTCAACCGCTGCCACAGACGCAGCGTGATTTCCGCATCCTCGGCGGCGTATTTCGTCGCCTCCTCGATGGGCACGAAATCGAAGGTGATCGCGGATTTGCCGGTGCCCAGCAGGGTCTTGATCGGGATCGGCGTGTGGTCGAGATAGCGCTCCGACAGCGCGTCCATCCCGTGCCCGTGCAACCCGGCATGGAGCGCGTAGCTCAGCAGCATCGTGTCGTCGATGGGCGCCACCGTGATCCCGTTCCGGGCGAGGATCTTGGCATCGTATTTCATGTTCTGCCCGATCTTCAGGACCGCAGGGTCCTCCAGCACGGGCTTGAGAATCCCAAGCGCGGTCTCGAAATCCAGCTGCCCCTCGGCCAGCTTCGCCTCCCCGCCGAACAGGTCGTCGGCCCCGCCACCGTCCTTGTGCGCCAGCGGCAGGTAGGCCGCGCGCCCCGGCTCCACGCAGAGCGACACGCCCACCAGATCCGCGCGCATCTCGTTGAGGCCCGTGGTCTCGGTGTCCACCGCCACCACCCCGCGCGCATGGATCGCGTCGATCCAGCTTTGCAGGGTTTCCGCGTCGCGGATGGTGACATGCTCCGACGCGCTCAGGGGGGGGTGCTCCTCCGCCTCTGGCGAGGCCGTCGTCGCTGCGGGCTCCGCCACGGCGGGCGCCTCCACCCCCAGGGCGGACGAAATCCGCTTGGTCAGGGTGCGGAATTCCATCTCGGCCAGAAAACCGAGCAGGGTCTCCGGCTCCGGATCGCGCACCTCAAGGTCCTCGATGGTGAAATCCAGCTCCATGTCGCAATCGAGCTGCACCAGCCGCTTCGACAGCTCGATCTGGGCGCGATGCTCGATCAGGGTCTGGCGGCGCTTGGGCTGCTTGATCTCCCCGGCCCGGTCCAGAAGCTCCTCGAGCGAGCCATACTCGTTGATCAGCAACGCCGCGGTCTTGATCCCGATCCCCGGTGCGCCGGGCACGTTGTCCACCGAATCCCCGGCCAGCGCCTGCACATCGACCACCCGGTCGGGGCCCACGCCGAATTTCTCGAACACCCCGTCCACGTCGATGGTCTTGTTCTTCATCGCATCCAGCATCTCGACCCCGCCGCCGACCAGCTGCATCAGGTCCTTGTCGGAGCTGATGATCGTGCAGCGCCCGCCGGCCTCGCGCGCCTGGCAGGCCAGCGTCGCGATGATATCGTCCGCCTCGAACCCCTCCATCTCCTTGCAGGCGATGTTGAACGCCTCGGTCGCGGTCCGGGTCAGGGGGATCTGCGGGCGCAGGTCCTCGGGCATCGCCTCGCGGTTGGCCTTGTACTGGTCGTAAAGATCATTGCGAAAGGTATGGCTGCCCTTGTCGAAGATCACCGCCACATGGGTCACATCGCCCCCAGCGTTCCCTTCGACATAGCGCTGCAGCATGTTGCAGAAGCCCGACACCGCCCCGATGGGCAGCCCGTCGGACTTCCGCGTCAGCGGCGGCAACGCGTGATAGGCGCGGAAAATGAACGCCGATCCGTCGATCAGATGCAGGTGATGTCCCTTGCCGAATGCCATGCCTTGCCCCCTCGTCGCACTACGTGGACAGCGATATAGTCTTGCCGCGGGATTGGCGAGGGGTCAGGTGACCGGGGCGGCGGTCTGGACCATGTGGACGAAGATCGCGATGAAGTAGAGCACACTCGCCACCACCACGAAGCCGTGCCAGATCGTGTTGTGATAGGGCATCCGCTTGGCCAGCAGGAAAGGCACTCCGACCGAATAGAGCACCCCGCCCACCGCCATCAGAACGATCACCGGCATCGACAGGGTCGCCAGCAGGGTCTGCCCCCCGACCACGATCGCCCAGCCCAGCACGAGGCACAGAACCGCGCAGGGCAGCACCGAGCCGCGCCCGCGCAGGGCGGCGAGGACAACGCCGAGCGCCGCCCCGCTCCAGATCGCGGTCAGCAAGCCGAACCCGGTGCCCGAGATCAGGGCAAAGGGCGTGTAAGTCCCTGCGATCTTGACGAAAATCGCACTCTGGTCGAGCGTGCGCAGGCGCATCACGCAGTCCGAACAGCGCACGTGGTTGTACAGGTACGAACACAGCAGCATCACGATCAGGCTGCCGCCATAAACCGCCAGACCGGTGACCGGCCCCGCCCCCAGCTGCCACACCGCGCCCAGGGTGATCAGCACCGGCACCGCCGCCAGCGCCGCGCCCAGCGCGCCCAGATGAACCGCCGCGTCGCTGAGAACCTCGGCGCGGGAATAGGGGCGTTCTGGGTCGTGAAAATGCGTCATGAAAGCCAAGATAGCACGATTTCGCACCAGGTCCGCGCTTGACCAAACGGCAATCTGCCCTCAGCGCAGGTGCAGAACGTGGGACAAGCGCACCGCGTAAGGCGTCGGCGTCCAGATGCCGAAGCGTTGGCCCGCGGCGCGCAGCATGGTGCCGACCCAGGTGTTGCAGGTCCGCAGGGCATTGAACCGCCCCTCCGCCGCAAAGAACCACCCGGACCGCCCCGGCTTTGGCCCCGCGACCAGCCCCGGTGCGCTGCCCGGTCTGGTCGCGAAGTTGCCGCGGATCGCCGCCAGGAGCCGCGCATATTCCGGCCCGCTCACCCGGACCTCGCGCCACCGCGCGCCCCAGTCCACCGGCCCGTAAAGGCCCACGCGCAGCACCGACGCATCCCCGGTCACTGCCCGGAAGAGCGCCGCCGCCGAGACATCGCGCCAGGTGCCCACGGTGGTGTAGAACGCCTCCGACCCCCAACCGACGACCATCCAGGCGAGTTCCGGCGCGTCCACCGGCACGCCCGCCGCGGCCAGGGGCGCGAAGGCTTGCCGTGTCTCGGACGTCATCGGCAGGACGAAGTCATAATGGATCGGCCCGCCGATCAATCCGATCGTCACTTCCGGGCCGCGCGTCGCGGCGGGGCTGTCGTCCGGGTCGGGTCCGGCGGGCACCAGCGCGCCCAGAAGCGCCGCGCCCAGGTACAGGCCCAGCACCCCGACCGCGCCCACGGCCAGGTGGCGCAGCCCCCTCATCGGGGCTGCGCGGGACCGACCCCGTCAGGCGACGTCGATCTTCCCTTCGAAATCCTTGTGGATGTATCGCGCATCGCAATAAGGGCACTCGACCCAGCCATGCTCCTGCGGGATCTGCAGCCAGACACGCGGATGCCCCAGCGCCCCCTCGCCGCCATCGCAGGCGATCCGCCATTGGGTGACGATCTTGGTCTCGGGGACGGCGGTGGGCATGGGGCGGCTCCATCAAGGGCTGGCATCACAAAGGCTTGCCACGGGGCGCGACCGCCCCTAGGTCGGGCGCATCATACGTCTTGCGCGCGCACGGACAAGCCGCCGCCGCGCAGGGAACGGACGAAGGGACGCCATGTCACAGCCAGACCAGAGCCAAACACGCCCCCCCGCAATCGAGATCACCGGCCTGCGCAAGACCTACCGGGCCGCCAACGGCCAGCCTGCGAAAGAGGCGCTGAAGGGCGTGGACCTGACAATCCCGGCCGGCTCCATCTTCGGGCTGCTGGGCCCGAACGGCGCGGGCAAGTCGACGCTGATCAACATCCTCGCCGGGCTGGTGCGCAAAACCGCCGGACAGGTGCGGATCTGGGGCTTCGACCAGGACGTGAACCCCCGCCAGAGCCGCGCGGCCATCGGCGTGATGCCGCAGGAGCTGAACCTCGACCCGTTCTTCACCCCCCGCGGCGCGCTCGACATGCAAAGCGGGCTCTACGGGGTGCCGCGCTCGGAATGGCGCACCGACGAGATCCTCGCGCTGATCGGGCTGTCGGACAAGGCGGACGCCTATTCCCGGTCGCTGTCGGGCGGGATGCGGCGGCGGCTGCTGCTGGGCAAGGCGCTGGTGCACACCCCCCATGTGCTGGTGCTCGACGAGCCCACCGCCGGCGTGGATATCGAACTGCGCCAGATGCTGTGGCGCAACGTGCGCAAGCTGAACGAACAGGGCATGACGATCATCCTGACCACCCATTACCTCGAAGAAGCCGAACAGATGTGCGACGAGATCGCGATCATCAACCACGGCGCCAAGATCGCCCAGGACAAGACCCCGACCCTGCTCAGCCGACTGGATGCCAAGACGCTGGTGATCTCCCCCGAGGACGGCCATGACGGCACCCTGCCCCGGATCGACGGGGTGCAGGCCGAGGCCCGGCCCGACGGCACCCTGGGCTTCACCTACCGGCGCGGCCAGATCCCGGTGGAGACGATCCTGCAGGCGGTCCATGACGCGGGCATCCGCATCCGCGAACTGGCCACCGAAGAGCCCGACCTCGAAGACGTGTTCCTCGCCCTGACCCACAACGCCCAGGCCGCCTGAGCCGGGTCCAAGACCCTTAAGCAAGGGTCTTGGTAAAATCCTTCGTCAAGGATTTTACTCGCCCAGGGCCTCCAGCCGCGTGCTCAGCTCCGAGGCGTTGAACAGCCGCTGCACCGCCTCGGCATAGTTCATCTCCGGCGCGAAGCGGCCGTTCTCCAGGAAATGCACCGTCTGGGCGATCACCTTGGGGTCGTTCATCATCAGGGTATGGGACACCGGCAGGATAATGTGATCGGCCATCCCCGCCACCTTGGTCCGCGCCACCGTGACCTTGCCGTCATCGGGCCCCGGCAACAGCTGCGAGAAGAGCGGGTTCCAGCTCGACGTGCCCGCGATCACCCCGGTCTCGAACCCCACCGGGCCCAGCCGGTTCGGCAGGCTGTCGGGCCCGGTGCCCAGCTGCCGCCCCGCAGGCCCGTTCACCCACTGGAAGATCGCCCAGTCGCCCAGCGCATCCACCAGCTCCGAGCCCTGGTTCGGCGGCGCCAGCATCACCACCCGGCCCAGGTTCTCCAGGGGCGCCACCGCTGCCTGCGCCCGCACCAGGATCCCGCCCATGGAATGGCTGACCACATGCGCCTTCCGGGGCGCGCAGGCGCCCAGGGCGGCGGGCACAATCTGTGCCGCCAGTTCCTCCACCGTCGCCTCGGTGGACGGATAGGTGGGCGAGACCACCGCATGGCCCAGCCCGCGCAGCACCGCCTCCATCACCGTGAAGGACGCGTCACTCCGCGCCAGCCCGTGCAGCAGCACGACACAGGCCGCCGAGGCCGTTTGCGGCATCAGCAGGCCGAAACACAAAAGAAGCGCACGGAAAGTCATGTCCACACCCTACCCGCCCGTCCGGGCCAAGGCGAGGGGCTTGCCAAGCCCGTTACGCAGCGACACTGTCGGCCCATGCCCGCGCCCTCACCCCGCCTCGCCGCCCGCGCCGTGATCCTGCGCGACAACCGGCTTCTGCTGGTCAATGCCTACCCGGACGGGCGCAGCGACCTGTGGAGCGCCCCGGGCGGCGGCGTGGTCCCCGGCACCTCCCTGCCCGAGAACCTCGCCCGCGAAGTGCACGAAGAAACCGGGCTCCGGATCGCCGTGGGCGCCCCCTGCCTCGTGAACGAGTTCCACGATCCCGCGGGCAGTTTTCACCAGGTGGACATCTATTTCCGCGCCACGATCCTGTCCGGCACCCTCGACGCGGCCTGGCAGGACCCCGAAGGCATCGTGACCGAGCGCCGCTTCGTCACCCGCACGGAACTCGCCCGCCTGCGCGTGAAGCCCGACAGCCTGGCGCAGGTCGCCTGGGGCCAGGGCCTGCTCTACGACCCGCTGGAGCCGATCGTCCGCTAACCGCGCCGCAGGGACAGGGCCACGCCGCCCAGCACCAGCACCGTCGCCAGCACCGAGAGCAGCGTGATCGCCTCGCCCAGCAGGAGCAGCCCGCCCAGGGACGCGATCACCGGCACGGTCAGTTGCGCGACCGCCGCCCGGCTCGCACCCAGCTGCGGCAGCACCGTGTACCACAGGGCATAGCCCAGCCCCGAGGTCACCGCTCCGCAGATCACCGCCAGGACGATCCCCCACAGGCTGATCGCCACCCCGTCGGGCCAGATCGCCACCACCAGCAGGCATAGCGGCAGGGTCAGCACGAAATTCGCCGCCGTGTCCGCCAGGGGCTCGGTGCTGCCCCGCCCGTGCAGCGAATAGATCCCCCAGCCCACCGCCGCGAGGCTCATCAGCGCAAGGCCCAGCGGGTCCGGCCGCCCCACCGCCCCGGGCCACAGCAACAGCGCCAGCCCCGCCAGCGCCAGGCCCGCGCCCAGCCACCGCGTCACCGGGATCGCGTCGCGCGACAGCAGCGCACCCGCGAACATGGTGATCTGCACCCCGCCGAACAGAATGAGCGCCCCCAACCCCGCATCGAGGCTGAGATAGGCATAGGAAAAACCCGCCATGTACAGGGCAAGGCTCCCCACCCCGATCCACCGCCCGGGCTTGCGCAGCCGCAAGGGCCGGGTCCGCATCACCAGCAAGGCCAGCACCAGCGCGCCGGAGCCCAGCCGGATCGCCGCAAAGGCCGCCGGGCCGATCTCCCCCCCGGCCAGGGCCGCGCGGTTGAGCAGGGAATTGGCCGCAAACGCGGTCATGGTGAGCGCGACGAGCAGGAACAGTCGCAAAGGGGAAGCGCCGGTCATGGGCCAGCATGATCACAGGGCCGCGCCCCGCGCAAGACGGCGTCACAACGCCCCAGCCGGACCACAGGTCCGGCCCCCGGGCGACGCCCGCAGGGCGGCGCAATGCCTCGGAGTTTCGATGCCGTGGGACCGCCTGGGGTGCCGGAACTCGAAGCCGCGCAAGGCACCCGCTCGCCAGCATCCCGCCGGACCGCAGGTCCGGCTCCCGGCGACGCCCGAAGGGCGGCGCAAAACCTCCCCCGCGCGGCCGCTCAGCCCAGCAGGCGGTCGGCGAACGCGCCCGCCAGGAAGGACACCGTGCCCCCCGCGAAACTCGCCGCCACCTGCCCGGTCGCGGCCTCCAGCACCGTCAGGTCCGCCCGCGCGCCCGCCACCAGCCGCCCGCGATCCCGCAGCCCGAGGATCTCCGCCGGGCGGGTGCTGACCATGCGCCAGACCTGCGCCAGCTCCGGTCCCGTTCCGCCCGCGAGCAGCAAGGCCGCCGCCCGCACCGATGGGTAGTGATAATCCGAGACCAGCGCATCACAGAGCCCCTCGGCGATCAGGTCCCGGGCCGAGGCATTGCCCGCATGGGACGCCCCGCGCATCACGTTGGGCGCGCCCAGGATCACCGGCTCGCCCGCCGCCCGCGCGGCCCGGGCCGCCTCCGCCGTTTCGGGAAACTCCGCGATGGTGGCGCCCAATGCCCGGGCCTGCGCCCTCGCCGCCGCGCTCCGGTCATCGTGACTGCCCAGCAGCACGCCCTCCGCCCGCAACGCCGCCGCCAACTCCGCCAGCCGCGCGGGCACCTCGGCGCGGCGCGCGTGCAGACCCTGCATCAGCGCCAGATGCGCCTCCGGGTTCCGCCCGCTCTTGAGCGCCTGCCCGGTCAGCCGCGGCGGCCGCCGCCCCTCCGCCAGACGCCGGTGGGGCAGGTGGTCGTTGAACACCACGTAGCCGATCCCCTCGGCCCGCAGAAACGCCTGCACCTCCGCGTAATCGTCGACCAGGTGGGTCTCCAGCCGCAGCTGCATCCGCATCTGCGTGCGCAACACCGGCGCCATGTCCCGCAACGCCGCCGCCAGGGCGCGGGCAAACTCCGGCGCGCGCAGCCCCCCTTCCCAGGACCAGAACTGCGCCAGCACGGCGGTGGTGATCCCCGTCGCCGCCAGCTCCGCATCCAGCGCGCGCAGCCCGTCGGCCATGCTGCGCAACGCGCCGCGACGCGGCGCCAGGTGCCGCTCGAACCCGTCGCCATGCAGATCCACGATCCCCGGCAGCAGCACGAACCCCTTCAGGTCCACGCGCCGCGCGGCCGGGCCCGGCGCGCCCAGGCGTCCGCTCGCCATGGCCAGCCCCGGCAGGGGGCCCTCCACCGGATCGAGGATCAGACCGTTTTCGAAGACAAGCTCCAGCATGGACCGCGTCATGCGCCGGACACCGCCCGAGGGCAAGGGCTCAGTTGCGCAGAAAGACCGACGGGTAATCCACGTCGAACGCGGCCCCGCTCAACCCCGGCGCGAAGGCCAGCATCATCAGGTTGTTCTTCGGATACGCACTGCGCAGCTTGGCCGCAGCACCCAGGGAAAACCCGAATCGTTCGTAGTAGTCCGGATCGCCCAGAACCAGCAGCGCGGGCGCCTCGGCCTGCCGCAACCGGTCGATGCCCACCCGCACCAGGGCCGAGCCGACGCCCATCCGGCGCCGGTCCGCCCGCACCGTCAGGGGGGCGAGCGCATACCAGCCCTCGGGCCGCGAGAGCCTCGGGAAGGCGGCATGGCCGATCACGTGCCCGCGCTCAATGGCGACCAGTTCCAGACCCAGCGCATCCTCCGCACGCAAGTCCTTGATCAAACGGTCCTCGCGCGAGCCTTCGAAGCTGGTCTCCACCAGGATCGAGATCGCAAAGGCATCCGCCCGACCCGCTTCTCTCAACTCGAATTCAACCAAAGTGACACCTCCGGCACAGCTTGCGCGGGAAACCCACGGGGCGCAAAGCAAAAAAACCGGCGACTGCCGCTTTCTCCGCGCGCGCCCCGAAACGTCGATCGGACCGATCGGGCGCGCGCATGAAAAAAGGGGCCCCGAAGGGCCCCTTCCATCCGGAATGTCCGGCAGCTTACATCATGCCGCCCATGCCGCCCATGTCGGGCATGCCGCCACCGGCGCCGGCACCTTCCTTGGCGGGCTTGTCGGCCACCATGGCTTCGGTGGTGATCAGCAGACCGGCGATGGAGGCCGCATCCTGCAGCGCGGTGCGCACCACCTTGGCCGGGTCGATCACGCCGAACTTGAACATGTCGCCATATTCTTCGGTCTGCGCGTTGAACCCGAAGGCCAGGTCACTGCTTTCGCGGATCTTGCCGGCCACGACGGACCCGTCGACACCTGCGTTCTCGGCGATCTGGCGCAGCGGAGCTTCCAGCGCCTTGCGCACGATGTTGATGCCGATGTTCTGGTCGTTGTTCGCGCCTTCCAGACCGTCGAGATGCTTGGCCGCCTGGATCAGGGCCACACCGCCGCCGACGACGATGCCTTCCTGCACAGCCGCGCGGGTCGCGTTCAGCGCATCGTCCACACGGTCCTTGCGCTCTTTCACTTCGACCTCGGTCATGCCGCCGACACGGATGACAGCCACACCACCGGCGAGCTTGGCCACACGCTCCTGCAGCTTCTCACGGTCGTAATCCGAGGTGGTCTCCTCGATCTGGTTGCGGATCTGGGCCACGCGGGCTTCGATCTCGGCCTTGGCACCGGCGCCGTCGACGATGGTGGTCTCGTCCTTGGTGATCGACACGCGCTTGGCGGAACCCAGCATGTCGATGGTCACGGACTCGAGCTTCATGCCGAGGTCTTCCGAGATCACCTGGCCACCGGTCAGGATCGCGATGTCCTGCAGCATGGCCTTGCGACGATCGCCGAAGCCCGGTGCCTTGACGGCCGCGATCTTCAGACCGCCGCGCAGCTTGTTGACCACGAGGGTGGCGAGCGCTTCGCCTTCCACGTCTTCCGCGATGATCAGCAGCGGCTTGCCGGACTGGATCACCGACTCAAGCAGCGGCACCATCGGCTGCAGCGACGAGAGCTTCTTCTCGTGCAGCAGGATGATCGCGTCTTCCAACTCGGTGGTCATCTTGTCGGGGTTGGTCACGAAATAGGGGCTCAGATAGCCACGGTCGAACTGCATGCCCTCGACCACGTCGGTCTCGGTCTCCAGACCCTTGTTCTCCTCGACGGTGATGACACCCTCGTTGCCGACCTTCTGCATCGCATCTGCGATCTGCTGGCCGATCTCGCTCTCGCCGTTGGCGGAGATGGTGCCGACCTGCGCCACTTCGGCGCTGTCGTTCACGGGACGGGCGGCGGATTTGATCGCCTCGACAACCTTGGAGGTCGCCAGGTCGATCCCGCGCTTGAGGTCCATCGGGTTCATGCCCGCGGCAACCGACTTCATGCCTTCCTTGACGATGGCTTGCGCCAGCACGGTCGCGGTGGTGGTGCCGTCGCCGGCCTCGTCATTGGTGCGCGAGGCGACTTCCTTGACCATCTGCGCGCCCATGTTCTCGAACTTGTCTTCCAGTTCGATTTCCTTGGCGACGGAGACACCGTCCTTGGTGATGCGCGGCGCGCCGAAGCTCTTGTCCAGAACCACATTGCGGCCCTTGGGGCCCAGGGTCACCTTCACCGCGTCTGCGAGGATGTTGACACCCTTGAGCATGCGGTTGCGGGCGTCGATGTCGAATTTGACGTCTTTAGCAGCCATGTTGTTCGCTCCTTGAGTCTATGTTTGTGATCAGTCGAGGCGTTCAGGCGGCCTTGGCCGCGGCTTCGTCGGTGATGATCCCGAGAATGTCGCTCTCTTTCATGATCAGCAGCTCTTCGCCGTCCACGGTCACCTCGGTGCCGGACCACTTGCCGAAGAGGATCTTGTCGCCTTCCTTGACGTCCATGGGGATCCGGTCCCCATCGTCATCCTTGGCACCTGCGCCAACGGCGATCACCAGGCCCTCGGCGGGCTTTTCCTTGGCGCTGTCGGGGATGATCAGCCCGCCTGCGGTTTTTTCTTCGCTTTCGACGCGACGGACCAGAACACGGTCATGAAGCGGTGTGAATGCCATCTGTAGGCTCCTTCGCTCAGTGTTTCTCCCTGACCCCCTGCGGGGCCATTAGCACTCACTTCGTCCGAGTGCTAACGCGCCGTAGTTAGAGACGCCGCAGCAGCCTGTCAACGGGGACGATGGGCAAAATTGTGCATGGAGCCCGGGCAGGCCGCGCGCTCTGCGTGACACCCCAAGCGGGCGACCATCCCGGCCAGCGCCCCGCCCGGGCACGGCCTCGCCCGGCACAGAACCGCCCACGGGTTTGACCGACCCGGCCCGCGCTGGTACCGTTGTCCCCTATTTGAGCCACCGCGGACCTTTTTTCGTCCGCTATTTTTCAAGTCATTTCCGGTGCCGAGACGGCGCCCGAAATCCTTTTCAAGGAACTCGTTTCATGACCAAGCAACCCACCCCCCGACAGCTCGACTACGACACCGCCCGCGCGCAACTGGTCGAGGACGCCGCGACCGTCGCCATCCACGGCATCGCCCTGAAGGAAAGCGATGCCAAGGCCACCGCCCGCGGCTTCTGGGAGACGCATTTCCCGATCCTGTGGTGCCTCTGCGTTCAGGATTCCCCGGACAACCCCTGCCCCTGCACCGGCCCCATCGTCTGGCTGCCCCGGGACGGTGTGGTGCGCAGCGAGCCCGCCCTGCGCCGGAGCGACGAGGGCCGCGCCATCGACCGGTACCGCGTCACCCGGGGCGCCAAGGTGCTCGTGGACCGCATCGAAAGCCTGCCGGTCGAGGCCCTGCTGCGCGACCCCGCGCCCAAACCGGGCGGCTGCGGCTGCGGCACCACGGGGTCGGCCGACCTCCTGACCCTCCCCGCCCCGCGGGAGACCACCGCCGAGAGCGGCATTACAATCTACCGGGTCGCGGTGGACGAAACCGGCCCGAGCGTCACGATCACCGGTCTCGATCCCCAGGGGCGCGAACTGGCACGCCATGTGACCCGCCAGACCGACGACATGACCGCCGAGTTCGAGATCACCCGCGGCGCGCTTTGTCTGCGCGGCGCGCTGAGCCTCTCCGAAGGCCGGGATGGGCGCGGCCATATCGCCGGGCAGATCGACGGCGCCGCGTTCGACCTGCCCATCGACCGGACCGGGGCCTGCGCCCCCGCGCGCGAGCTGCCCCTGGACAGTGCCCGGCTGGCGCTCCTGGTCCAATGGGGCCGGATCGCCCAGCCGCTGATGGGCCTCGCCAACCCCGGCGGGTCCGAGACCGCGAAAAAGAGCTGCTTTTCCTGCTCGGTGCTGCTGGCGGGCGTCGCGGTCGGCGCGGGGTGCTGCGTGGCGGGTAACCCGGCCTGCTGCGCCGCCACCGGGATCGGCGGGTCGTCCTTCATCGACGGCTGTCGCGGCGCCTGCGCCTGACCCGGACAGGGGGCGCTCGCCGCCCCCTACCCCTCCCAGCTATAGGCCCAATGGGTCAGCCCGGCGCGGCCCGCATCGGTCAACCCGTAGACCCCGCCGCCCAGGCGTTCGAACCAGCCGTAATGGTTGTTGCGCATCAGGCTCGTGGCCCCCGCCACCCCGGTCGCCGCCGCCACGTCCCGCCCACGCGACGCCCCCTGCTCGGCCAGGTACGCGGCACACCGCAACGCATCCTGCCGGTAGGCCGTCACGATCCCGTGCCGCGTGGCCCCTCCCTCGTTCGGATCCCCCGCCAGCCGCGCGAACTCCCGCAGCAGCTTGGCCCGCCTGGCCTTCGACGGACGCGGCGCATAAGGGCCCGGATCGCACTGCACCTCCACCGCCCCGTCCGCCCGCACCGTGATCAGCCCCAGCCCAAGCCGCCGGCAAAGGGCGCGGTTGTCCTTCAACGCCCGCTTCGCCCGGGGCCCCCGGGGCTTGGGCACGGCGATATAGACCAGATCGCTGACCGCCAGCCGCGCCACCGCCTGATGATAGAGGCCGAGCGCAAAGCCCGTCTTCAGCTCCACCAGCACCGGCGCCTCGTCCCCGCGCACGGCCACGATATCCACCGCGCCCACCTCGCCCTTCACCGCGTAACCCTGCGCCTCCAGCAGCGCCTTGATCGGCCCGTACAACTCGGTCTCGCGCATCCCGCTGCCCCACCCGTCCTGCAATCCCACCCTGCCAGCCCGCGTCCCGAGAAGGAAACCACAAAGACACCCCCCCCCCCGACGGACAAAACCCTGACCTTGATCTCAATCAAGATGGCCAATTTTAACTGATAGCGAAGCGTTAGCTTTGAGGGCCGAGGATACATCCAACCGGATTTCGAAAGCCCGCTCCATGATCTACACCCTGACCAACCTGATTGATCTCGCCGCCTCCCTCGGGCTGATCTTCGTGCTGGGCTTCGCCTATTCCCGCGTGAAACGCATGATGCGCCACCCCAGGGGGAGCGAGGCGTTCCTCGGTGCGATCTTCGGTCTCTCGGCAATCACACAGATGCTGCGCCCGTTCGAGCCGATGGAAGGTCTGCTGATCGACCTGCGCAACATCCCCATCGCCCTGGCCGGGGCGTTTCTCGGCTGGCGCGGGGCGGCTGCCTGCCTGGCCGTGACCGTGGCGACCCGGCTCTATGTGGGGGGCGTCGGCATGTGGGCCGGAGCACTCGGCATGGTCCTCGCACTGGCCGCCGGGATCTACTGGGCGCGCAAGACCAAGGGGGCGGAGCGGCGCGGCATCCTCGCCCTGCTGTCGCTGGCGCTCCTGATGTCCGCACACCTGGTCGCCGCCCTGATCCTGCCGGAGGCCGCGCGCACCCTGTTCCTGGCCGACGCCGCCCTGCCGATCTTCCTTGTGAACATGATCGCCATGCCGATCGCGGCCAGCATCCTCGAACGGGAACGCCGGCTGGTGCTGGTCGAAGACCGGCTGCGCGCGTCGGTCCACCACGACCCCGACAACGGCCTCGCCACGCCCGAGGTGTTCCAGCGCGACTGCGCGGTGCAGGCCTGCGCGCGGGACGATGGCGGCTTCACCGCGGCCCTGGCCCTGCGCCTGCGCTCGCCGTCGGGCCTCGCCCCCTGGCGCAGCGCCCGCACCAGGAAACAACTGCTCGCCGCGATCCATCTGCGGCTGAAATCCGAATGGCCCGAGGCCGAGCTGGCCTGCGGCTATGGCGACAGCACCCTGCTGGTGGCCCTGCCGCGGGACGCGCTGCTCGCGCCGGAGGAAACCCTGGCGATGGCCCGGCGGATCGTGACGGATGCGCCCTATGACCAGGGACACATGCGCGCCCGCATCAGCGCCGATGTGCAGATGCTGACGCTGCCGCACTCAGATTCCCTGCGCCCGATCCTCGACCGGCTGTCCTTCGCCAATGCCAGCGGCGCGGTCCGGACCCCGGCAGCCCCCTCTGCACAGACCCGGGGCGCTGCAGACCCCGATCCCGCGGCCTTGCGCACTGCCAATCACGGCTCCCTCGACCGGATCTTCGCCAAGGCGGAGATGCTGATGACCACCCGGCAGCCCCGCCACCACAGCCAACGCCGCACCGATACCGGCTCTGACGCCGCCTGACCGCGCCCGGGCCGGTCGGGCCACCTTTCCCCAAGGGCGCGGCCCGCGCGGGTCGCCGCGCCCTGCCCGGGGGCCAAAATGCCGCCCCCCGCCGTGGTGACAGGCACCGGACACGCTCCTATAAGGCGCGCAACCACACCTGACAGACGGATCCTTCCCATGACGATCAAAGTATTCGGCCACAAATCTCCCGACACCGATTCCACCGGCTCGCCGCTGATCTGGGCCTGGTATCTGAGCGAGATCAAAGGCACCCCGGCCGAAGCCGTGCTTCTGGGCACGCCCAACACCGAAGCCGCCTTCATGCTCGACCGCTGGGGCTTCGAGCAGCCCGCAATCATCGAGGACGTGGCCGAAGGCGACGCGGTGGTCGTGGTCGACACCAACAACCCCGCCGAGCTGCCCGCGGGCATCAACGACGCAGACCTGCAGCAGATCATCGACCACCACAAGCTCGTGGGCGGGCTGGAGACCAAGGGCCCGATCGACATCCGGATCGAGCCGGTGGCCTGCACCGCCACGATCATGTGGAAGATGATCGGCAAGGACATGGCCCAGGCCCCGACCGCCATCAAGGGCGCGATGCTGTCCTGCATCCTGTCGGACACGCTGGAATTCCGCTCGCCCACCACCACCCAGGAAGACAAGGCCGTCGCCCATGCCCTGGCCGACGAGCTGGGCATCGACATCCCGTCCTACGCGGCCGAGATGTTCGCCGCCAAGTCCGACGTCTCGGCCTTCTCGGACGCGGAGCTGCTGCGCATGGACAGCAAGGCCTACGAGGTGGGCGGCACCAAGTTCCGCGTCTCGGTGCTCGAGACCACTTCGCCGGGCACCGTGCTCGACCGCAAGGCGTCCCTGATGGAGACCATGCCGACCGTCGCCTCCGAGGACGGGGTCGACCAGGTGCTGCTCTTCGTGGTTGACATCCTGAACGAGGAATCGACCCTGCTGGTGCCCAACGACCTGGTGCGAAACGTGGCCTCCAGGAGCTTCGGCGCCGAAGCCGCGGGCGACACCGTGGTGCTGCCCGGCGTGGTCAGCCGCAAGAAGCAGATCATCCCGAACCTCAAGGTCTGACCGGGTCCGGTCCCGGGCTTCCCAGGGGCGCCTTCGGGCGCCCTTTTCGCGCGCCCCGCGCCGCCGCCGCGACCAAGGTTTTTGGAAAAACCTTGCAAGGCCCTTGCAAGGGCCTTGGCCCCGCTCGGCAGGCCCGCGCGGCTGCGGCGGGCCGGGCGCAGCCGCCCCGTTGCGCAATCCCGCTTGCACCGCGCGGAGATGCCCGACAAAAGTCCGACAGATGTCCGACACCTGTCCGACGGGGGGCCGCACCGCCTCCGACGCCTGAATTTTCGCTCGAAAAGGACGCCCCATGACCCGCCTGATCGCCTCTCTCGCCGACATCGCCGCCCAGTATGACGCGCTCTTCGTGGACCTCTGGGGCTGCGTCCATGACGGCATCACCCCCTTTCCCGAGGCCATCGCCGCCCTGCGCGGGTTCAAGCGCGGCGGCGGCACCGTCCTGCTCCTGACGAACTCCCCGCGCCCCCGCGCCGGGGTCGAGCAGCAGCTTGCCAGCATCGGCGTGCCTGAGGATTGCTGGCATACCATCGCCACCTCCGGCGACAGCGCGCGGGCCGCCATGTTCCGCGGCGTGGTGGGCGAGAAGGTCTATTTCATGGGCGAGGATCACGACCAGCGCTTCTTCGAGCCGCTCGCCCTCATCGAAGATCCGGTCACGATCACCCAGGTGCCCCTGCAGGAGGCCGAAGGCATTGTTTGCACAGGACCTTTCGACCCCACCGCCGACCCGTCGGTGAACCGCGCGGACTTCCTCTATGCCAAGCAGAAGCGGATGAAACTGCTCTGCGCCAACCCCGATATCGTGGTCGATCGCGGCGCGCGGCGGGAATGGTGCGCAGGTGCGCTGGCGCAGCTTTATACCGAGATGGGGGGCGAGAGCCTCTATTTGGGCAAGCCCCATCCGCCGATCTACGACCTCGCCCGCGCGCGGCTGGCCGAGCTTGGCCCCGTCCCGGCCAATGACCGTATCCTGGCCATCGGGGACGGCATCGCCACGGATATCCAGGGCGCCCAGGGCGAGGATATCGACTCGCTCTTCATCACCGGCGGGTTGGCCGCCGCCGAGACCGGCACCACCGACCAGCCCGATCCCGACAAGCTCGCAGCCTTCCTCGCCCGGAGCCAGGTCACCCCCACCTACGCCATTGCGAAACTGAGATAACCGCAATCGGGCGAGTAACTTTATTTCAAGATCCGCACAAAAATCGTCGCAATCTTGCCAATGCAGTTGCAGAAAGTTCGATTCTGGCCTATATCCGCCTCAAAGGAACTGGAGAGACAGATGTTGGACAACACGCCACGCGGTACAATCTGCATCGAAGACATCGAGATCGGCATGACCCGGTCCCTGCGCAAGATCATCTCCGATCGCGATATCGAGATGTTCGCGGAGGTCTCGACGGACCGCAATCCGGTCCACCTGGACGAAGAATACGCCCAGGACACCCGGTTCGAAGGCCGCATCGCCCATGGCATGCTGACCGCCAGCCTGATCTCCGCCGTGATCGGGGAGCAGCTGCCGGGGCACGGCACGGTCTATCTCGGCCAGTCGTTGAAGTTCATGGGGCCCGTGCGGCCCGGCGACATGGTGTTCACCGAAGTGACCGTGACCGACATCAACTTCCCCAAGCGTCGGGTCTCGCTGGAGACCAAATGCTACGTGGACGACAAGGTGGTCCTGAAGGGCGAGGCCCTGGTGATCGCGCCGAGCCGGAAGTTCGACTGACCCACGACCAGTGCTTGCGCCCTGAGCGCACGCGGGCTACCTCAGCCCCATGATGAGGATTGTGCGCGACGCCGAGTATGTGCGCCCCGAGGATCGGGGGGCCTGTGCTGCCATCGGCAATTTCGACGGGGTTCACCTGGGCCACCAGAGCATCCTGACCCGCACCCGCGAGATCGCGCAAACGCTGGACGCGCCCGTGGGCGTGATGACCTTCGAGCCGCATCCGCGTGAGTATTTCGCCCCGGAGGCCCCCCCCTTCCGATTGATGTCCGAGACCGCCAAGGCGCATCGGCTGGAAAAGCTGGATGTCGACATCCTGTACCAGTTGCCCTTCGATGCCTCCCTTGCCGGGCTGACGCCGCGGGACTTCGCGCAGTGCATTCTCGTGGACGCGCTCGGGCTGCGGCACGTTATCGTGGGCGCGGATTTCTGTTTCGGCAAGGGGCGCAAGGGCACGGCCGAGAACCTGCGCAGCTTCGGGGCCGAAATGGGGTTTGGTGTGACCATCGCCGATCTCTTGCAGGACAACAGCCTCGTGGTCTCGTCCACCTCGATCCGCACGGCGCTGGCCGAGGGCCGGCCCGAGGATGCCGCCCGGATGCTGGGCCACTGGCACCGGATCGACGGACCGGTGGAGCATGGGGAGAAGCGCGGACGCACCCTCGGCTATCCCACCGCCAACATGTCCATCGCAGGACTGCACCCGCCGAAATTCGGGGTCTACGCGGTGCTGGTCGATGTGCTCGACGGCCCCCATGCGGGCCATTACCACGGGGCAGCCTCCATGGGGGTGCGTCCGATGTTCGGCGGCGCGGTTCCGAACATCGAAACCTTCCTGTTCGACTTCAAGGGCGACCTGTACGGTGCGCAATTGTCGGTCGCGCTGGTCTCCTTCCTGCGGCCAGAGGCCAATTTCGACGGGCTCGACGCGCTGATCGCGCAGATGGACGCGGACTGCGCCAAGGCGCGCGACATCCTCGCCCGGATCGAGGCCGCCGCGTGAGACGCCGCAAGGCCAGGCGCCCGGCCAAGGAAACCCTGCGGCCGAGGTTCTGGGAAACCGTGCCGCTGGCCGAGATGACAACGGCGGAGTGGGAGGCGCTGTGCGACGGCTGCGGCCGGTGCTGCCTGCTGAAGCTGGAGGACGCGGACACCGCCGAGGTCGCCTTTACCCGGGTCAGCTGCCGGTTGCTGGACACCGACACCTGCCGCTGCGGGCAGTACGAGCTGCGCAAGCAATTCGTGCCGGATTGCGTGGTGCTGACGCCGGAAAACCTCGACCAGATCGCCTACTGGATGCCGGAGACCTGTGCCTATCGGTTGCTCTACGAGGGGCAGCGGTTGAAGACATGGCATCCGTTGATCTCGGGGCGGGCCGAAAGCGTGCGGGAGGCGGGGATCTCCGTCGCGGGCTGGGCCGTGCCCGAGTTCGAGGTCGCCGAAGACGAGCTTGAGGATTACCTGATCGACCCGGACGACGCCGGGGCCTGAGCGCCGGGCGGCAGACGCTCGATCGCGGCCGCGACAGCCCCCGGATGGGTCAGGGGCAGCATGTGCCCCGCCCCTTCGATCACCTGCGCCATCCCATCGGGCAGATGGGCCACCAGCGCCTGCTGGATCGCCGGGATGATGGGCGGCGAGCGGTCCCCGGCCAGCACGAGACAGGGGCAGGCCACCTCCGCCAGGCGCGGGAGGATAGCGTGGATATCCTGCACCAACGCGGGCTCGGTGCGCGGGATCAGCGGGATCTGGGCGATCATGCGGGCGCGCTGCATCAGTGACAGGTTTTGCCAGGCATCAGGTCCGCTCCAGCGGTCGTAGAAAAGCCGTGCGGCGCGCGGCCAGTCCCCGCGCGCGAAGGCGGCGCTTTCCGCCTCGGTGTCGGCGGCGAAGGCGGCGAAGACCGCGGGCGCATGCACGCGGGCGGCGGCGAAAAAGACCGGTTCGATCAGAACCAGCGTGCGCAGCCTGTCGGGCCGTGCCAGCGCAAGGCGCAGGGCGATGACCGCGCCGAGGCTGTGCCCGATCACGTCCACCGGACCGGGCCGATGGTCGAGCAGCGCCGCGGCCATCGCCAGTGCCTGATCGGTGGGCTCCTGCGCATCGTCCCAAGGGCCCGACTGGCCATGGCCGGGCAGATCGGGCGCGATATGGTGCCTGTGCGGCAGGGCGGCGCGCAGGGGCCGCCAGGCCGCCCCCTGGGCCAGCGCGCAATGGAGAAACAGGGTGTTCTGCCCGGCCCCGCCCTCGTCCCAATGGGTCCAGGTGCCGGCCAGCCGGGTGGCGGGCATCAGAGGCGCCCGTCGAGATGCGCCTCCAGATCATCGAGCCGGTCCTGGCCCCAGAAACGCTGATCGTCCTCGGTGATGAAGAAGGGTGCGCCGAACACGCCGCGGGCGACCGCGTCTTCGAGGTTCCGGGCATAGGCCTCCGCCCCGCTGAGCAGCCCGCTGTCCGCAAGGCTCGGGTCGAACCCGGCCTGCGACAGGCAGTCTCTGATCACATCGTCCTGGGCGATGTCCTTCTCCCCGGCCCAGCAGGCGGCGGTCAGGGCGTTGACGAGCTTGCCCACATCGCCGCCACCCGCGGCCTGCGCCGCAATGATCGCGTAGGAGCTGGGCGCGGGATTGGTCGGCCAATGGGCGGGCTTGAGGTTCAGGGGTAGGCCGGTTTTCTTCGATTGGCGGGCCAGTTCCTGCAGGCGGTATTCCTGCCGCGAGGGGTGGCGGTCCTTGGGCGGCACACCGCCCGTGCGCCCGAAGAGCGCCATGATGTCGAGGGGCTTGTAGACGACCGTCAGGCCGTGATTTGCCGCGATCTTTTCGACCCGTTCTCCGGTCAGGTAGGTGAACGGCGAGATTGTCGCGAAATAGTAGTCGAGCTGTGCCATGTAGTTCCCTTTTGCCCCCGGCGCGGGACAGCCGCCCCGCCCGCCTAGGCAAGACCGTATGGCAGTGGTAAGCGGTGTCAACTCCGCCGCAAGGTGAGTCCCCGGCAAAGTGGCCCGCAAAGGACAAAGACCAGATGCCTGCACAAATCTCTCCGAAAATCATCTCGGGCAATGCAAACCAGGAACTCGCACATGCCATTTCGCGCCGCATGTCGGCCTATCGCGGCATGACCGTGGGGCTGGTGGATGCGCGGGTCGAGCGGTTCAACGACGGCGAGATATTCGTCGAAGTGTTCGAGAACGTGCGCGGCGAGGACATGTTCATCATCCAGTCGACCTCGAACCCGGCCAATGACAACCTGATGGAGCTGCTGATCATGTGCGACGCGCTGCGGCGGTCCTCGGCGGCGCGGATCACGGCGATCATCCCCTATTTCGGCTATGCACGGCAGGACCGGCGCACCAAGGCCCGCACCCCGATCACCGCCAAGCTGGTGGCGAACATGATGGTCGAGGCGGGGATCGAGCGGGTGCTGACCATGGACCTGCACGCGGCCCAGATCCAGGGTTTCTTCGACATCCCCGTGGACAACCTCTATGCGGCGCCGATCTTCGCGCTGGACGTGATGCACAATTTCGCAGGCCGGCTGGACAACGTCACGGTGGTCTCGCCGGACGTGGGCGGCGTGGCCCGCGCGCGGGAGCTGGCCCAGAGGATCGGGTGTGGCCTCGCGATCGTGGACAAGCGCCGGTCGCAGCCGGGCGTGGTCGAGGAGATGACCGTGATCGGCGAGGTGGAGGGCCAGACCTGCATCATCGTGGATGACATCTGCGACACGGCCGGAACCCTGTGCAAGGCGGCGGACCTGCTGATCTCCGAGGGGGCGTCGGAGGTGCATTCCTACATCACCCACGGCGTGCTCTCGGGCCCCGCGGTGGAGCGGATCACGAAGTCGAACATGAAGAGCCTGGTGATCACCGACTCCATCGGCGCCACGGACGCGGTGAAGGCCGCACCCAACATCCGCATCGTGCCCACGGCGCCGGTCTTTGCCCAGGCGATCCTGAACATCTGGAACGGGACGAGTGTGTCATCCCTGTTCGACACGGACACGCTTCATCCGATCTATGAGGGCATGTACGCCAACGCCAGCTGACCCGGCGGGTCAGTCCACCATCCAGTCATCCTCGTAAGCCAGCTCGCCGATGGCAAGCCATGTGGCGTGCAGGCGCGCGACGCGCGTGTCGCCCCAGGTCCGGAACACCAGGTCGAAACCGGTGGCGGTCACCTCCTGGGCTTGCAGATCGGCACGCTGGTTGGACGCATGATCCATGTCCCACAGGGCGAGGCCCACATGGACAACGGGCCGGGTGCGAAACGGCTCGTCAAACCGGATCGCACGGCGCACCTCGCGCTGTCCCTCGCCCGTCCACATCTCGCCCCCGTCCTCGAAATCGGAAAACAGCGAGACATAGCCCTGATCGACCCCGATCAAATGGTTCCGCAGCCGCTTCATACTGGTACGCTCCTCCACCCGTGACGCCCTTTTCGCAAGACCGACGGGGAAGAACAAGAAAAAGCCCCGCCGAAGCGGGGCCCTGTCATCTTGCTGTCTTGGGGGCTCAGACCATGTCGGCGAGCAGCTTGACCATGTCGTCGACCAGCTTCTCGGCCACGTCCTTATGCTCGCCTTGCGCTTCGCTCGCCTTGGCGCGCGCCGCTTCGAGATGCTCTTCGAGCGCGGCACGGGCATCGGCCCCGGCGGGATAGGCCCGCTCGGCCAGAACCGTGGTGCCCTCGGCGCTGATCTCGGCAAAGCCGCCGGTGACCGCGAAGCTCTCGCGCCCCGACGGCCCGACGGCCGTCAGGATGCCCGGGCGCAGGGTCGTGATGGTCGGCGCATGATCGGCCATCGCCGTCATATCCCCATCGGCCGCAGGGATCTGGACCTCGGTCACCTCGAGCGAAGCAAGGCTCCGCTCGGGGCTGACGAGATCGAATTGCAGGGTGTTTGCCATGATACCCTCTTAGGCCGCGTCCGCGGCCATGCGCTCGGCCTTGGCGATCACTTCGTCGATGCCGCCCACCATGTAGAACGCCCCTTCGGGCAGGTGGTCGTATTCACCGGCGACAACCGCCTTGAACGAGCTGATGGTGTCCTCGATCGGCACCTGCACCCCGTCGGAGCCGGTGAAGACCTTCGCCACGTCGAACGGCTGGCTGAGGAAGCGCTGGATCTTCCGGGCGCGGGCCACGGTCAGCTTGTCCTCTTCGCTCAGCTCGTCCATGCCGAGGATCGCGATGATGTCCTGGAGCGACTTGTAGCGCTGCAGGATCCCCTGCACGTCGCGGGCCACCTGGTAATGCTCTTCGCCGACGATGCCCGGATCGAGGATCCGGCTGGAGCTGTCGAGCGGGTCCACCGCGGGGTAGATGCCCAGCTCGGAGATCGCGCGCGACAGAACGGTCGTGGCGTCCAGGTGGGCGAAGGTCGTGGCGGGCGCCGGGTCGGTCAAGTCGTCCGCGGGCACGTACACGGCCTGGATCGAGGTGATCGAGCCGCCCTTGGTCGAGGTGATGCGTTCCTGCATCGCGCCCATGTCCGTGGCCAGCGTCGGCTGGTAGCCCACGGCCGAGGGGATACGCCCCAGAAGGGCCGACACTTCGGAGCCTGCCTGGGTGAAGCGGAAGATGTTGTCCACGAAGAACAGCACGTCCGTGCCGGACTGGTCGCGGAACTGCTCGGCCAGGGTCAGGCCGGTCAGTGCCACCCGGGCGCGGGCCCCCGGAGGCTCGTTCATCTGACCATAGACCAGGGCCACCTGGCTTTCGGACAGGTTGTCGGGCTTGATCACGTTGGATTCGATCATCTCGTGGTAGAGGTCGTTGCCCTCACGGGTCCGCTCGCCCACCCCGGCGAACACGGAATAGCCCGAGTGCACCTTGGCGATGTTGTTGATCAGCTCCATGATGAGAACCGTCTTGCCCACGCCGGCACCGCCGAAGAGGCCGATCTTGCCGCCCTTGGAATAGGGCGCCAGCAGGTCGATCACCTTGATGCCGGTCACGAGGATCTCGGACCCGGTGGACTGTTCGCTGAACTCGGGGGCGGGCTGGTGGATCGCACGGCTTTCCGAAGCCTCGACCGGGCCCTTCTCGTCGATCGGCTCACCGATGACGTTCATGATGCGGCCCAGGGTCGCGTTGCCCACGGGGATGGTGATCGGGCCGCCGGTGTCGGTCACTTCCGCGCCGCGCACGAGACCCTCGGTCGCGTCCATCGCGATGGTCCGCACGGTGTTCTCGCCCAAGTGCTGGGCCACTTCCAGAACCAGTTTCTTGCCGTTGTTCTCGGTGTTCAGCGCGTTCAGGATCTCCGGCAGGGTATCCTCGAACTGCACGTCCACAACGGCGCCAATGACCTGGGTCACCTTGCCTTTTGCGTTTGCCATGGTGTGTCTCCGGTTCTCTAGAGCGCCTCGGCGCCCGAAATGATTTCGATAAGCTCGTTGGTGATGACGGCCTGGCGGGAACGGTTGTACTCGATCGTCAGCCGCTCGATCATGTCGCCCGCGTTCCGGGTCGCGTTGTCCATTGCGGACATGCGCGCGCCCTGCTCGGACGCCCCGTTCTCCAGCAGCGCCGCGAAGATTTGTGTCGCCACGCCGCGCGGCAGCAGGTCGGCCAGGATGGCCTCTTCGGAAGGCTCGTAGTCGTAGAGCGTGGCGTCCGTGTCCGCGCCCCCTTCGAACGAGGCCGGGATGATCTGCTGCGCGGTCGGGATCTGGCTGATCACCGACTGGAAGCGGTTGAAGAAGATCGTCGCCACGTCGAACTCGCCCGCGTCGAAGCGGCCCAGCACATCGGCGGCGATGTCGGCGGCATTGTCATAGGACACGCGTTTGACCTCCGACAGGTCCACATGGCCGATGAAATGCTTGCTCAGGTCGCGCTTGAGCTGTTCGCGGCCCTTCTTGCCCACGGTCAGGATCTTGACCGTCTTGCCTTGGGCGACCAGCTTCTCGGCATGGACGCGCGCCAGCTTGGCGATGGACGAGTTGAAGCCGCCGCAGAGGCCCCGCTCCGCCGTCATCACCACCAGCAGGTGGGTCTGATCGCTGCCGGTGCCCACAAGCAGCCTGGGTCCCGAGTCACTGTCACCGACCGATGCCGCGAGCCCCGCGAGAACGGCGTTGAACCGTTCCGTGTAGGGGCGCGAGGCCTCGGCCGCGTCCTGCGCCCGCCGCAGTTTCGCGGCGGCCACCATCTGCATGGCCTTCGTGATCTTGCGTGTGCTTTTGACACTCTCGATCCGGTTTTTGAGGTCCTTGAGATTTGGCATGCTCAGGAACCCTTACGCGAAGGTCGCGGCGAATTCGTCGAGCGCTGCGCGGATCTTGTCTTCGGCCTCACCCTTGATCTTGGGATCTTCCTTGGTGATGTAGTCCAGCAGGCCCTTGTGCTTGCCGCGCAGGTGCGCCAGCAGGCCCTTCTCGTAACGGCCCACGTCCCCCACGGGGATCTTGTCGAGGTAGCCCTTGGTGCCGGCGAAGATCACGCAGACGATCTCGGCATTGGTCAGCGGCGAGTATTGCGGCTGCTTCATCAGCTCGGTCAGGCGCGCACCACGGTTCAGCAGCTGCTGGGTGGCGGCGTCGAGGTCGGAGCCGAACTGCGCAAAGGCCGCCATTTCGCGGTACTGCGCCAGTTCCAGCTTCACCGGGCCAGCGACGGATTTCATCGCGTTGGTCTGGGCCGAGGAGCCCACGCGCGACACCGACAGACCGGTGTTCACGGCCGGGCGGATGCCTTGGTAGAACAGCTCGGTTTCCAGGAAGATCTGGCCATCGGTGATCGAGATCACGTTGGTCGGGATAAAGGCCGACACGTCGCCGCCTTGCGTTTCGATGATCGGCAGCGCCGTCAGCGACCCGTTGCCGTGATCGTCGCCCAGCTTCGCCGACCGCTCCAGCAGGCGGGAGTGGAGGTAGAACACGTCACCCGGGTATGCCTCGCGGCCCGGCGGGCGGCGCAGCAGCAGCGACATCTGGCGATAGGACACGGCCTGTTTGGATAGATCATCGTAGATGATGAGCGCGTGGCGGCCATTGTCGCGGAAGAATTCCGCCATGGAGGTCGCGGCATAGGGTGCGAGGAACTGCATCGGCGCCGGGTCGGAGGCGGTGGCGGCCACGACGATGGAGTATTCGATGGCACCAGTTTCCTCGAGCTTCTTGACCAGCTGCGCCACGGTGGAGCGCTTCTGGCCGATGGCCACGTAGACGCAGTAGAGCTTCTTGCTCTCGTCGTCGCCGGCGGCGTCGTTATAGGCCTTCTGGTTCAGGATCGTGTCGAGCGCCACGGCGGTCTTGCCGGTCTGGCGGTCGCCGATGATCAGCTCGCGCTGGCCGCGCCCGATCGGGATCATGGCGTCGACGGATTTCAGGCCGGTCGCCATCGGCTCATGCACGGATTTGCGCGGGATGATGCCCGGCGCCTTCACGTCCGCGATGCTGCGCTCGGTGGTCTCGATCGGGCCCTTGCCGTCCAGCGGGTTGCCCAGGCCATCCACGACCCGGCCCAGCAGCGCGTCGCCCACGGGCACGTCCACGATGGACTTGGTGCGCTTGACGATGTCGCCTTCCTTGATGTCCCGGTCCGAGCCGAAGATCACGACACCCACATTGTCGATTTCGAGGTTGAGGGCCATCCCGCGGATGCCGCCCGGGAACTCGACCATTTCACCGGCCTGCACGTTGTCCAGCCCGTGGACCCGTGCAATCCCGTCGCCGACGCTGAGCACGCGGCCCACCTCGGCGACTTCGGCTTCCTGGCCAAAGTTCTTGATCTGCTCCTTGAGGATCGCAGAGATTTCGGCAGCTTGGATTCCCATTTACCCGACCTCTTTCATAGTATTCTGGAGTGCATTGAGCTTCGCGCGGATCGACGTGTCGATCATCTTCGAGCCCATCTTGACGACAAGACCGCCGATAAGGCTGTTATCGACGGTCGCATTAACTTTGACGGTTTTATCGGCGGACGCACTGAGTACCTTGGTCAGCTCGTCCAGGTTCGCCTTGCTCAGGGGCTGGGCCGAGATCACGTCCGCGGTCATCTCGCCCTTTTCCTCGGCGATGAGCGCGCGCAGGCTCGCCACCAGTTGCGGCAGCACGAACAGGCGGCGCTTGGACGCCATCAGCGCCAGCGCGTTGGTCAGCATGGGGGCCAGTTCGAGCTTCTTGGCGATCGCGCCGATGGCACCGGCCTGCTCGTCGCGGCTGTAGACCGGTGACGAGATCAGGTCGCGGAACTCTGCGCTCTCCTTGAGGGCCGCATCCAGCAGGTCGGCCCCTGCCTCCAGCGCACCGATGTTGTTTTCTTCCTTGGCCAGTTCAAAGATCGCCGTCGCATAACGATCAGCGATACCGGAGGAGATCGAAGCTGAGTCTGACACGTCCACCCTTCCGCTGTCTGTGCCGCTCCGGATGGAGGTATCGGAGCAAGCAGCTAGAGAACTTACGAAATCGCAAATTCGAGAAATTCTCGGCGGATTTAGCAGACGCGTATGGGTGCCGCAACAGGCATGGTGCTCCGGATCACCCCGCCGGAGCACCTTATTATACAGGCCCTGAGGAATACGCCCGCCGAGCGCGACACTTTGAAGCTTTGGTATTGCCGAAACCGGCGGGCATGTTAGCGCCGCAAGGGTGAATCGGCTGCGCCGACCCGCGACGGGTGCGTCAGACCGGTTTCGCGCCCGGCGCCGGGATCCCCTCCAGCACCCGCAACGGCCGCCGCAGTCCCTTGGACCGGTCGGCTTTCAGCGGCTCGAACACCTGCTTGGACACCTCCACCAGGAACACCCCCCCGCCCAGCACCGCCGACAGGTTCTGCCCGGTTTTCTCGACCATCCGCGTGGATCGCAGCCAGAAACGCTTCTCGCTCGGCGGGGTGAAGAGCGCGCTGGCGTGGCGTTCGTTGACAAATCCGTGCTTGGTCAGTTGCGCCTCAAGTTGCCCGAGACTGTAGGGGCGGCCATACCCGAACGGCGTGCCGTCCTTGCGCGCCCAGAGCCCCGCGCGATTGGGCACGATGAACATCGCCCGCCCGCCCGGAGACAGCACCCGCCAGCATTCCTCCAGCAGATCCGTGGGGGTCTCGGACGTCTCCAGCCCATGCAGCAGCACCAGTTTGTCCACGCCGCCGGTCTCAAGCGGCCAGGAGCGTTCGTCGCACAGAACCGAGATATTCGGCATTCCCGCCGGCCAATGCATCACCCCCTGCGGCCCGGGCATCAGCCCGATCACGCGCCGCGCAGCGGTCAGGTAGGGTCGCAACAGCGGCACGGCGAAGCCGAAGCCGACCACGGTCTGCCCCTCGGCATCGGGCCAGTGATACAGCAACGCATCGCGGATCGCCCCCTGCGCCACGCGGCCGAGACGGGTGCGATAATAGAATTGCCGCAAATCCAGAACGTCGAGATGCACAGGCGCACTTTCAGTTGATCGCACAAGGGGTTCGGCCCGTCCGACGCCGCAGCGCCACTACACAATATGTACACTCTGGGCTGCGTTGCGAAAACCCACGCCCGCGCGTGCGCTGCGTGCGAAGTGTCGCGCGCTGGAACGCGATGCAGGGTGGCGCGCTCAAATTCTGCACAATTTTTAGGCACATCGTGCGGACTGGTTTATCTCCATCTGCCGGCCGCGCAACCGGCCCGCCCCCGCACACCGCGCGCAAAACGAAGGATTTCCAACGCTAAGCGCTGCTTTTGGAGCCCTTGCCGCGTTTTTCCGACCCGCCGAATGACGAGAATTGGCCTTTGGTCAGATGCCCTTATCGCCCGCGCGGACCCGCTTTGCTGAAAAAAGCCTTGAAGCGCGCCGAAGAACACCGAAGTTTAACCTATAAGGGAAATGGTTGTGACGTCCTCCCTCGCGTCCCGGCCCCAGTGAAAGGAGCCCCCGGTGCCTTCGTTTTCGAATACGCTAGAACAGGCCATCCACACCGCGCTCGCCCAGGCCAATGCGCGTCGTCATGAACTGGCGACGCTTGAGCATCTGCTTTTGGCGCTGATCGACGAGCCGGACGCGGCCAAGGTCATGAAAGCCTGCAATGTCGACCTGGACGCCCTGCGCCAGACCCTCGAGGCCTTCATCGAGGAAGATCTCGCAACACTCGCCACGGATGTTGAGGGATCCGAAGCCGTGCCCACCGCTGCGTTCCAGCGGGTGATCCAGCGCGCCGCGATCCATGTGCAGTCCTCGGGCCGCCAGGAAGTGACCGGCGCCAACGTGCTGGTCGCGATCTTCGCGGAGCGCGAGTCCAATGCCGCCTATTTCCTGCAGGAGCAGGACATGACCCGTTATGACGCGGTGAATTTCATCGCCCATGGCGTGGCCAAGAACCCCAGTTTCGGCGAATCCCGGCCCGTGTCGGGCGCGTCGGACATGGAAGAAGAGGCCAGCGCCAGCACCGATCAGGGCGGGGACGAGAAGGAGTCCGCGCTTGCCAAGTACTGCGTGGACCTGAACGCCAAGTCGCGCAAGGGTGACGTCGACCCGCTTATCGGGCGCGACAGCGAGGTGGAGCGCTGTATCCAGGTGTTGTGCCGTCGGCGCAAGAACAACCCTCTTCTGGTGGGCGATCCCGGCGTGGGAAAGACCGCCATCGCCGAGGGCCTGGCGCGCAAGATCGTGCAGGGCGAAACGCCCGAGGTGCTGCGCGGTGCCACAATCTACAGTCTGGACATGGGGGCGCTGCTGGCGGGCACCCGCTATCGTGGCGATTTCGAAGAGCGGTTGAAGGCCGTTGTTACCGAACTTGAAGACCACCCGGACGCGGTACTCTTCATCGACGAGATCCACACGGTGATCGGGGCCGGGGCAACATCCGGCGGGGCGATGGACGCCTCCAACCTGCTCAAGCCCGCGTTGCAGGGCGGCAAGTTGCGCTGCATGGGCTCGACCACCTACAAGGAGTTCCGTCAGCATTTCGAGAAGGATCGCGCGCTGAGCCGCCGGTTCCAGAAGATCGACGTGACCGAGCCCTCGGTCGAGGACACGGTGAAGATCCTCAAGGGCCTCAAGCCCTATTTCGAGGATCACCATGCGATCAAGTACACCTCCGACGCAATCAAGACCGCGGTGGAGCTGTCGGCGCGTTACATCAACGACCGGAAACTGCCGGACAAGGCCATCGACGTGATCGACGAGGCCGGGGCCGCGCAGCACCTGGTGGCCGAATCCAAGCGCCGCAAGACCATCGGCGCCAAGGAAATCGAGGCCGTGGTGGCCAAGATCGCCCGCATCCCGCCGAAAAACGTCTCCAAGGACGATGCGGAGGTGCTGAAGGATCTCGAGGTCTCGCTCAAGCGCGTGGTCTTCGGCCAGGACAATGCGATCGAGGCGCTCAGCTCCGCGATCAAGCTGGCCCGCGCGGGCCTGCGCGAGCCGGAAAAGCCCATCGGCAACTACCTCTTCGCGGGCCCCACGGGTGTCGGCAAGACCGAGGTGGCCAAACAGCTCTCCAGCACGCTGGGGGTGGAGCTTTTGCGGTTCGACATGTCGGAATACATGGAGAAACACGCGGTTTCGCGCCTGATCGGTGCACCTCCGGGCTATGTCGGGTTCGACCAGGGCGGTCTTCTGACCGACGGGGTCGACCAGCACCCCCATTGCGTGCTCCTGCTCGACGAGATCGAGAAGGCGCACCCGGATGTCTACAACATCCTGCTGCAGGTGATGGATCACGGCACGCTCACCGACCATAACGGGCGGACCGTGGATTTCCGTAACGTGATCCTGATCATGACCTCCAACGCGGGGGCCGCGGAACAGGCCAAGGCCGCCATCGGCTTCGGGCGCGACCGGCGCGAGGGCGAGGATACCGCCGCGATCGAGCGGACCTTCACGCCCGAGTTCCGCAACCGCCTGGACGCAGTGATCAGCTTCGCGCCGCTCGGCAAGGAGATCATCATGCAGGTCGTCGAAAAGTTCGTGCTCCAACTCGAAGCACAACTGCTGGACCGCAACGTCACCATCGAGCTGAGCGAGGAAGCGGCGACGCTGCTCGGCGACATGGGTTACGACGACAAGATGGGCGCCCGCCCCCTGGGCCGCGTGATCCAGGAGCAGATCAAGAAGCCGCTGGCGGAAGAGTTGCTCTTCGGCAAGCTGGCCAAGGGCGGCATCGTCAAGGTCGGCGTGAAGGACGGCAAGATCGATCTGCAGATCGCGCCGATCGGCGCACCCCGGATCTCCAGCAAGAAGCCCCCGCTTCTGACCGCGGACTGATCCCGGACCACAGCACCCTTAAACGCCCGGCCCCCGCGCCGGGCGTTTTCATTTCTCGGTGAACTTCAACTCGATTCGGCGGTTGAGCGCCCGGCCCTCCGGCGTATCCTCCAAGCTCACGGGCTGGTACTCGCCGAACCCGGTGGGCGCGAGCCGGTCAGGCGGGATGCCCTGGTCCTCAATCAGGAACCGCGCGACCGACAGCGCCCTGCCCTGGCTCAGTTCCCAGTTATCGGCGTATTTGCCGCCGCCCGTCACCGGCACGTTGTCGGTGTGCCCGTCCACACGCAGCACCCAGTCGATGCCTTCGGGGATGCGGTCCGCCACGCTGCGCAGGATGCCCGCGACCTTCGCAACCTCCGCCTGCCCCTGGGGCGAAAGCGCCACTTCGCCCGTGTCGAACAGCACCGAGGACGAGAACACGAACCGGTCGCCTTCGATCCGGACGCCCTCCTGACCGCCGAGCAGATCACGCAACTCGCCAAAAAACTCCGAGCGATAGCGCGCGAGATCCTGCGCCTCGGCCTCCAGCCGCCGCCGCTCGGCCTCCTCCAGGTCGGCGCGGGCGCGTTGTTCGGCGGCGACCCGGGCCAGGGCGGTGTTCAGCTCCGTCCCCAGCGCCTCGATCTGTACCTGCGCTTCGGCATCGCGCGCACTCGCCTCGTCAAGAAGCCCCTGCAGACTGTTGAGCTGGGTACGCAGGGCGGCGACCTGCTCGTTGAGCACGGCGACCCGGCGCGCGTCCTGCGCCGACTGGGCCTCCACCCGGCGCAACTGCTCCTGCGCCAGGCCCAGCAACAGCCGGTCGCGCTCGGCTTCGGTCAGCCGCTGATCCAACGTGTCGGCCTGTGCCCGCGCCTCCGCCAACTCGCCCGACAGCGCCTCGCGTGCGAGTTCCGCTGCGGCCAGCTTGGTCAGCGTATCCTCCGCCTCCTGCCGCCGCGCCTCCAGCGCCAGTGTCATGGCGGTCAGCTCCGCATCCGCGTCTTGCAGCCGCGCGCGCAGGGCCTCGGCCGCCGCCGCCTCCGCCAGGCGAGCCGCTTCGGCCTCCGACAGCGCGCCTTCGCTTTCGGCCAGCCGGGCGCGCAGGGCCTCCGCCGCGGCCAGTTCTTCGAGACGCGCCGCCTCGACCGCGTCGAGCTCGGCTGCCTGGTCCACGACCTGCGCGCGCAACTCTTCGAGCCGGGCCAGGCCTTCGAGACGGGCGAGCTCCGCCTGGTCGAGGGCGGCCTCCCGGTCCGCGAGGGTCGCTTCCAGGTCCGCGAGGTCCGCGCGCAGGCTGGCGTCGGTTTCTTCAGCCGCCGCCAGCTGCGCCATCAGGGTGCTCAGCCGGGTCTCCTGCGCCGCCGCGTCGTTGCGCAGATCCGCCACTAGCGCCTCCAGCGCGTCGGAGCGGGCGGCCGCGAGGCGGGCGGCCTCCTCCTGCGCGTCCACTTCCGTGCGCAGCCGCGCGAGCGCGAGGTTCAGCGCCTCCGCTTCGCTCAGGGCCACGTCGCGCGCGGCCTCCACCTGCGCCAGTTCCGCCGAAAGCGCATCGCGATCCGCGCCGGTCTCTGCCAGTTGCGCGCCGAGACTGCGATTGTCCGCCAGCAGGGCCGCCACCCGGTCCTCGAACCCCGAAATCCGCGCATCTCGCTCGGCGATCTCCGCCTCGGCGGTGGCGACCTGCGCGGTGAGCGTGGCGATCATCGTTTCCCGCGCCCGGGCCTGGGCTTCGGCATCGTCGAGCGTGGCTGACAAGGCGCCCACGGTCTCGGTCAGGGTCTCGGTCCGCTCCCGCTCCAACCCCAGCGCATCGGCGAGGTCCGACAGTTGCAGGCTCAGGCTGTCGAGCTCGTCATCCTTGACCTCGATCTGCTCGCTCAGCACCGATTGCATCACCATGAAGATCGTCAGCACGAAGAACAGCACCAGCAGCAGCGCCGTCATCGCATCGACGAAGCCGGGCCAGATATTGCCCGTCGCGCGCTGGTTGAAGCGTCGCACAAACGCCATCGGTCAGCGCTCTTCCGGGGGATCGCCCGGGCGGCGGGCCCGCTGGAACGCATCCTGGGGGTCGAAATCGTCGTGCAGGACAGTGCGCAGGGCCTCCGCCGCCACGGCCGCCGGGTCGCCCGCGCGCGCGGCCTGTTTCACCGTCATGTTCAGCGAGGCGAGATCGCCGCGCAATTCCGCCACGGTTTCCTGCCGTCCGGCGGACATCTCCTCGAAGATCCGCAGAAGCTGCACATCGATGCTGCGCAGGCGCATCCGGCTTTCGGCGTCGATGCCGCCCTCGCCCGCGGTGATCTGCTGCTCCAGCAGGTTGGCGATCCGTTCCTGGCCCGCGGCCACCCGTTCCAGCGCCTCGGTGGTCTGGTCGTTGCGCCCCAGCTGCGAGGTCAGCGCCGTGACCGACTGCGCCACCCCCACGAGGCGCTGGTCGAGCCGCGTGGCCCGTTCATCCGATTGCACGAACAGGTCCTGCAGCGACTCGATCTGCGCCACCATGTGATCGAGCACCTGGGCCACGATATCCATGTCGAACCCGCCGCCCTCGACCTCCGACGACGCGAACCCGACCTTGGTGATGGTCGACAGCCATTCCTCCAGCTCCCGGTAGAACCGGTTCTGGCCGTGGCCCACGAACAGCTCCAGAAGCCCCACCACCAGCGAGCCCGCAAGACCCAGCAGCGACGAGGCGAACGCAGTGCCCATCCCGCCCAGCTGCGCCTCCAGCCCGGTCATCAGGCGGGAAAACACCGCCACCCCGCCCTCGCCTTCGGACGGATCGAGGGAGCGGATCGTGTCGACCACCGCGGGCACCGTGGTGGCCAGCCCGTAGAACGTGCCGAGAAGGCCCAGAAAGATCAGAAGGTTGACGATGTAACGCGTGATGTCGCGCGCCTCGTCGATCCGGGTTGCCACGGAATCGAGGATGGACCGCGACGAGTTCGCGCTGAGCTGCATCCGCGCCTTGCGCGCGCCCAGCAGGTTCGCCAGCGTCCCCACCAGCCGCGGCGCGGTGTCCCGGGTGGCCGTCGGCACGTTGTTGGCGAACCCCTCGATCCAGCGCGTCGCCGCCGAAAGCTGGTAAAGCTGCGCCAGACAGGACATGAGCCCCACCACGAAGACCAGAACGATCACCCCGTTGAGATAGGGATTGGCAAGGAAGATCGGCGCGACCCGCGGATAGGCCACCCACCCCCCGATCCCCACCAGGACCAGGACGAGCAGCATCAGCAGAAGCTGCCGTGTGGGCCGACTGAAGGACGGTCGGGCCCGCATTGCCGGATTTTCCATTCTCTCTGCCTTCTTCACCTTATGGCGCTGCACGATAGGGGCTGCGGGCGATGTTGCAAAGTGCGCGTTTGCTGCACCGCCAAAAGCGGCTCAGACCGGGTCGGTCAACTCCCGCACACGCTCCGCCAGCCAGGCGAGATCCGGGTCATGCAGCCCGATCTCGCGCAGATGCGCCTCGGTATTCCACAGGTATTCGGTGTTCGGCCCGCGCCCGCCCACGGCGCGCGCGATGATGCGGGCCTGCTCCTCCAGGGCCAGGTCGCCGCAATACTGCACGTGATCGCGGTCCACCACATACGTGACCGCCCGCACCGCGCGCCCGTCATGGAGGGTCAGCTCGCTTGTGATCTCGAGATAGGCCGACGAGACCAGCTCCCGCTCTCGCAAATCCGCCATGGTCTGCGCCTCGGCCCCCGGCGCCACGCGGAAGGCGACGCCGTTGCAATGCCCCTGCCCCGCCGCGTCCAGCGCGAGGACCAGACCCGGATCAGTCTCGGTCCCGCGGTGGTGGATAGAGCGCATGCAGAACGACCGGTGCCAGCCGTCCAGCCGGGCGATCTGCTGCTCGGCGACGGGAAATTCCGGGTTCCAGATCAGCGATCCGTATCCGAAGACCCACAGGGGCGTGTTCATGCGCTGGTCCTCCGTTGCGCGCGCGGTTAAACATCAGCCCGTGCGCCGAGGAAAGGGAAAACCTGCATGAAATGGCTGCTTGGGATCACCGTGACCGCGGCGCTGGCCTGGTGTGCCTACTGGTATCTGGGCGCCTCCGCGCTGGAACGCAACCTGACCGCCTGGTTCGAGGACCGGCGCGCCGAGGGCTGGCAGGCGGAGTATTCCGACCTGTCCGTGCGCGGCTTTCCCAACCGGTTCGACACCGAACTGACCGACCCGGCCTTCGCGGACCCCGAGACCGGGCTGGCGTGGCAGGCGCCGTTCTTCCAACTTCTGGCGCTCAGCTATCAGCCGAACAAGGTGATCGCGGTCTTTCCCAACACCCAGGAGATCCTGACACCGTTCGGGCGCACGCAGCTCGACAGCACTCAGATGCGCGGATCGCTGCATCTCGGGGCGGCGGCGGGCATGCCCCTGCGCAGCGCGGTCTTCGTGGCCGACGCGCCGGAGTTCACCGCCGGGGAGGCCCGGCTGCGGGCGCAGACCCTGCGTCTGGCCATGCGCGAGACCGAGGGCACCGATCTGACCTATGACATCGGGCTCGAGGCGCTGAGCCTCGCCCCGCCCGTGGCCCTCAAACGGCGCCTCGATCCGGGTGATCTGCTGCCCCCCGCGCTGGAGACCTTGCGGCTCGACGCGGTGATCCGCTTCGACCGGGAATGGGATCTGCGCGCGCTCGAAGACCGCCGCCCGCAACCCACCGCCATCACCCTCAACGAGGCGCGCGCGGCCTGGGGGCCGCTGGGCCTGCGGGCGGCGGGTGCGCTCGACATCGACGCGCAAGGCCGCGGCACGGGGGAGATCACGATCAAGGCCACCAACTGGGAAGAGATCCTGCGTCTCGCCGAACGCTCCGGGCTGGTGCCGCCCGCGGTCCTGCCCCTGCTGGAGACCGGGTTGCGGGCGCTGGCGGGCCTGTCGGGGCCCGAGACCTCGATCGACGTGCCGCTGACCTTCCGCGACGGCCAGATGCGGTTGGGCTTTCTCAACCTGGGCCAGGGGCCGCGTTTCCGGCTGCGCTAGCGGCAGTAGGGGCCGCCCCGGTGGCGGGCCACGTCGAAATGGAAATGATCCCTGTGGAACCGGTCGCTTTCGGGGCCGAGCACGGTGCCGAAGGGCCCGCAGGCGCGCTTGTGCATCTGGCGCAACATCTTGCCGTAGCGGCGGTCGTTCCACCCCTTCTGCAAGGTCACCACGGTCCCGTCCTTCAGCACGATCGCCGAGATGTCGATCGCCTTGCCCTTGCCATGCTCCGAGATCTTCGCGCCGGGCTTATGGTTGCGGGTGCGGCAGCTGTAATGGGCCGCGACGCGCAGTTCCGCGACCCCGCCACCGGTGCGCCGCACGGATTTCTTGACGCCGGTATCCACCCATTTGCGCAGGGCCTCGGCGGTCTCGCAGGTCATGGTCGCCGCCGTGGACAGGCGCACGCCGGACACCTCGACCACCTGCACCGGATTGCGCACCCCGCATCCGGGCAATGTGCCGGGGATCGACGATGCCGTGCGTCCCAGGATCTTGCGGCTGCCGCAGATGCGACCGATTTTCGACGGCCCGCCCGGGGGACGGGTGACTTCGCGCGACACCTGGCGCGGCACGAACGCCCCCCGCGGCGCGGGATGGGGAGAGAGACGAAGTCCCCCCGCCTGACCCAGCGCAGGCTCGGTGGCGGTTTCGGGGGCCGCGCGGGGCGCGGGGGCAAGCCGCGCGCCCACCTGGGCAAGGATCAGGGCTTCGGCCCGCGGCGTTGGATGGGGCGAACGGTCGAGCGCGGCCGCGGGCGAGGCGAGCGCAAGCACCAGCGCCCCCAGCATCCCGATCCGCGCCGCCCTCATTCGGCGCGCGCCTTGGCCTTCGACGCCACCGCGCGCCCGAAATCCGGCGCGTCCGTGTCCTGGCCCGCGTCGATGATGCCCCGCCGGATCGCGCGGGTCCGGGTGAAATAGTCGTGCAGGTGGTCGCCATCCTCGGTGCGGATCGCGCGCTGCAGCGCGAACAATTCCTCGGTGAACCGACCGAGGATTTCCAGCGTCGCGGCTTTGTTGCTCAGGAACACGTCGCGCCACATGGTCGGGTCCGAGGCCGCGATCCGGGTGAAGTCCCGAAACCCCGCCGCCGAATACTTGATGACCTCGCTGTCGGTCACCCGACGCAGGTCGTCGGCCACACCGACCATCGTATAGGCGATGAGATGTGGCGCGTGGCTGGTGACCGCGAGCACCAGGTCGTGATGCTCGGCGTCCATCACGTCCACATTGCTGCCCAGCCCCTCCCAGTACCGGGTGAGGCGCGCGACCTCGGCGGGGTCGGACCCTTCGACCGGCACCAGGAGGCACCAGCGGTTGTCGAAAAGCTCCGCAAAGCCCGACCGGGGCCCGGAATGCTCGGTCCCCGCAACCGGATGCCCGGCGATGAAATGCACGCCTTCGGGAATATGGGGGGCGACCGCCTCGATCACCGCGGCCTTGACCGAGCCCACATCGGTGACCACCGCGCCCGGTTTCAGCCCCGGCGCGATCTCGGCGGCGACCGCGCCCATGACGCCCACGGGCACGCAGAGCACCACGAGATCGGCGTCGCGGGCGGCCTCCAGCGCGCTGTCGCAGACCTCGTCCACCAGGTTGATTTCCCGGGCGATTTTCCGGGTCTCCGCACTGCGGGCATAGCCGGTGATGGTCTCGGCGAGGCCTGCCCGGCGCATGCCGTGGGCCATGGACCCCGCGATGAGGCCCAGGCCGATCAGGGCGACCTTCGGGTAGATCACGGCGCTCATGCCGCCTGCGCCTTGAAGGCGGCGACGGCGTCCACGAGCGCGCGGCAGCCTTCCGCGTCGCCCACGGTCATGCGCAGGGCGGCGGGCAGCTTGTAGCCCGAGACGCGCCGGACGATGATCCCGCGCGCCTTGAGAAAGTCGTCGCAGGCGCCTGCCTCCTCCGGGCTGGCGAAACGGGCCAGCACGAAATTGGCCGAGGAGGTATCCGAGGGGATGCCGAGGGCGGCCAGTTCGCTGGCCAGCCAGCCGCGCCATTTGGCGTTCTCGGCGCGGCAGGTCTCGGTATAGGCGCGGTCCCGCACGGCCGCCTCCGCCGCCGCCAGCGCCCCTGTCGACAGGTTGAACGGCCCCCGCACGCGGTTGAGCACATCAATGACGTGGCGCGGCCCGTAGCCCCAGCCGACGCGCAGGGCACCCAGCCCGTAAATCTTTGAAAACGTTCGGGTCATCACCACGTTCTCGCGGCTCTCGACCAGCGCCTTTCCGGCGTCGTAATCCGGCACATATTCCGCGTAAGCCCCGTCCAGAACCAGCAAGCACCCCTCCGGCAACCCGTCCGCGAGACGGGCCAAGGCGTTGCCACCGATCATGGTGCCGGTGGGGTTGTTGGGGTTGGCGATGAACACCAGCCGGGTGCGGTCGGTCACCCCGGCGAGGATCGCGTCCACATCCGTCACGCGCTCCCGTTCCGGCACTTCGACGGGGGTGCCGCCGGCGGCCAGGGTGCTGATGCGGTACATGGCAAAGCCGTGTTCGGTATGGATCACCTCGTCACCCGGCCCGACATAGGCCTGGCACAGGAACGCGATGATCTCGTCCGACCCGGCGCCGCAGATTATCCGTTCGGGATCAAGGCCATAGACCTCGGCGATTGCACCGCGCAGGCCCGCGTGATCGGTGGAGGGATAGCGGTGCAACTCCCCCGCAGCCGCCTTGTAGGCGGCGATCGCGGCGGGGCTGGGGCCCAGCGGATTCTCGTTCGAGCTGAGCTTGATGACGGTGTCGAGACCGTCCACTTTCGACGCCCCACCCTCGTAGAGCGCGATGTCCATGATGCCGGGCTGGGGGGTGATCTGGGTCATGTCGGCCTCGCGTCGGACAAGTGTCGGGCATGTGTCGGGCAAATTGTCTGACAATCCGCTCCCTCCTACCGCGCCAGGGTGTTCTGCAGCGCCCAGGGCTCGTCGAGCGCGAGGTCCTCCGGAAACGGGCTGTCGCGGTCGGTGAGCGGCGTCCAGTCGGTGTAATGCCCCTCGACCGGGCCGAGATAGGGCAACTGCACCTCCAGGCAGCGGGCATGGTCCATCTCGTCGGTCTCGACGATGCCCGCGCGCGGGTTTTCCAGCGCCCAGACCATGCCCGCGAGCACGGCGGAAGTCACCTGCAGCCCGGTAGCGTTCTGGTCCGGCGCGAGCGACCTGGTTTCCTCGTTGGACAGGCGCGAGCCATACCACAGCGCGTTCTTCGCGTGCCCGTAGAGCAGCACGCCCAACTCGTCGATCCCGTCGGTGATCTCGTCCACATCCATGATGTGGTGCTCTGTCTGGATCTCGCCCGAGCCGAACATCTCGTGCAGCGACAGCACCGCGTCGTCGCAGGGATGGTAGGCATAATGGCAGGTCGGCCGGAACTCGGGGTGATCCCCCGCGCCCACGGTGTAGTAATCGGCAATCGAGATCGCCTCGTTATGGGTCACGAGAAAGCCGAATTGCGGCCCGCGCGTCGGGCACCAGCTGCGCACCCGGGTGTCGGCGCCGGGCTGTTCGAGCCAGATCGCCGCCTTGCAGCCGGTCTCGTGGCGATGGGCGTTCTCGGGCATCCAGGGCTCGAACGTGCCCCAACCCATTTCCGACGGCTGGTAGCCTTCGGCGATGAACCCCTCGACCGACCAGGTGTTCACGAAGACCATGTGCGGCTTGGGCTCGGCGCGAACCTGCGTGTCGCGCTCGGCGATATGGACGCCCTTGACGCCCAGATCGCGCATCAGTGCGGCCCAGCCCTCGCGGGTGCTCGGGGCCTGGGTCCCGTGGCCCAGATCCTCGGCCAGCTTCATCAGCCCGGCCTTGACGAACCAGGACACCATGCCCGGGTTGGCTCCGCAGCAGGACACGGCGGTGGTCCCGCCGGGGTTCGCGGCCTTCTCGTCCCGCACCGCCTGGCGCAGGGCGTAGTTGGTGCGCGCGGAGTTGTCGGCGGTCTCGAAATACCAGCCGGCCCAGGGTTCGACCACGGTGTCGATGTAAAGTACCCCGATCTCGCGACAGTGCTTCATCAGGTCGAGCGAGGAGGTATCCACCGACAGGTTCACGCAGAACCCCTTGCCGTCGGGAAAGAGCGCGCTCAGCTCGTCGCGGTAATTCTCGGGCGTCAGGGCCAGCTGCTTGCAGGGAATGCCCCGGGACCTGAGCAATTCCACCCGCTCCGGCTTGGGCTCCACCACCAGGAGCTGGTCCCGGTCGAAGTCGAAATGCCGCTCGATCAGCGGCAGCGTCCCCCGCCCGATGGAGCCGTAGCCGATCATCACCAGCGGGCCGTCGATGCGGCCGTAAATCGGATAATCGGTCATGGGGGCTCTCCTGCTTCGGTCTGTTGGCGGACGCAAAAAGGGCCGCGCGGGGGTCGCGCGGCCCTTGAGGCAATTATGCGCGAACGGTTTAGTTCTGTGCGTAGTATTCGATCACGAGGTTCGGTTCCATCATCACCGGATAGGGCACATCTGCAAGGCCCGGTGTGCGGACGAAGGTCGCTTTCATCTTGTTGTGGTCGGCGTCGACATAGTCGGGCACATCGCGCTCGGGCAGCTGCGTCGCCTCGAGCAGGGCGGCCATTTGGCGGGACTTCTCGCGCACCTCGACGACGTCGCCTTCCTTGACCCGGTAGGAGGGGATGTTCACCCGCTCGCCGTTCACGAGGACATGGCCGTGGTTCACGAACTGGCGTGCGGCGAAGATCGTGGCGACGAACTTGGCGCGATAGACCACCGCGTCGAGGCGACGCTCCAGCAGGCCGATCAGGTTCTCACCGGTGTCGCCCTTGACCCGCTCGGCCTCGGCATAGATGCGGCGGAACTGCTTTTCGGTCAAGTCGCCGTAATACCCCTTGAGCTTCTGCTTGGCGCGCAGCTGGAGGCCGAAGTCGGACATCTTCTGCTTGCGGCGCTGGCCGTGCTGGCCGGGGCCGTATTCGCGGCGGTTCACCGGGGATTTCGGACGGCCCCAGATGTTTTCGCCCATGCGGCGGTCGATCTTGTACTTGGCAGACGTGCGTTTTGTCACGGCTGGTCTCCTTCAGTTTATGTTTTGCCCCTTCAACTTGACCGAAAACCGGTTCCCACTTTTCGGGTTGAAGGGCGCGGATGCCGACCAACCGTTGAATGCGAACCGCGGCCAAACTGGAGCGGCAATGTGAAGGGCGTTGTCCTCTGGAATGATCCGGTTGCCCGGGTCCCGACAGGCATCCCCTCGCGGGGGCCACCAACACCAATGAGTGCGCGCTTATACGCAGGGCCGTGGGGGAGTCAACGGCAACCGGGGGCTGCGGCGAAAAATGTCGTCCCCGGGGCGGGCAGGGCGCAAGGCGATTGCAATCGCCTTGTCAAGCGCCTTGCAAGGCGCTTGGTCGCCGCGGATCGGTCAGCCGCACTTGGAGAAGCCGCAATCGGTGCAGGTGTTGCAGCCCTCGATCATGCGCAGGGCATGGCTGCCGCAGTTCGCGCAGGCCGGGCCGCGCGGCGCCTCGCCCACGGCCATCACCTCGGCCTGGGGGTCGGTCTTCAGGCCCATCCCCTCGCCTTCGAGAAACCCCGTGGCGATCATGTGCCGCTCGATCACCCCGCCGATGGCCGCGAGGATGGAGGGGACATACTTGCCTTCCATCCAGGCGCCGCCGCGCGGGTCGAACACGGCCTTGAGCTCTTCGACCACGAAGGACACGTCGCCCCCGCGCCGGAACACCGCCGAGATCATCCGTGTCAGGGCCACGGTCCAGGCGAAATGCTCCATGTTCTTGGAGTTGATGAACACCTCGAAGGGGCGGCGGTGGCCGTTGATGATCACGTCGTTGATGGTGATGTAGATCGCGTGGTCCGTCAGCGGCCATTTGAGCTTGTAGGTCTGCCCCTCCAGTGCCTTGGGCCGGTCGAGCGGCTCGGAGATATAGACCACGTCGCCGTCGAGGCGCGCCTCGGAGACCGGCTTGACCTCGCCCTTTTCCGCCTCGCTGTCCTTGGTGGCGCTGTCCGACACGCTCAGCACCGAGCCCGTCACGGCATTCGGGCGGTAGGTCGTGCAGCCCTTGCAGCCCTGGTCCCAGGCGGCCATGTAGACGTCCTTGAAGTCGTCGAAGCTGATATCCTCGGGGCAGTTGATCGTCTTGGAGATCGACGAATCCACCCATTTCTGCGCCGCCGCCTGCATCCGGACATGGTCCTGCGGGGCCAGGGTCTGGGCGTTGACGAAGTGGTCTGGCAGGTCCGCATCGCCGAACTTCTCGCGCCAGAGCTGGACGGCATAATCCACCACCTCTTCCTCGGTACGCGAGCCGTCCTTTTGCAGCACTTTGCGGGTGTAGCTGTAGGCAAAGACCGGCTCGATCCCCGAGGACACGTTGCCGGCATAGAGGCTGATCGTGCCGGTGGGCGCGATCGAGGTCAGCAGGGCGTTGCGGATCCCGTGCTCGGCAATCGCAGCGCGCACGTCCGCGTCCATCGCCTGCATCGTGCCTGACTGCAGATAGGCGTCGGCGTCGAAGAGCGGAAAGGCACCCTTTTCGGTCGCCAGTTGCACCGACGCCAGGTATGCGGCGCAGGCGATCCGGTGCAACCAGCGCTCGGTCTGACGCGCCGCCTCCGCCGATCCATAGCGCAGCCCCACCATCAACAGCGCATCGGCCAGCCCCGTGACCCCCAGCCCGATCCGGCGCTTGGCGCGGGCCTCGGCGGCCTGCGCCTCCAGCGGGAAGCGGGAGGCATCGACCACGTTGTCCATCATCCGCACGGCGGTGACGACCAGCTCCTCCAGCGCGTCTTCGTCCAACGCGGCGCCCTCCCCGAACGGGTCCGCGATCAGCCGGGCGAGGTTCACCGAGCCCAGCAGGCAGGCGCCATAGGGCGGCAGCGGCTGCTCGCCGCAGGGGTTCGTCGCCGCGATGGTCTCGCAATAGCTCAGGTTGTTGGCCGCATTGATCCGGTCGATGAAGATCACCCCGGGCTCGGCATACTCGAAGGTCGCCTTCATGATCTTGTTCCACAGGTCGCGGGCCTCGACCGTGTGATAGACCTTGCCGTCGAACACCAGGTCCCAGGAGCCGTCGGCCTTCACCGCCTCCATGAACGCATCCGTGACCAGCACCGAGACGTTGAACATCCGCAGCCGCGCCGGATCGGACTTGGCGGCGATGAACGCCTCGATATCCGGGTGGTCGCAGCGCATGGTGGCCATCATCGCCCCGCGCCGCGAGCCCGCGGACATGATCGTCCGGCACATGGCGTCCCAGACATCCATGAAGGACAGCGGCCCCGAAGCATCCGCCGCCACGCCCTTGACCGCCGCGCCCTTGGGCCGGATGGTCGAGAAGTCATAGCCGATGCCGCCGCCCTGCTGCATGGTCAGGGCGGCCTCTTTCAGCCCCTCGAAAATCCCGCCCATGTCGTCCGGCACCGTGCCCATGACGAAACAGTTGAACAGGGTGACCGACCGCTCGGTCCCCGCGCCGGCGGTGATCCGGCCCGCGGGCAGGAACTTGAAATCCTCCAGGGCGGCGTAGAATTTCGGCTCCCACGCGTCCGGATCGGCCTCCACCGCGGCGAGCGCCCGGGCGATCCGGCGCCAGCTGTCCTCGACCGTCACGTCGATGGGCGTCCCATCCGCCTCCTTGAAGCGGTATTTCATGTCCCAGATCGTCTCCGAGATCGGCGCGGAAAAGCGTGTCATGGCAGCGATTCTTTCTGATGAACGGCCTTTTACAATAGCCCAGAGACCACAAAATACACAACAGGTTGCAGATGCCGCCGATCAAACTACGATATGCAGGGTGGACGGAGACGCCCCCTGTGGACGACTCTGGGGATAAGTGTCGTGGCAACCGGGGACAAGCCTGTGGACAAGACGGTACATCTGATCAAGCTCTGCGTCGGGGCGGAGAAGGTCGAGGATCTGACCGACTGGCAGGCCTCGCCCCGCGCCAAAGGCCCCGACGGGTTGCCCCGGCATGTCACCCGGATGTGGCCCAAACGCGAGGCGGAGGTTCTCAACGGCGGCTCGATCTACTGGGTGTTCAAGGGCATCGTTCTGGCGCGCCAGCGGATCCTGCGGCTGGACGAGGTCACCGGCGGCGACGGCATCCGCCGCTGCAGCATCGTTCTGGACCCGAAGGTGCACCGCACCGAAGCCGCGCCCAAGCGCCCGTTCCAGGGCTGGCGCTACCTGCCGCCCGAGGATGCCCCGGCGGACCTGTCCAGTGCGCAGCGCCGCGAAGAGACCCTGCCCCCGACACTGAAACTGGCGCTGGCTGAGATCGGCGTGCGCTGACCGGGCGACTGGCAAGGCAATTCGAATTGCCTTGGAGCCGGCGCTGCGGCCGAAGCTGTTGCGCACAGACCCCAAGGATCATCCGGCAGGCTCGGGCCCGATTTCAAGACCGACCCGGCGTAGCTCGGCCTGCGCTGCCGGTGCCGCTGGCAAGGCAATTCGAATTGCCTTGGCCCAGCCCGACGGCTGCGCCGCGGGACGGTCCGGGGCGCTCAGCCCGCGTGCCGGTCCCAGCGGGCGAGCGCGGCGCGCGCAGGCCCAATATCGCCGATCTCCCGCGCCACCCAGTCCGCGTCGTGATAGGTGTCGAAATACCGCTCCCCGGCGTCGCACATCACCGTGACGATCGAGCCTTCGGTGCCTGCCACCTGCATCCGGTCCGCAATCTGCAGTGCGCCCCAGAGGTTCGTGCCCGTGGACCCGCCCACCTTGCGCCCGATCCGGTCCGACAGCCACAGGGCGGTGGCGACGCTGGCGGTATCGGGCACCTGCAGCATGGTGTCGATCACGTCGGGCTGAAAGGATTTCTCCACGATGGGTCGCCCGATCCCCTCGATCCGGCTGGAGCAGGCCCGGCTGAGCGTGGCATCCCCGCTCATGTAGCTGTCGTAGAACACCGAGTTCTCGGGATCGACCACCACCAACTGCGTCTCGAAGCCGCGGTAGCGGATGTAGCGCCCCAGGGTGGCCGAGGTCCCGCCGGTGCCCGCGCTCATCACCAGGGCGGCGGGGATGGGGAAGCGTTCGCGCGCCATCTGGCGAAAGATGCTCTCGGCGATGTTGTTGTTGCCGCGCCAGTCCGTCGCCCGTTCGGCATAGAGGAACTGGTCCATGAAGTAGCCGCCGGTCTCTGCGGCGAGTGTGGTGGCGGCGGCGTGCATCTCGGGCGCGCTGTCGACGAAATGGCAGGTGCCGCCGAAGCGCGTGATCTCGGCGATCTTGCTGCGCGCGGTCCTGCGCGGCATCACCGCGATGAAGGGCAGGCCGAGCATCTGGGCGAAGTAGGCCTCGGACACCGCGGTGCTGCCGGAGGAGGCCTCGATCACCGGGCGGCCTGCGCACAGCTGGCCGTTGCAGAGCGCATAGAGGAACAGGGATCGCGCCAGCCGGTGTTTCAGGCTGCCGGTGGGATGGGTGCTCTCGTCCTTGAGGTAGAGGTCCACGCCGCGCAGCCCGGGCAGCTCGAGCTTGAACAGGTGGGTGTCGGCGGAGCGCTGGACATCCGCTTCGAGCTTGCGGACGGCCTCGGCGACCCAGTCGCGGGTACTGGCGGCGGCGCTCAGCTGCATGCGATGTGATCCGCGCCCTCGGCGGCGACCAAGGCCGTTGCAACGGCCTTGCCAAGCGCCTTGCAAGGCGCTTCACCCAACGGAGACATTGTCGATCAGGCGGGCCCCGCCGAGTTGGGCGGCAACGAAGATCCGCGCCGTGCCGGGGTCCGGGGTTTCTGCCGGCGTCAGCGTCGTGGCGTCCCGGCATTCGAGGTAGTCGATCCGGGTGAATCCCTTGTCCAGCAGGCCGCGCGCCGCCGCCTCGCACACGCCGGTCGCCCCGTGACCCGCCGCGACCCGTGCGGCCGCGTCGCGGATGGTGCGGTAGAGGATCGGCGCGATCTCGCGCTCCGCCTCGGTCAGATAGGCGTTGCGCGAGCTGAGCGCGAGCCCGTCCTCGGCCCGCACCGTGGGGATGCCGACGATCTCGGTCGGGAAGTTCAGGTCGCGCACCATTTGCCGGACCACGGCGAGTTGCTGCCAGTCCTTCTGGCCGAAATAGGCGCGATCCGCCTGGCCCAGGTTCAGCAGCTTCGCCACCACCTGCGTCACCCCGTCGAAATGCCCGGGCCGCGCGGCACCGCAGAGCGGCGCGGTCAGGCCCGCGACCTTCACCGTGGTGCCGAAGCCTGCAGGATACATCACGTCGCGGGTGGGGGCGAAGACCACGTCCACCCCGAGCTCACGCAGCATCTGCAGATCCGCGTCGAACGTGTCGGGATAGGCGTCGAGATCCTCTGTCGGCCCGAATTGCGTCGGGTTCACGAAGATCGTCGCGATCACCTTGCCGCATTCCTCCCGCGCCGCGCGCGCCAGGGCCATGTGCCCATCGTGGAGCGCGCCCATGGTCGGCACCAGGCCCACGGTCTCGCCCGCGCGGCGCCACATCCCCTGCAGCATCCGCAGGGAGGCCACATCCCGCATCACATCCGTCATTGGAACACTCCGTCCGTCGCGTCGTCCCGCCCCATGGCCGCCCCCAGAGCCCGCATCGCGGCGCGCGCCGTGGGGTCCCAGTCGGCCATGCGCGAGGCAAACAGGGTGGCCTGGGATTTCAGGACAGGCTCCCCCTTCAATATCTTGAGGTGATTGGCGCGCAAGGTCTCCCCCGTCGAAGTGATGTCGGCGATCGCCTCGGCGGTCAGGTTGGCGACCGTGCCCTCGGTGGCGCCCTGGCTGTCGACCAGCTGGTAATCGGCGACGCCATGGGCGCTCAGGTGGCTGTGGACCAGGCGGTGGTACTTGGTGGCGATGCGCAAACGAAAGCCGTGATTGGCGCGGAACTGGGCCGCGACGGCGTCGAGATCGTCCAGCGTTTCCACGTCGATCCAGCATTTCGGCACCGCGAGGATCAGGTCCGCATGACCGAATCCCAGGGGCGCGATGCTGCGGACCTGGCGCATCCAGTCGGGCAGCTTTTCCTGCACCAGATCGGTGCCGGTCACGCCGAGATGGATGCGTCCGGCGGCGAGCTCGCGCGGGATCTCGCCCGCCGACAGGAGCACCAGCGCCACGCCGTCGACCCCGTCGACCGAGCCGGCATATTCCCGCTCCGAGCCCGTGCGCTGCAGGGTGATGCCGTGCCTGCCGAACCAGTCGAACGTCTTGTCCATCAGCCGCCCCTTGGACGGCACGCCGAGCTTGAGGGTCATGTCCGGGCCTCCTCCAGCTGCGCCAGCAGGCCCGGGCGGATCACGCCGCCCACCGCCGGGATCGCACGGCCCTGGCCCAGCACCGCCGTCAGCGCGTCGTAGCGCCCGCCCGAAGCGACGGGGGCCATGTGGGGGCGCGCGCGGGCGAAGATGCCGAAGACGAAGCCGTCGTAGTATTCCAGCGACGCGCGCCCGTAGGTGCCGTCGAATTCCAGGGTTTCGGGCGTCTGTCCGAGGGCCGCCAGCGCGTCCAGCCGCGCCTCCAGCCCGTCGAGCGCGGGGGTCAGCTCGGGGATGTCCACCGCGAGATCGCGCAGCCGCTCCAGCGCCATGGGCGCGGATTCGCGCAGGCGGGAGATATCCTCCAGCACCGCGACCTCCGCCGCCGGGATCGGCGGGGCGGCCAGGTCGGCCTGCAGGGTTTCGACCCGGGCCAGCACCTCCGCCGGGCTGCGCAGGCCCATGTCTGGCCCATGCGCGGCCAGTACCTCAGCCACGCCCCGGTCGGCCACGGCCCTGGCCAGCGCGCGTCGCCCTTCGGGCACGGGCAGTCGCCCGCCGAACCGGTCGAGCAGCGCCCGGAACCGTCGGGGACGCCAGATGTGGCGGCGCAGGGCGGCCTTGCGTTCGTCGGTGGTGGACAGCCCCGAGATCGCCGCGCGCAGGATCGCGATGTCACCGATCACCGGCCGGGTCGGGATCGCGCCGAACTGGGCGCGCAGCAGGGCGAAGACCTCCGCATCGGCGGCCGCGGGGTCAGCGCCGTCGAAAACCTCGTAGCCCACTTGCAGGAACTCGCGCGGGCGCTCGACCCCGGCCTCCTGCTTGCGGAAGACCTCCCCGGCATAGGCGTAGCGCGCAGGCTCCGCCCCGCCCGCCATGTGCATCTGCACCACGGGGACGGTGAAATCCGGGCGCAGCATCTGTTCGCCGCGCACCGGGTCGGCGGTGACATAGGCGCGGTGGCGGATGGTCTCGCCGTAGAGGTCGAGCAGGGTTTCGGCCGGCTGGAGGATGTCGGTCTCCACGGGCACTGCCCCCGCGTCCTGGAAGGCCGCGAAGAGGCGCGCGGCCACGGCGCGATCCCGTTGGGAAATGGTCACGGCTCAGGCCCCGCGCGCGAGAATGGCCTGCACCTCGGCCACAAGGTCGGCCACGGGAACCTCCCGTTGGGCCGGTTGCGATTTCCATTCATCGAGGCTGGCGCTTTCTGCGATCTGCGCACCGAGCACGAGGTCCTTGATCTGGACCACGCCGCGGGCGGCCTCGTCACTGCCCTGGATGACGGCCACGGGGGCGGCGCGCTTGTCCGCGTATTTGAGCTGGTTGCCGAAATTCTTGGGGTTCCCGAGGTAGAGCTCGGCCCGGATGCCCGCGCCGCGCAGGGTGCCGACCATGGCCTGGTAGTCGGCGATCCGTTCGCGGTCCATGACGGTGACGATCACGGGCCCGGGGGCCGCCGCCTGGGCCTGTCCCTTGGCGCGCAGGGCCGCGAGCAGCCGGTCGACGCCGATGGAGACCCCCGTCGCCGGCACCGCCTGCCCGGTGAAGCGCTTGACCAGGTCGTCATAGCGCCCGCCACCCGCGACGGAGCCGAATTGCACGGTCTGGCCCTTGTCGTTCTGGACCTCGAAGGTCAGTTCCGCCTCGAAGACCGGACCGGTGTAGTAGCCCAGCCCGCGCACGACGGAGGGGTCGATGACGATGCGATCGGGGCCGAAGCCCTGGGCCTCCAGCAGTTTGGCCATTGTCTGCAACTCGGCGACCCCGTCAGTGCCCGCCTGCGATCCCACGACCAGATCGGCCAGCGCGGCGCAGGTCTCGGCCCCGCTCTCGCCCTTGGCGGCCATGAAGGCCATGATGCGCTCGGCCTGCGCGTCGCTCAGACCCGCGCCGTCGGTGAAATCGCCGCTCTCGTCCTTGCGGCCCGTCCCGAGCAGAGCACGCACGCCCTCCGGCCCGAGCCGGTCGAGCTTGTCGATGGCGCGCAGCACGATGCCACGCGCGGTCGCGTTCTCGTCACCGGCAAGGCCCGCGGCCTCCATCACGCCATTGAGCACCTTGCGGTTGTTGATCCGCACGATGTAATCGCCGCGGGGGATCCCCACGGCCTCTAGCGCGGTGGCGAGCATCGCGCAGACCTCGGCATCGGCGGCCACGCTGGGCGCGCCCACGGTGTCCGCATCGCATTGATAGAACTGCCGGAACCGGCCCGGGCCGGGTTTCTCGTTGCGCCAGACAGGACCCATGGCGTAGCGCCGATAGGGGCTGGGCAGGTCGTTGCGGTACTGGGCGGCGACCCGGGCGAGCGGCGCGGTCAGGTCGTAGCGCAGCGCCAGCCAATCGGCGTCGTCTTCCTGCCAGGCAAAGACGCCTTCGTTGGGCCGGTCCACGTCCGGCAGGAACTTGCCCAGCGCCTCGACCGTCTCGACGGCGGAGGTTTCCAGCGGATCGAACCCGTACAGGTGATACACCTCAGCGATCTTGTCGAGCATGGCCTTGCGTTCGGTCACCTCAGCGCCGAAATAGTCGCGAAAGCCCTTGGGCGTCTGGGCCTTGGGGCGCGGGGTCTTCTTGGGCTTGGCCATTCTCGGGTCCCTCGGATCTGGTGGGGCTGCGTTTAGCGGAGGCGGGCCGAGGGAGCAAGGCGGGCACGGACCCGCAGAGGAGGACGCCATGACACAGCACGATACCGCCAGGCTGGAAGAGAAGCTGGCCCATCTGGAAAAGACCGTGGACGAGTTGTCCGAGGTGGTGGCGGGCCAGGCCAGGCAGATCGATCGGATGGAGCTGCAACTGCGCCGGTTGCGCGACCAGAGTGCCGCGCGGGAGGCCGAGGGCACCGGCGGCGTGATCCTCGCCGACGAACGCCCACCGCATTACTGAACCCACCGAAAACAAGAATGCCCCGCCCTGTTGGACGAGGCATCCCTCAAGTCACGGCCATCGGCGTCCCCGCCTGTACCGTGACCTGAGTGTGGAACGATTCCGGTTGCTCAAGTCTTAAAATATCCCCGCCGGAGGCTCCGGCCGCAGGACGGATCGGCCTAGCGCAGCTGGGCCGAAGAAGCGGTTTCCAAACCGCTTTGCCCCGGCTGGGCGCGGCACGCCCTCACATCTCCTCGACCAGCGCGACACCGGCGAGGCTCTTGAGCGCGCCCTTGATCTGCGGGTTCACGGGCAGGGCCTCGCCGAGCAGGACGTCGACCTCGCCCGGCAGGTCGGGATCGATCAGGGCCAGGGTGACCGGGCCGCGGGTACGGACGCTCGGGTCTTCGGCCATCCGGCCCAAAAGCCCCGCGATATTGGGCAGGGCGGCCTCGGCCTCCACGAAGACGCGCAGGCCCATCATCGCGCCGCGCGCATCGGCCACCGCGTCGTCGATGGGGGCGGCGGACCGGCAGAGCAGCTTCAGCTGATCCGCCTCCAGGGTCGCTTCGACCTGCATCACCACGTTCTTGCCGGTCTCCAGGTGATCGCGGACCTTCTCCAGCGTATCGGAGAACACCGTCACCTCGTAGAGCCCCGTGGGATCCGAGGCCTGCACGAAGGCGAACCGGTTGCCGCGGGCCGATTTCCGCTCCTGCCGGCCTGCGATGGTGCCCGCGATCTTGGCCACGGCGGCGCCGGTTTCCACCTTGCGCGCGAGGGCTTCGAGCGTGACGACGCCCTTGCGTTTCAGCGCGCCCATGTAGTCGTCCAGCGGGTGCCCCGAGAGATAGAAGCCGATCGCCTTGTGTTCTTCGGCCAGCCGTTCGGCGGGCAGCCAGTCGTCGCAGGGCAGGATGCGCGGTTCGGGCAGATCCTCTCCCGCCTCCCCGAAGAGCGAGACCTGGGCCGAGGCGCGTTGTTCGTGGATCGCGGCCGAGTAGGCCACGAGGCCGTCGAGGCTCTGGAACACGCGGCGGCGGTTCGGGTCGAGCTGGTCGAAGGCCCCGGCACGCGCCAGCATTTCCAGCGGGCGCTTGCCGACCCGTTTCAGGTCAACCCGCCGCGCCAGGTCAAAAAGCGTCGCGAAGGGTTTGTCGCCGCGCCCGGTCACCACCAGTTCCATCGCGTCGGCTCCGACGTTCTTAAGCGCGCCGAGCCCGTAGACCAGCTTGCCCTCGGCCACGGAGAAGCTCGCGCGCGAGCGGTTGACGCAGGGCGGGATGATCTCAAGCCCCAGGCCGCGCCGGACCTCTTCGGCATAGACGGCCAGCTTGTCGGTCAGGTGGATATCGCAGTTCATCACCCCGGCCATGAACTCCACCGGGTGGTTCGCCTTCAGCCAGGCGGTCTGGTAGCTGACCACCGCATAGGCTGCCGCGTGGGACTTGTTGAAGCCGTAATTGGCGAACTTGTCCAGAAGGTGCCAGACCTCCAGCGCCTTGTCCTTGTCGACGCCGTTCTCGGCCGCCCCGGCGAGGAACTTGGGCCGCTCGGCATCCATCGCCTCCTGGATCTTCTTGCCCATGGCCCGGCGCAGCATGTCCGCGCCGCCCAGGGAATAGCCCGCCATCTCCTGAGCGATCTGCATCACCTGTTCCTGGTAGACGATGATGCCCTGGGTCTCGTCGAGGATGTGATCCACGGTCGGATGGAGCAGGTCGCGCTCCGACAGGCCGTTCTTGACCTCGCAATACTTGGGGATGTTCTCCATCGGGCCGGGTCGATAGAGCGCCACGAGCGCGATGATGTCCTCGATGCAGGTGGGTTTCATCCGGCGCAGGGCGTCCATCATGCCCGTGCTTTCCACCTGGAACACGGCGACGGTCTTGGCCGAGGCATAAAGTTTGTAGGACGCCTCGTCATCCAGCGGGATCGCGTTGATGTCGTTCTCGGTGCCCGGCGCGGGAGAATACAATTCAGTGCCGTCGGCGGCCACATGCAGGTCGCGCCCGGTGGCGCGGATCAGCTTCACCGCGTTCTCGATCACGGTCAGGGTTTTCAGCCCGAGGAAGTCGAACTTCACCAGCCCCGCCTGTTCCACCCATTTCATGTTGAACTGGGTGGCGGGCATGTCCGAGCGCGGATCCTGGTAGAGCGGCACGAGCTTGTCGAGCGGCCGGTCGCCGATCACCACCCCGGCGGCGTGGGTGGAGGCGTTGCGCAAGAGCCCCTCGACCTGCATGCCGTATTTCAGCAGCCGATCGACGACCTCCTCGGCTTTCGCCTCCTCGGCCAGGCGCGGCTCGTCCTTCAGCGCCTTCTCGATCGAGACGGGCTTGACGCCCTCGACCGGGATCATCTTCGACAGCCGGTCCACCTGCCCGTAGGGCATCTGCAGAACCCGGCCGACGTCGCGCACGGCGGCCTTGGACAGAAGCGCGCCGAAGGTGATGATCTGGCCCACCTTGTCGCGGCCGTATTTCTCCTGGACGTAGTGGATCACCTCTTCGCGGCGATCCATGCAGAAGTCGATGTCGAAATCGGGCATCGAGATCCGCTCCGGGTTCAGGAACCGCTCGAACAGCAGCGAGTAGCGCAGCGGGTCGAGATCGGTGATCGTCAGCGCATAGGCCACAAGGCTGCCCGCGCCGGAGCCGCGCCCGGGCCCCACGGGAATGCCGCGATCCTTGGCCCATTTGATGAAGTCGGCCACGATGAGGAAATAGCCGGGAAACCCCATCCCCTCGATGATATCGAGCTCGAATTCCAGCCGCTTTTCATACTCTTCCACCGGGGCCGCGTGGGGGATCACCGCGAGCCGCGCCTTGAGCCCTTCGCGGGACTGGCGGCGCAGTTCCTCGACCTCGTCCTCGGCGAAGCGTGGCAGGATCGGGTCGCGCTTGTAGGCCTTGAAGGCGCAACGGCGCGCGATCTCGATGGTATTCTCCAACGCCTCGGGCAGGTCCGCGAACAGCGTCGCCATCTCGGTCTGGGACTTGAAGTAATGCTGATCGGTCAGGCGGCGGCGCGGGGCCTGCTGGTCGACATAAGCGCCCTCGGCGATGCAGATCAGGGCATCATGGGCCTCGTACATCCCCGGATCGGGGAAATAGACGTCATTGGTCGCCACCAGCGGCAGGTTCATATCGTAGGCCAGATCGAGGAACCCCGGCTCGGTCTCGGCGCAGAGCGGATCGCCCGGGTGGCGGTGCAACTCCACATAGAGCCGGTCGCCGAAGATCTCGGCCAGGCGCGCCATCAGGGCCTGTGCCTTGGGCCTTTGGCCTGCCGACAGGAACCGCCCCACCGGGCCGCGCGGCCCGCCCGTCAGGCAGATCAGGTCGCTGCCATTGGCGGCGAGTTCCTCCACCGTGACTTGGGGCAGCTGGCCGCCCTTGTCCACATAAAGACAGGTGTTGAGCGCCATGAGGTTCTCGTAGCCCGCCTCGGTCTGGGCCAGCAGGACAACGGGCGCAGGCGCGCGCGGACGCTCGCCCGGGGCGGCCGGGTCGAACGCGACATCCACCTGGCAGCCGATGATCGGCTGGATGCCGGCCTTGGACAGAGCCTCCGACGCCTCCAGGGCGGCGAACATGTTGTTGGTGTCGGTGATCGCAATCGCGGGCATCTCGGCCGCGGCGACGAGATCGGGCAGCTTTTTCAGCCGCATGGCCCCTTCGAGCAGGGAGTATTCGGTGTGCAGGCGGAGATGGATGAATCGGGGGGGCTGGGTCATGCCGCGACCCTAGCGCGACATCTGGTGGCCCGCCAAGAGCCTGCCGCGAGATATGCGCGTCGGCAGGGGTCATTCCAACCTGCGCCCAGAGGGCTGCCGGAGGTCTGGGCGGGCCTTCCGCCTGCAAACCCACTTGCCAAACTGGGTTTTTCCCGCTTTCCTCGGGTGCATTCACGGCCCGGTCTACGCCGCATCGACCGGGCACGACAGAGACCCAACCTGGTAACGCGGCGGGCAATATATTCATGGAGACCACGTTTCTTCTGAACGGAGAGACCGTGCGCGTGGCAGACGAGGCGCCCACGCGCACCTTGCTGGACTGGCTGCGCGAACGGCGCGGGCTGACCGGCACCAAGGAAGGCTGCAACGAGGGCGATTGCGGGGCCTGCACGGTGATCGTGAGCGATGCGGACGGCCCGCGGACCCTGAATGCCTGCATCCTGTTCCTGCCGCAGCTGCAGGGCAAGGCGGTGCACACGGTCGAAGGGATCAGCGGCCCGGATGGCAGCCTGCACCCGGTGCAGGCGGCGATGGTGGCCCATCACGGCTCCCAATGCGGGTTCTGCACCCCCGGCTTCATCGCGGCCATGGCCTGCGCCCACACGAGGGGGGAAACGGATCACGCCGACCAGCTGGCGGGCAACCTTTGCCGCTGCACCGGATACGCCCCGATCCTGCGCGCCGCCGAAGCCGCCGCCGAAGCCCCGGTGCCGGACTGGATGGCCGAGCCCGCCCTGCCGCATGTCCGGGAGGACAAGAACTTTAAGGCGGTCCGGGAGGACACAAGCTTTAACGCGGTCCGGGAGGACACGACAGCGGGCGCGGAGGCGGGCGTGGATGCGCTCTGGGCGCAGCCGCGCTCCTCCGACGCGCTCGCCGCATGGTATGCCGAACATCCCGACGCCACCCTCGTGGCCGGGGCGACGGATGTGGGGCTGTGGGTCACGAAACAGCTGCGCGAGCTCGCCCCGATTGCCTTCCTGAACCGCTGCGACGACCTCAAGACGATCGAGACCACGGACACCCACTGGCGGCTCGGGGCCATGGTCACGATTTCCGCGCTGCTGGAAACCGTCCGCGCGGAGCACCCGAGCTTTGCCGAGATGCTGCGCCGCTACGGCTCGGTGCAGGTGCGCAACGCCGCGACCCTGGGCGGCAATATCGCCAACGGCTCGCCCATCGGGGACAGCCCGCCGCCGCTCATCGCGCTCGGCGCCATCCTGCACCTGCGCAAGGGCGACGGCCGCCGCGAGATGCCGCTTGAAGACTTCTTCCTCGCCTATGGCAAGCAGGACCGCGCCCCGGGCGAATTCGTCGAGGCGATCACAATCCCGCGCGGCCACGACGGCTTGCGGGTCTACAAGCTGTCGAAACGAATGGACCAGGATATCTCCGCCGTCTGCGGCGCGTTCAACATCACCCTGGCCGAAGGCCGGGTGACCGGGGCGCGCATCGCGTTCGGCGGCATGGCGGGCACGCCCCACCGGGCCAAGGCTGTTGAAACAGCCTTGATCTCCGCCCCCTGGTCGCTGGAGACCGTCACCGCCGCCGCCGAGCGGATGGGCGACGACTACGCGCCGATGTCGGATATGCGTGCCTCGGCGGCCTATCGGCTCCGGACAGCGCAGAACATGCTGGTCCGCTATTTCCACGAGACCGAAGGCACCCGAACCGACCTGCGGGAGGTGGCGTCATGAGCGTCGCCAAACCCCTGCCCCATGATGCCGCCGCGCTCCATGTCACCGGGGCGGCGCGCTATGTCGACGACATTCCCACCCCCGCCAATGCGCTGCACCTGGCCTTCGGGCTGAGCGAGATTGCCCATGGGGAGATCACCGCGATCGATCTCTCGGAGGTGCGCGCCGCCCCGGGCGTGGTCGCGGTTCTGACCGCCGATGACCTGCCGCATCACAACGACGTCTCCCCCTCGCCCCTGCCGGAGCCGATGCTGGCCACGGGCCAGGTGCATTACGTTGGCCAGCCCATTTTCCTGGTGGCCGCCGAGAGCCATCTTGCCGCGCGCAAGGCGGTGCGCCGGGCGAAGATCGTCTATGCGGAAAAACCGGCGCTTCTGAGCATCGACGACGCGCTTGCGGCCGGGGCGATCTTCGAGGACGCCCCGCGCCATTACACCAAGGGCGATGCGGACGCCGCGCTCGCCGCGGCCCCGAAGGTGATCGAAGGGCGGATCGAGATCGGCGGGCAGGAGCATTTCTACCTCGAAGGGCAGGCCGCACTCGCCCTGCCGCAGGAAGGCGGCGACATGGTCGTGCATTCCTCGTCCCAGCACCCGACCGAGATCCAGCACAAGGTGGCCGAGGCCCTGGGCGTGCCTATGAACGCCGTCCGGGTGGAGGTGCGCCGCATGGGCGGCGGGTTCGGCGGCAAGGAAAGCCAGGGCAATGCGCTGGCCTGCGCCAGCGCGGTGGTTGCGGCCCTGACCGGACGGCCCGCCAAGATGCGCTATGACCGCGATGACGACATGGTCATCACCGGCAAGCGCCACGATTTCCGCATCGACTACAAGGTCGGCATCGACGAAGAGGGGCGCATCCTCGGGCTCGCCTTCGAGCAATACTGCCGCTGCGGCTGGTCGCTCGACCTCAGCCTGCCCGTGGCGGACCGGGCGATGCTGCATGCGGATAATGCCTATCATCTGGAGCATGTCTCGATCCGGTCCCACCGGCTGCGCACAAACACCCAGTCCAACACCGCCTTTCGCGGCTTCGGCGGTCCGCAGGGCATGGTCGGGATCGAGCGGGTGCTCGATCACGTGGCCTTCGCGGTCGGGCGCGATCCGCTCGAAGTGCGGCGCCTGAATTACTATGCCGAAGCGGGGGGCTGTCTGCCCCCCACACCCCCCGAGGATATTTCCGGACCTGAGAAAGCAGAGGCTCCGCCGGTTCAGACCACGCCCTATCACATGGAGGTGGAGGATTTCATCCTGCACGGGTTGACGGATCGGCTGGCCGAGACCGCGGATTACGGGGTGCGCCGGGCCGAGATCCGGGCGTGGAATTCCGAAAGCCCGATCCTCAAGCGCGGGATCGCGCTGACGCCGGTGAAGTTCGGTATCTCTTTCACGCTGACCCATCTCAACCAGGCGGGGGCCCTGGTGCATGTGTATACCGATGGCTCGATCCACATGAACCACGGCGGCACCGAGATGGGGCAGGGCCTGTTCCAGAAGGTCGCACAGGTGGCCGCGGCCCGGTTCGGGGTCGATGTCGGCGCGGTGAAGATCACCGCCACGGATACGGGCAAGGTGCCCAACACCTCCGCCACGGCGGCCTCGTCGGGCTCGGACCTGAACGGCATGGCGGTGCAGGCGGCCTGCGACACGATCCGCGACCGGATCGCGGCCTTCCTCGCCGAGGAGCATCAGGCCGATCCGGCCACGGTGCGCTTCGCGGATGGTCTCGTCCATGTGGGCGGCGCGACCTATGGCTTCGCCGAGGCGGTGCAGAAAGCCTACATGGCCCGGATCAGCCTGTCGGCCACGGGGTTCTACAAGACGCCCAAGATCGTCTGGGACCGGATCAAGGGCACCGGGCGGCCGTTTTTCTACTTCGCCTATGGCGCGGCAGTGACCGAGGTGGTGGTGGATACGCTGACCGGCGAGAACCGCATCCTGCGCACCGATATCCTGCATGATTGCGGCGCCTCCCTGAACCCCGCGCTCGATATCGGGCAGATCGAGGGCGGCTATGTGCAGGGCGCGGGCTGGCTGACCACGGAGGAACTGGTCTGGGACGATCGGGGCCGGCTGCGCACCCATGCGCCCGCCACCTACAAGATCCCCGCGACCGGGGACACGCCGCCGGTATTCAACGTGTCACTATGGGAGGGCGAGAACCGCGAAGAGACCGTGTACCGCTCCAAGGCCGTGGGGGAGCCGCCCCTGATGCTGGGCATCTCGGCGCTCATGGCTCTGTCGGACGCGGTGGCGGCCTGCGGCGACGGGACGGTCTATCCGGCACTCGACGCGCCCGCCACGCCGGAGCGGTTGCTCTGGGCGATCGAGCGGGTGCGGGCATGAGCTTGGACGCGGACGCCCTGCGCGCCGCGGTGGCCGCCCATGGCGCGGTCGCCCGGGTGGTGGTCGCAGGCATCAAGGGTTCGGTGCCGCGCGAGGTGGGGGCGGCGATGCTGGTCTGGGAGGACGGGCAATCCGGCACCATCGGTGGCGGCGCGCTCGAATTCGAGGCCGCGGCCCGCGCCCGGATAGTGCTGCGCGACGGCACCGACCGGCTGGACCACGCGCCGCTCGGCCCGGGGCTGGGCCAATGCTGCGGCGGGGCGGTGACCCTGCTGACCGAGCGCTTCGATGCGGCCCGGCTGGATCATATGGAGGGCGCGATCTTCGCCCGCCCCGCCCCCGGTGGCCCGGCGGAGATGCCGCTCAGCGTCCGCCAGGCGCTGCGCACTGCCCGGGGCGAGGGGCATGCCGCGTCGCTGACCCTGCGCGCAGGCTGGGTGCTGGAGCCGATGGCGCGCGCCACACGGCCGCTCTGGATCTACGGGGCCGGACATGTGGGCCGGGCCCTGGTACACACGCTCGCCCCCCTGCCGGATTTCGCGATCACATGGGTGGATACGGGGCCGGAGCGTTTCCCAGAGGCCCTGCCCGCGGGTGTCACGGTCCTGCCCGCCGCCGACCCGGCACTGGCGGCGGGGCGCGCGTCCGAGGACGCGGTGCACCTGATCCTGACCTATTCCCATGCGCTCGATCTCGCCCTGTGCCATGCGCTGCTGTCCCGGCCCGCGGCGGGGATCGGGTTGATCGGGTCGGCGACGAAATGGGCGCGGTTCCGGTCGCGGCTGCGCCAGCTGGGCCATGCGGATGCCCAAATTTCGCGCATCACCTGCCCGATTGGCGACCCGGCCTTGGGCAAATACCCACAAGCCATTGCGGTGGGCGTGGCTTCCAGCCTACTTTCCGGGCAGATGATGCAATCCTCCGCATACCCTGCGTCCGCTGAGGCCGCTGCCCGATGACGGCCCTCTTGCGCGTCGCGGGGCTGACCAAGGCCTATCCCGGCGTGGTCGCCAATGACGACGTCTCGTTCGAAATCGCCGAGGGCGAGGTCCATGCCCTGCTGGGCGAGAACGGCGCGGGCAAATCCACCCTGGTCAAGATGATCTATGGCCTCGTGCGCCCGGATAGCGGAACCATGACCTTTGGCGGTGTGCCTTTCGCCCCGCCAGAACCGCGCGCCGCGCGCAGCGCCGGTGTGGCGATGGTGTTCCAGCATTTCAGCCTGTTCGAGGCGCTGACCGTGGCCGAGAACATCGCCCTCGGGATGGAGGACCCGCCGAAGATGCGCGACCTCGCCGCCCGGATCACCCAGGTCAGCCAGGCCTACGGCCTGCCGCTGGACCCGTCGCGGCTGGTCGGCACGCTCAGCGCGGGCGAGCGCCAGCGGGTGGAGATCATCCGTTGCCTGCTGCAGGAGCCCAAGCTGCTGATCATGGACGAGCCGACCTCGGTGCTGACCCCGCAGGAGGTCGACATCCTTTTCGCGACGCTGCGCAAGCTGCGCGACGAGGGCACAGCGATCCTCTATATCTCCCACAAGCTCGAAGAGATCCGCGCGCTATGCGACAGCGCCACGATCCTGCGGCTGGGCAAGGTAGTCGCCACCTGCGACCCGCGGGAGAAATCGGCGCGCGAGCTGGCCGAGATGATGGTCGGCAAGACCCTGCAGCAGACGAAATCGGCCGGCAACGCCTTTGGCGCGCCGGTGCTGGAATTGCGCGGTCTGTCGCAACCGGCCACGACGCCCTTCGGCACCCCCCTGCGCGACATCTCGCTGGAGGTGCGCGCGGGCGAGGTGCTGGGCATCGGCGGGGTGGCCGGGAACGGGCAGGACGAGCTGCTCTCGGCGATCTCGGGGGAGCGGCGGGCCGAGGACGCGATCTTTTTGCACGGCACACCAATCTCGAAGATCGGCCCGGCGGCGCGGCGCCAGCTTGGCGTGCTCAGCGGCCCCGAAGAGCGCCTCGGCCACGCCGCCGCCCCGGACATGAGCCTGACCGAAAACGCTCTGCTGACCGGGTCGGTGCGCGAGAAGCTGACGCGCAACGGCTTTCTCGACTGGGCCAAAACCCGGGCTTTTGCCGAACGCATCATCGAAACCTTCGATGTGCGCACCCCCGGCCCCGAGGCCGCGGCCCGGGCCCTGTCGGGCGGCAACCTGCAGAAATTCGTGATCGGGCGCGAGGTGCTGCAGCGGCCCGAGGTGCTGATCGTGAACCAGCCGACCTGGGGAGTGGACGCTTCCGCCGCCGCCGCGATCCGGCAGGCCCTCCTGGATCTGGCCGCGGGCGGCACCGCCGTGGTGGTGATCAGCCAGGACCTGGACGAGCTGATGGAGATCTCCGACACTTTCGCCGCGCTGAACGGCGGACGGCTGAGCGCCAAGGTCCCCGCCGCGGGCCTGACGGTGGAGCAGATCGGGCTCATGCTGGGCGGTGCCCATGACATGGACCTGCCCGACCCGAACGCGGAGGCGGTCCTCCATGCCTGACCGCTCCATCCGCGGCATGAGCGCCAAACTGAAGTCCCTGAATATCCCTGCCGGCGGCCCCCAGCCTTGCGACGCGGTGGCGCCACGGGATCTGTGCGCGACACGCTCGCCCGCACGCGGGGCGATACGTGTCCCGCCCGCGCCCGCCGCCCGCAGCGAAGCGGCAAGAATTTTACTTAAAATTCTTGCGCCAGTCCCACGCGATGACCGAGGCGGCCGCCGATGATCCGGCTCGAAAAGCGTCCCAACCCGTCCCGGCTCTGGACCGCGCTGACCCCGGTCGTGGCGGTGGTGCTGACCATGATCGCGGGCGGCATTCTCTTCGCGGCGCTCGGCAAGGACCCGTTCGAGGCCCTGCGCACGATCTTCTGGGATCCGCTGTTTTCCGAGCAATTCGCCGCTTTTTCGCGCCCGCAGCTGCTGATCAAGGCGGGGCCGCTGATCCTGATCGCGATCGGGCTCAGCCTTGGGTTTCGGGCGGGGATCTGGAATATCGGCGCCGAGGGGCAGTACATCATGGGTGCGCTCTGCGGCGCCGGTCTCGGCCTGGCCTTCTATCCCACGCAGAGCGCGCTGATCTTCCCGGCCATGGTGGTGGCGGGCGCGCTGGGGGGCTGGGCCTGGGCGATGATCCCCGCGGTGCTCAAGATCCGCTTCGGGACCAATGAAATCCTCGTGTCGCTGATGCTGGTCTACGTGGCCGAGGCGCTGCTGGCCTCGGCGGCCCTGGGTATCCTGCGCAGCCCCGAGGGCGGCGGCTTCCCGGGCTCGCGCAACCTGTCGCAGATCGACGCCATGGCCAATCCCGAGCTGATCGCCGGGACGGGCATGCATTGGGGCGTGGTGACAGGCTTTGCCGCCGTGATCGCGGCCTATGTGCTGCTCAATCGCCATATCCTGGGCTACCAGATCAAGCTCACCGGCCAGGCGCCCCGGGCGGCGCGCTTTGCCGGTGTGAACCCGTCCATGCTGGTCGCGCTCTGCCTCGGGGTCTCGGGCGCGCTGGCGGGGCTGGCGGGACTGTTCGAGGTGACCGGCCCGGCCGGCCAGATCTCGATCGATTTCAACTCGGGCTACGGGTTCACCGCGATCATCGTGGCCTTTCTCGGGCGCCTGCATCCCGTCGGCATCCTGCTGGCGGGGCTGCTGATGGCGTTGACCTATATCGGCGGCGAACTCGCGCAGTTCATGCTGGGCATCCCCGCGGCCGCGATCCAGGCCTTCCAGGGGATGCTGCTGTTCTTCCTGCTGGGGGTCGACGTGCTCTCGAACTACCGCATCCGCATCGGCAAGGGCGCGCCGGCATGATCCCTCCGGAAGGAACAGACTGATGGACGCCATCAACCCGGTCATCCTGATCGCCTCGCTGATCGTAGCCTCCACCCCGATCCTGCTGGCCGCCCTGGGCGAGCTGGTCTGCGAAAAGGCGGGGGTGCTGAACCTCGGGGTCGAGGGGATGATGATCTTCGGCGCGATCTGCGGCTTCGCCATCGCGGTGGAGACCGAAAGCCCCCTGCTCGGCTTTCTGTGCGCGGCGCTGGCGGGGGCGGCCCTGTCGATGATCTTCGGGGTGCTGACGCAGTTTCTGCTGTCCAACCAGGTGGCGACGGGTCTTGCGCTGACGCTCTTCGGGCTGGGGTTCTCGGCGCTTGTCGGGCAGGGCTATGTGGGGCTGAAGGCCCCGGCCACGCCCGCGGTGCCCTTCGGCCCGCTGGCGGACCTGCCCGTGGTCGGACCGATCCTGTTTTCCCATGACGCCATGGTCTATGCCTCCATCGCGCTGGTGGCGGCGGTCTGGTACGTGCTGGCCCATACCCGCGCGGGCCTGATCCTGCGCGCGGTGGGCGAAAGCCACGACGCCGCCCATGCGCTCGGCTACAAGGTGGTGCGCATCCGCCTGCTGGCGATCGCCTTCGGCGGGGCGCTGGCGGGCTTGGGCGGTGCGTATCTGAGCCTCGTGCGCGTGCCGCAATGGACCGAGGGCATGACCGCCGGCGCGGGCTGGATCGCGCTGGCCATCGTGGTCTTCGCCAGCTGGCGGCCCTGGCGGATCGTGCTCGGCGCCTATCTCTTCGGCGGGATCAGCGTGCTGCAACTCAACCTGCAGGCCGCGGGCATCAAGATCCCGGTGGAGCTTCTGTCCATGAGCCCCTATGTGATCACCATTGTGGTGCTGGTGCTGATGTCCCGCGACCGCACGCGCACCGCGCTCAACGCGCCCGCCGCTCTCGGGCGCAGCTTCCACGCCTCCAGCTGATCCGCGCGAACTGCCCGTTTTCCGGGCACCCGCATAGCGATCCGGCAGGCCAGGCGCCGCCCCCTCTTGCCGCGCCCTCAGGGGCCTGTAGGATGCGACCGTCACCCGCGTCCGCCCGGGGACGCAGAACAAGAACCGGATTTACAGGGAACATGCGTATGAACTTCCGTCTCGCACTCAAGGGCGCCGCCCTTGCCGTGGCTACCGGCCTTGCCGGCATGGCCTCGGCCCAGGATGAGCCGCTCAAGGTCGGCTTCATTTATTGCTGCCCGATCGGCGATCTCGGCTGGAGCTACCAGCACGATGTGGGCCGTCAGGCCATCGAAGAAGAGTATGGCGACAGGGTCGAAACCATCTTCCAGGAGAGCGTTTCCGAAGGCGCCGATGCCGAGCGGGTGATGACCCAGATGGCCCTGTCCGGTGCGGACATCATTTTCGCCACCTCTTTCGGGTTCATGGACGCGACCAACAACGTGGCCGCCCGCTTCCCGGATGTGCAATTCGAGCACGCCACCGGCTACAAGCGCGAGCATCCGAACGTCACCACCTACAATTCGCGGTTCTATGAAGGCCGCGCCGTGGTCGGCCATATCGCGGGCAAGATGACCGAGACCAACAAGATCGGCTATATCGCCTCCTACCCGATCCCCGAGGTCATCATGGGGATCAACTCGTTCTTCCTGCACGCCCAGAAGGTGAACCCCGATGTGGAACTGACCGTGGTCTGGGTCTACTCCTGGTTCGACCCGGCCAAGGAAGCCGACGCCGCCCGCGCCATGATCGAGCAGGGCGTCGACGTGATCACCCAGCACACCGATTCGACGGCCCCCCAGGCCGCCGCCGAAGAGGCCATCGCCGCGGGCACCCGCGTCTTCACCTTCGGGCAGGCCTCCGACATGCTGCCCTACGCGCCCGCCCCGCGGATCGCGTCGATCATCGACAACTGGAACCCCTACTACATCAAGCGCGTGGGCCAGCTGCTCGATGGCACCTATGAGAGCATGGAAAGCTGGGGCGGGATGCCGGAGGGCGAGGTCGTGATCGGCGAGATCACCGACGAGGTCCCCGCCGACATCAAGGCCGAAGCCGAGGCCATGATCGCCGCCATCACTGCGGGCGAATACCACCCCTTCACCGGCCCGATCATGAAGCAGGACGGCAGCGTCTTCCTGGCCGAGGGCGAAGTCGCCACGGATGAGCAACTCCTGACCATGAACTTCTACATCGAGGGCATCGACGGCGACATCCCGAACTGATCCCGCGCCCCAGACACACGAAACCCGCCGTCACCCCGACGGCGGGTTTCTTAATGCAACGGCCCGAACCACGGATGGCGAAGGTCAGCCCTTCTTCATCGGGCAGGTGTTGATCCCCAGCATGGAATAGGCCGGGCAGTATCCCGCCAACCCGGTCAGCAGCGGGACGATCCCGATCAGGCCCCACAGGGTTTGCGGACCGACAAAGACCAGCGACAGCAGGACGAGACCGGCGATGACGCGCAGGGCGCGGTCGAGGGTACCTTCATTCTTGGGCATGGACGTGTTCCTCTTGGATTGAATCGACTTCCTGACCCGATCTTACACAATCCTGCGCCGCCCGTCGGTGACAAGGTCACAAAGGTTCCTGCGCCACAGGCGGCAACCTTCGGTGTTCCCGAACCACGCCGGAGCAGGGCGCGCACCGCGCGGGCGCGGCAGCGAACCTCAGCGGTAGGTCTCGTCCTCGGCCGGGAAGCTGCGCGCGCGTACCTCGGCGGCATAGGCCCCCGCGGCCCGGTCCACCTCGCCGCGCAGATCGGCGAACTTGCGCACGAATTTCGGCGCCCAGTCCCCCAGCCCCAGCATGTCCTCCATCACCAGGATCTGCCCGTCGCAGGCCGCCGAGGCGCCGATGCCGATGGTCGGGATCGGGCAGGCCGCAGACACTTGCGCCGCAAGGGGCTCGACCATTCCCTCCAGCACCACGGAAAACGCCCCGGCCTCGGCCACGGCGGCGGCATCGGCATGGTGGAGGGGCCAGCTGTCTTCGTCCCGACCTTGCGTCTTGAACCCGCCGAGCGTGTTCGAGGACTGCGGCGTCAGCCCGATATGGGCCATCACCGGAATGCCGCGCGCGGTCAGAAACCCAATCGTCTCGGCCATCCGCGCGCCCCCTTCCAGCTTGACCGCCTGACAGCCGGTCTCGGCCATGATCCGCGCCGCGGACCGGAAGGCCACCTGCGGGCTCTCCTCGTAGGAGCCGAAGGGCATGTCCACCACCACGAGCGCCCGGGCCGTGCCCCGCACCACCGCCGCCCCGTGGGCGATCATCAACTCCAGGCTCACGGGCAGGGTCGTCTCGAACCCGTGGCTGACCATGCCGAGGCTGTCCCCCACCAGCAGCACATCGCAATGGGCATCGAGGATACGCGCGAACTGCACATGGGAGGCGGTGAGCGCCACGATCGGCTCCGCCCCCTTGCGCGCGGCGATCTGGGGGACGGTCAGGCGGCGGATGGGGGCCGATTCTGGGGGCTGTGCGGACATGGGATAACCTCCGGTTTCGGGCAGCTTTCCCCACGTCCGTCGCACCCTCAAGCGCGCTTATCCGCGCAGCCTGCGGCGCGCCAGCCCGGCGCCCTCCCGGCCCCTCCGGCACCAGCCCCCGCGCAGGCCCTCGAAACATCCCGCCTTGTCGCAAATCGGCCCGACATGGTCGGCTGAACGCCCCATGCTTTGCAGAGCGCTGTAGACTGCCCCGCAGGACAGTCGGAGGAAGCCCCATGAAAACCCAAGTCAAGGCGCTCGTCGTGGGCGGCGGTGCGGTCGGCACCGGGATCGCCTATCACCTGGGCAAGGCGGGGTGGGACGTGCTGCTCTTGGAGCGTGATGAGCTGACCTCGGGCTCCACCTGGCACGCAGCGGGGCTCTTGCCGCTCTTCAACATGTCCTACGCGACGTCGCATATCCACGACTATTCGGTGAAGTTCTACAAGGGACTGGAGGCTGAGACCGGCCTGAACCCGGGCTTTGCGGTGGTGGGCAACCTGCGCATGGCCCAGACCCAGGCGCGGATGGACGAATACATGCTCTATGCCGCCACCGCCGAGACCGTGGGCATCCCCCATGAATGGCTGACCCCGGCCCAGATCAGGGACCGCTACCCGCTGGTGCGGACCGAGGATCTGAAGGGCGCGATCCTGCACCCGACCGATGGCTACATAAACCCGGCCGATGTGACCCAGGCCATGGCCAAGGGCGCGCGCCAGCACGGGGTCGCGATCGAGCGGAAGTGGCAGGTCGATGCCTACGCCTGGCAGGGGGATCATTGGGCGGTGACGGTGACCAAGATGGCCGACCGGGGCGGCAACCTCGTGCCCACGGACGAACAGCAGGTCATCCGCGCCGAGCATGTGGTGACCGCCACCGGCAACCACGCTCAGCGCACCGCGCAACTGCTGGGCATCAAGATCCCCGCGATCCCGGTGGAACACCAGTATATCGTCACCGAACCCGACCCGGCGCTGGTGCAGTGGCGCAAGGACAACCCCGAGCACCCGGTGCTGCGCGACGCGGACGCGAAATGGTACGTGCGCGAGGAACGCGGTGGCTGGATCCTCGGCCCCTACGAGCAGGGCGCGCCCGCGCGGTTCAAATACGCCGTGCCCGAGAGCTTCCGCGCGGACCTCTTCCCCCTCGATCTGGAGCGGATCGAAGAGGAATACATGTCCATGATCCACCGGATTCCGACTTCGGAAACCGTGGGGCTCAAGGACGACTACAACGGCCCGATCTGCTACACCCCCGACGGCAACCCGCTGGTCGGCCCGGCGCCCGGCTTGCGCAACATGTGGCTGGCCGAAGGCTTCAGCTTCGGCATCACCGCGGCGGGGGGCACGGGATACTACCTCGCGCAGATGATGACCGAGGGCGAGGCGGAGATCGACATGGCCTCGCTGGATCCACGCCGCTACGGGTCCTGGATGACCACCGAGTATGCCGCGACCAAGAACGAGGAATGCTATGCCCATGTCTTCATCCTGCACCACCCGGATGAAGAGCGCGCCGCCTGCCGCCCCCTGCGCACCGCCCCCGCCTATGACCGCCAGAAAGCGCTCGGCGCCCAGTTCGGGCAGGTCAACGGCTGGGAACGGCCCAATTACTACGGCCCCTTGGACGCGCCCGACAACTTCGATCACGACGCGCGGTCCTTCCGGCGCGGCGGCTGGTGGGACCATGCCCGGGCCGAGGCCGAGGCTGTGCGAAGCACCGCCGGGCTGATCGACGCCACCGCCTTTGCCAAGCACCGGGTGTCGGGGCCGGGGGCGACCGCGTTCCTGGACTGGTTCACCACCAACACCCTGCCGCGCATGGGCCGGATCAACCTGACCTACGCCCTGACCGGGGCCGGGACCACCCGCACCGAATACACGATCCTGCGAACGGGCGAGGACGACTATACCCTGATCTCCGCCGGGGCCTGGCACGCCTATGACCAAGACTTTCTGACCAAGGCAATCGAGGACACAGAGCCCCGTTTTGGCCGCATCACCCTGCAGGACACCACGACCCAGACCGGCGTCTTCGCCCTCGCCGGACCGAGGGCGCGCGACATCCTCAAGGCGCTGATCCGCGACCCGGACCCCGAGACGGCCCTCTCGAACAAACGCTTCCCCTGGCTCGCCACCCGCGAGATCGAGCTGGGCATGTGCCCCCTGCGCGCCGTCCGCGTGGCCTATACCGGCGCGCTGGGGTGGGAGCTGCATCACCCGATCGAGATGCAGACCTATCTCTGGGACCAACTGATGGCCGTCGGCGCGGCGCATGGCCTGAAACCCGTGGGCGCGCGGGCGCAGAACTGGCTCCGGCAAGAGAAATCCTACCGCGCCTTCGGCACCGAACTGGGCCGCGACGCCACTCCGCTGGAAGCCGGGCTGGACCGTTTCGTGGACCTGTCCAAGGACTTCCACGGCAAGGCGGCGATGGTGGAAACCGGGATTCGGTCGCGCTGCGTCACCCTGCTGATCGACGGGCCGGACGATGCCGACCCCTGGGGCCGCGAGGCGCTCTATGCCGGTGACACCCGGGTCGGCCGCCTGACCTCGGGGGGCTACTCCGTGGCCTTCGGCAAATCCATCGCCATGGGCTACGTCACCCCCGACCACGCGGCCCCGGGGACCAAACTCAAGGTCCGGATGTTCAACGCTCTCTGGGATGCGGAGGTCACCGAAGACAGCCCCTTCGACCCGCAAAACGCCACCATCCGCGCCGACGGCTGAAGCGCGCCTTCCATAAGGGCCCAAGTCCGGACATATCCCTACCGGAGGCCGCTGACGTCGCAGCCGGGCGCGTTCGCCGTGGGGCGCGAAACGGGTAAGGTGCCAAGCGGTTTCGAAACCGCTTGCCAGCACCCGGCCGGAACGCTGAGCGGCGGCGACAAGGCGCGGGACTTGTCCAGACCGCACCACGCGTGCTCCCCCGTTTCGTCACATTTAACGGTTTCGCTCTATACCGGTCGCGACTCTCTCTTGCGGCCCCGGAGACCGCCATGACCCTGATGACCCGCGTCGATGCGGCCCTGGCCGCGACCAAACCCGCACTGACCGGGCTTGCCTGCGATGCCCATGTCCGTACCCCCTGCGGCGAGCGGCGGGTGGAATTCCTGCGCCCCGGCGACCTGATCGTCACGCGCTCCGACGGGCTGCAACCCCTGCGCCACATCCTGCGCACCCGGGTGTCGCTCGCCGAGATGCGCGCCGATCCCGCGCTCGCCCCGATCCGGCTGACCCCGCGCGCCCTCGGCCCGCTGATGCCCGTCCGCAGCCTCGCACTTGCCCCGGACCACCCGGTGCGCGTGCCGGCCCACCTGCTGGGGCAGAGCGTCCCCGACCCGACCCTGCGCCTGACCGCGCGCAGCCTGGCCGACTATTTCGACGAGATCTTCGTGGACATGTCGGCCAACGGCGCGATCTATCACGGCCTGGTCTTCGACCGCCCCCAGGCACTGATGGTCAATGGCGTGCTGGTCGAAAGCGCGACGCCCGACGCGTCAAGCCTGCGTCACATGGACGAGGACACGCGCAAGGCCCTCGAGCGGCTCTTTCCGCACCTGCGCAGCAAACCCGTGCGCCTCGCGCTCTGAGCCCCGCTCAGGTCACTTCTCGGCCAGCGCGTCCCAGGCCGCCATCGCCTGCGCGGCATACATCAGCGACGGCCCACCACCCATCTGCACTGCCACGCCGAGCACATCGGCCAGCTCCTGCCGGGTGCCGCCCGCCTTGGCCAGCCCTTCCACATGAAACCCGATGCAGGGCGCGCAGCGTTGCGACACGGCAATTCCGAGCGCCACGAATTCGCGGGTCTTGAGGTCGAGTTCCCCACTCTCCTTGGAGGCCTTTGTCAGCGCCCCGAAGCCCCGCGCGGTCTCGGGGATCGCCGCGTTCAGGGTTCTCAGATCGCCACGGACCTCGTCCATATACGCCGTCCAGTCCATACCATTCTCCCTTCCGATGTTTCCAACAGGACATGACCCGGCCGCAGGCCGCACACCTTGATCACGATCAATCGCCCCGCCGGGCTCAGAGCATCGACGGCACCACCAGGTCCGGCGGGCGGTGACCGTCATCGAAGGTCTTGATGTTGATGATCACCTTCTCGCCCATCTCGGCGCGGCCCTCTTCCGTGGCCGAGCCCATATGGGGCAACAGAACGACGTTGGGCAGCTCGCGCAGGCGCGGGTTGACCTCGTGGCCATGCTCGAACACATCGAGCCCCGCGCCCGCGATGTCGCCCGCGCGCAACATCCGGGTCAGGGCGTTCTCGTCGATCACCTCCCCGCGCGAGGTGTTCACGATCACCGCCGAGGGCTTCATCAGCTTCAGCCGCCGCGCATTCATCAGATGGAAGGTCGACGGCGTGTGCGGGCAGTTCACCGAAATCACGTCCATCCGGCTCACCATCTGGTCGAGGCTCTCCCACCAGGTCGCCTCCAGCTCTTCCTCGATCCCCTTATGGAGCCGCCGACGGTTGTGGTAGTGGATCTGCATCCCGAAGGCCTTGGCCCGCCGCGCCACCGCCTGCCCGATCCGGCCCATGCCGAGGATACCCAGCCGCCGCCCGGCGATCCGTCCCCCCATCAGCGCCGTGGGGCTCCAGCCGGTCCAGGCCCCCGTTTGCATCAGCGCGAGCCCCTCGGGAATGCGCCGGGTCACCGCGAGGATCAGGGCGAGCGTCATGTCGGCGGTGTCGTCGGTCAGAACCCCGGGGGTGTTCGAGACATGGATGCCGCGCTGCCGCGCCGTGGCCACGTCGATATGATCCACCCCGGCCCCGTAATTCGCGATCAGCTTCAGCCTGTCGCCAACCCCGGCCAGCATCGCACCGTCGATATGGTCGCTCACCGTGGGGACCAGCACATCCGCCCGCCGCATCGCGGCCTGCAGCGCGTCGCGCGACATCGGCGTGTCGCTCTCGTTCAACTCCACGTCGAACAACTCCTTCAGCCGCGTTTCCACCGCTTCGGGCAACCGTCGCGTGACGACAACACTCAGGCGCTCACCGGGCATCGGCCCACCTCCACACTTTGCAATCTGGCGCCATAGTGGCAATAAGTGGAGAACAGGGGCAAGCAGATAGACCCCGTCGCGCAATAAAATGACCGGGCCGATTTTCCGGCCCCACGAGCAGTCGAGGCCCAAGATGATCCACCGCGCGCCCGCCGGGTGTCTCCGTGTCCTGTGTGTCACGCTTGTGCTGCTGTCCGGGGCGCTCGCCGTGGCCGGCCCGGTCCGGGCCGCCGATCCCGCGGCGCCCACCGCGGCCGAGGCCGAACCGCGCACCGGGCCGGTGACCAACCTGCCCCTGCCGCGCTTCGTGTCGATGAAGGCCGCCGAGGGCAATGTACGCCGTGGCCCGTCCCTGACCCACCGGATCGACTGGGTGTTCAAGCACCGCAACATGCCGCTGGAGATCACCGGCGAGTACGGTCACTGGCGCCGGGTACGCGACCGCGACGGCGCGGGCGGCTGGATGCACTACTCGTTGCTGAGCGGCGCGCGCACGGTGATCATCGAGGAAGATCTCGCCCCCGTGCTGAGCCAGCCCAATGAAGATGCCCAGGTCCGCGCACGGGCCGAACTCGGCGTGATCGCCCGGCTTGAAGGCTGCGAGAACGCCTGGTGCCGGGTCCGGGTCGGGCGCACCCGCGGCTGGATGCAGGAAGCCCAACTCTGGGGCGTGACCCACACCCCGCCGCCCGTCGCTCTGCCCGAAGGCGAGGCCTATTCCGGCTTGGCGATGACCAGGTAATACAGCTGGTCGCGGTAGTAGATCACACTCCGCGTCACCCGGAAATGCACGATCAGGTTGTTGTTGACGCCGATCTGCGTCTCTTCCGTCAACATCCGCCGGTCCACCACCGCGTCCTGCGGCTGGCTGAGATCGAGCACGAGGCCGGAATAGGCCTCCAGGCTGATCGCCGCGCCGAGGAATTGCCGCTCTCCGAACAGGGACCGGGCCGCCCGGTTGGCGAAGGTCACATTGCCGTTCTGGCGCACCACCATGACCGGGTCCGGCACCGCCTCCAGCCCGGCGCGCAGATCGTTATCGGCCACGTTCAGCACCAGCAGCTGCGCGACCTCACCCGCGGTATCATAAAGCGGCACGATCAACCGCCGCCAGATCCGCGCGAACACGTCCGAGGGCGGCTCATGCAGGCTCTTGACCCACTGCCCCCGGGCGATGACCGCCTGGTAGAGTGCCCGGAAGAAGCTGGAGATATAGCCGCCAATCTCGGAGGTTCGCCGCCCGCTCATATCCCGGCCATAGGTCGCGGCAACCTCGTCGCCGTAATGCAGATAAGTGAAATCCACCGGCGCCCCCTCTGCATCGCGCACCGGCGCCAGTACCATCATCCAGCCCTTGTAATGGGCCAGATCCGCCGCCTCGAACGCCGCGAGGGTCAACCGCCCGTCATCGCCGCAGAGCTTGCGCAACTCGGCCGCGAAGGATCGGATCACCGGGTGGCGCAGGTCGCGCGCCTGGGGGTCCCAGATCAGGATCGGTGCGCTGGCGTCCTGGGCCGCGAACAGCATCCGCAGTGCATCGGTCCGTCCCTCGATGATCTCCCGGCTCAGCGCCGCGATTTCCGAGGGGTCGGAGGGGACGGCTGGGTCGGGAACGCTCTCGGGCATGGTGGCACACTCTGTGAAACGACGACTGCGGCCAATATACCACGGCAGACCTTTTGCGGGGGATTAATCTTCCCGGCCCTGCCTGCGCCGCAGGATCACGCGGCCTTGTCCAGCCCCCGTCCCTTGAGCAGGGCCTCGACCCCCGGCATCCGGCCGCGGAACGCGCGGTATAGCCCGTCTGCCTCCGCCGATCCGCCCGCCGACAGGATATGCGCCTCCAGCTTGGCGGCGGTGTCGGGGTCGAAGGCGCTGCCGGCCTCCTCGAAGGCCGCGAAGGCATCGGCATCCATCACCTCGGACCACATGTAGCTGTAATACCCCGAAGAATAGCCGTCGCCCGCGAACACATGGGCGAAATGGGGCGTTGCGTGGCGCATCCGGATCGCGTGGGGCATGCCCAGCTTGGCCAGCACCTCCGCCTGCCGCGCCATTGGGTCCGCGGGGGCCGCGCCCTCGTGGAAATCCAGGTCGACCAGGGCCGAGGCCACATATTCCACCGTCTGGAACCCCATGTCATAGGTTGCCGCGGCCAGCATCCGCGCCAGCAGGTCGGCGGGCATCGGCGCGCCGGTCTCCGCATGGACCGCGAAGGCGCGCAGCACCTCGGGCACCTCCAGCCAATGCTCGTAAAGCTGGCTCGGCAGCTCCACGAAGTCCCGCGCCACCGAGGTGCCCGAGATCATCGGATAGGTCACGTCCGACAGGATATGATGCAGCGCATGGCCGAACTCATGAAACAGCGTGCGCGCATCGTCGAACGACAGTAGCGCGGGCTGCCCCTTGGCCGGCTTGGCGAAGTTGCACACGTTGGTGACAATCACGCGGGTATCCCCGTCGAGCTTGTGCTGCGCGCGCAGCGACCCGCACCAGGCCCCCGACCGCTTGCCCGCCCGTGCGAAGTAATCCCCCACGAACACCGCCATCAACCGCTCGCCGCGCCGGATTTCCCAGGCGCGTGCGTCCGGGTGGGCCAGCGGTGCATCGATGGGGGCAAAGGACAGCCCGAACAGGCGCGCGGCACAATCGAACGCCGCCTCGATCATCTTGTCGAGTTGCAGGTACGGCTTCAGCTCCGCCTCATCCAGGTCATGCTCCGCCTGCCGCCGCTTTTCGGAGTAATAGCGCCAGTCCCAGGCCTCCAACGGCCCGTTGACCCCATCCTCCTGCATCATCGCGGTCAGCACCTCGGCATCGGCCTCCGCCGCCGCCTTGGCCGGGGCCCAGACCGCCATCAGCAGATCGCGCACCGCCGCCGGGGTCTTGGCCATCTCCGGCTCCAGCTTGTAGTCCGCGAAGCTGTCGTAGCCGAGCAGTTTGGCGCGCTCCTCCCGCAGGGCCAGAACCTGTGCCGCGATGCCGCGATTGTCCGTGGGGCCATCATGCTCGCCCCGCGCAACCCAGGCCTCATAGGCCTTTTCGCGCAAATCCCGGCGCGGGCTGAATTGCAAAAACGGCACGATCAGCGACCGCGACAGGGTCACGACATGCCCGTCCATCCCGCGCTCCTCGGCCGCCGCGCGCGCCGTGGCGACGACGAACTCCGGCAGCCCCTCCAGATCGACGTCGGCCAGCGGCATCACCCAATCGCGCTCATCCGCCAGCAGGTTCTGGGTAAACTCCGTCCCCAGCATCGCCAGCCGCGCCTTGATCTCCGTCATCCGGTCCTTGTCGGCCCCGGTGAGGGCCGCGCCCGCCCGGGTGAAGTCCTTGTAATACAGCTCCGCAACCCGCGCCTCTTCGGCCCCGAGGGCCTCGCGCCCCTCCCAGACCGCCGCGATCCGGGCAAAGAGCGCCGCGTTGGAGATCACTTCGGAATTATAGGCGCTCAGCTTGGCGCTGAAGTCCTTCTGTAGCGCCTCGCGCGCGGGCGTGCTGTCCGTGGCGGCGACGTGGTAGAACACCCGCACCACCTGCCCCAGCTTGCGCGCCCCGGCCTCCAGCGGGCGGATCGTGTTGTCGAATGTCGGGGCCTCGGCCGACCCGGCGATCGCCGCGATCTCGGCCCGCGCCTCGGTCAGCGCCGCCTCCAGCCCCGGCGCGAAATGGGCATCCTCGATCCGGTCGAAGGGCGGCAGGCCGTAGGGCGGGGTCCAGGTGTCGAGAAGCGGGTTGGTCATGGGCGGGTCTCCTTTGGGATGAACCTAGGACGCCCGCGACCCGGCAACAACCACAGCCCTGAAAACAAGCGGTATCAGACCCGGGCGCGCGATCCTGGCTCAGATATGCCCGCAGACCGGGCAGTCGGCGCGGCGCTTGAGCTTCACGGTCCGGGTCTCGGCGTTCAGCGCATCGTAGAGCATCATGCGCCCACTCAGCCCCGTGCCGGCATCGGTCAGCTCCTTCATCGCCTCCAGCGCCATCATGGTGCCGATCACTCCCGGCAGCGGCCCTGCGACCCCCGCCTCGGCGCAGGAGGGGGCGAGGCCGTCCGCCGGCGCCTTGGGGAAGATGCAGGCATAGCAGGGCGCGCCGCGCACCGGATCGAACAAGCTGATCTGCCCCTCCCACTGGGCAATCGCGCCGGAAATCAGGGGCTTGCCCGTGGCGACAGCCGCCTTGTTGACCAGGGTTCGGGTCTCGAAATTGTCATTGCCGTCGAGGATCAGGTCGTATTCGGCAAAAAGTTCTTCGGCGATCTCCGCCGTCAGCCGCCGGTTGTAGGGGCGCACGGTGATGTGCGGATTGAGCGCGGTCATCGCCATCTCGGCGGAAAAAACCTTGGGCATGCCTGACCGCGCATCCGTATGGATCACCTGCCGCTGCAGGTTGCTCAGGCTCACGGTGTCGTGGTCGATCACCCCGATGGTGCCGACCCCGGCCCCCGCCAGATAAAGCAGCACGGGCGAGCCCAGCCCCCCGGCCCCCACGACCAGCACCTTGGCCTCCTTCAGCCGCTTCTGGCCCAGCCCGCCGATCTCGCGCATCACGATGTGGCGGGCGTAGCGGTCCAGTTCCACGTCCGAGAACGGGCCGGTCTGCCGGGTTTCCGAGGGCGGCGGGGCCTGCACCCGTGCCCGCACCCGGCGCAGCCCGGCGCGGTAGAGCACCACCAGCACCGCGAACCCGCCAAGGATCAGCCAGAGCGCGGGCGACCCACCGGTCATCACCCGCAAGGGCGTGCCCTCGGGCAACAATACCTGGATGCCCAGCACCGCCACGTAGAGCAGACCCAGCAGCAGCCAGCGCGCCTGCGATGGCAGCCCGGCGCGGCGCGCCACCAGCCAGATGGTCAGGGCAAGAAAGAAGACGAAAAACATCGCGCTACCCCCGCCCTGTCGAGCCGAAGCCGCCCGCGCCGCGCGCGGTCTCGTCCAGCCGGTCCACCGGCGCGAACACCGCCTGGACCACCGGCGCGATCACCGCCTGGGCGATCCGGTCGCCATGGTGCAACGTCACCGCCTCGGTCCCGATCACCGTCAACAGCACGCCCAGGGGACCGCGATAATCGCTGTCGATGGTGCCCGGCGTGTTGGGCAGGCTCAGCCCATGTTTCAGCGCAAGGCCAGATCGCGGCCGGATCTGCATCTCGTAGCCCGCCGGGATCGCCACCCGCAGCCCCGTGGGCACGATCACCCGGCAGAGCGGCTGGATCTCGACGCCTTGATCGCGGATCTCGGGCGGCAGGTTGGCGCGCAGGTCCGCACCCGCCGCTCCGGCCGTCTCGTAGCTGGGCAAGGGGATTGCCTCATCCGCCCAAGGCTCGCGCAGCACCTCGATCATCAGGCTCATGCAAGCGCCTCGGCGATCCGGGCGGCGAGCTTCGCGGCCACCTGCGCCTTGTCCATGCGCGGCCAATCCTCGGCCCCCGCCTCGGTGATCAGGGTCACGGCATTCTCGGTGCCGCCCATGATCCCCGTGGCGGGTGAGACGTCATTGGCCACGATCCAGTCGCAGCCCTTGCGCAGCCGTTTCGCGGTGGCATGGGCGGTCACATCGTCGGTCTCGGCGGCGAACCCCACGACCAGCGCGGGCCGTTGCGGCCCCTTGGACACCGTGGCCAGGATATCCGGATTTTCGGCGAAACTGAGGCTGGGCAGCGTACCTGCCGCGTCCTTCTTCATTTTCGATGTGGCTGCCTCCGTCACTCGCCAGTCCGCCACCGCGGCGGCAAAGACGCCCGCATCCGCGGGCAAGGCCGCCTCCACCGCCGCAAGCATTTCAACGGCCGTTTGCACCCGCGTGACCGCCACGCCCGCGGGGGGCGGCACATCCGCGGGGCCGGTGACGAAACTGACCCGCGCGCCCAGATCCCGCAAGGCAGCCGCAATCGCCGTGCCCTGCGCCCCGGAGGACCGGTTGGCGATGTAACGCACGGGATCGATCGGCTCATGGGTCGGGCCGGAAGTCACCAGCACATGCCGTCCCGCCAAGGGCCCCTCCGACAGGGCCGCCTCGATGGCCGCCACGATGTCCTCGGGCGCGCTCATCCGTCCGGGGCCGAACTCGCCACAGGCCATCTCCCCCTCGTCCGGCCCCACCACCAGCACGCCGTCGCCCTGCAATGTCGCAAGGTTGCGCCGGGTCGCGGGGTGGTCCCACATCCGCACGTTCATCGCCGGTGCGATCAGCACCCGCTTGTCCGTCGCCATCAGAAGCGTCGAGGCCAGGTCGTTGGCCAGCCCGCCTGCCATCTTGCCCATCAGGTCCGCCGTGGCAGGGGCCACCACCACCAGGTCCGCGGCCCGGCTCAGCTCGATATGGCCCATCTCCGCCTCGTCGGTCAGGTCGAACAGGTCGCGATAGACCTTCTCGGCGGCCAGGGCCGAGGCGCTCAGGGGGGTGACGAATTCCTCGGCGGCCCGGGTCAGCACAGGTGTGACCGACGCCCCCACCCGGCGCAATTGCCGCGTCAGGTCGAGCGCCTTGTACGCCGCGATACCGCCCCCGATGATCAGGAGAATGCGTTTGCCTGCCAGCATGTTGGCCGCCCTTTTTGCGCGATTTCCCAAGGTGTAGGCCCGGCTGGCCCGGAACTCAACTACACGCTACCGGAAGGCCGCGCACGGATCGTCGCGCTCTGTCGGTGCGGTCACGAGCCAGCCGTCGAAGGGCGGCGCCTCCTCGGGCGCGGACTCAAACTGGCCCAGCGCATAGACCGTCACCTCGGGCGCAGCGCGGTTGAGGTACCAGGGCACCCCCCAGTCGGTGCGCGCATGGCCGTTGCCGGTGATCAGGACCACGGGCGGACCATGGGCCTCCAGCGCCTGCAAAACCGTGTCGGCAAAGGCCGCGTCGCGCAACCGCTGCGCGCCCACCATGCCGCCCAGCATCTCGGCGGGCAAAGCATCGCAATGGGCCTCCATCTGCATCGCTTCGCGCTCGGCCTGCTGGTCCTCGGGCAAAGGCTGATCAAGCCCGTAGCGCGCGGGATCGCCCCCGGCCTCGGCAAAGCTCTCTGCCGGGCCCTTGGCGACCGATCCGCGCACCAACGCCCGAGGCAGCGCCGCACCATAAAGCGGCACATCCGGCGCGGCCTCGAAGATCGGCCAATACATCTCGAAATCGGGCCAGCCGCTGTCGGCCCAGCCCAGCGCCGCGCCGAGGGTCTCGACATCCATCCAATCCAGCTCGGTCAGGCCCTGCACCTGCCCGGGCGACAGCATCTCGAAGACCAGCGCCCTGGGCGCGATCGCCGCCACCGCCGTGGCCTGGTTCAGGTGATGGATCGGGCTGTCATGCAACTCGCCCAGGATGATCACATCCGCCCGGGGCAGCTGCGTGAGGTCCTCAGACAGCAACTCGCCCGCCGGGAGGGGGCGGGCGAGCAGGAGGAGAGCCGGAAGGATCAGGCGAAGAATTGGCGAACCTCGGAAGACTGGTTCATCAGGTTCTTGCGCATCTTGCCGAAGGCGGCCGCTTCGAGCTGCCGCACACGCTCTTTAGACAGGCCCAACTCTTGGCCGAGGCTTTCCAACGTCCGGGGCTGGTCGCGCAGCTTGCGCTCGCGCACGATGAAGCGTTCCCGCTCGTTCAGTGCGTCCATCGCCGTGATCAGCCAGCCGCGCAGGGTCTCGATATCATGATCCTGCTCGACCAGTTCGGCGGCTTGCGCGCCGGTGTCTTCCAGCGTGTCGATCCATTCGCGGCCCTCGTCCTCGGTCGACTGGGTGGCGTTCAGGGAATAGTCGGAGCCCGCGAGGCGTCCTTCCATCATCTCGACGTCATGCAGAGGCACACCGACCTCGGTGGCAATCATCTGGCGCAGCTGGTGCCGGTCGAGGGGCTCGCCCGCCGAGGCCGCTTCGCGCTCCAGACGGGCCTGAACCCGGCGCATGTTGAAGAACAGAGACTTCTGGGACGAGGTGGACCCCGTCCGCACCATCGACCAGTTCCGCATCACGTAATCCTGGATCGACGCCTTGATCCACCACACCGCATAGGTCGAGAACCGCACACCGCGATCCGGGTCGAACTTGTCAGCGGCCTTCATGAGGCCCAGACCCGCTTCCTGGATCAGGTCGTTCATCGGGGCGCCGTAGCGCTTGAATTTCGCCGCCATGGAGATCGCAAGGCGCATGTACGCGGTGATGAGGCGGTGCAGCGCCTCTTCGTCCCGCTGATCGCGCCAGGCATAGGCCAGCCTCAGCTCCGTTTCCGCGTCGAGCAATTCGGCCTGCATCGCACGCCGGGACAAACTCATTTCACCTGAATATCCGTCTAGCGCCATATCAACCCCCTGCGGACATTGCGTCCTGTTTTCTCGCTTGGCATAGGAGGTACGCGGGCAAGTCCAAACCGGATCACCAAAAATGACGATATTTTTCAAAAGGAGCCGGTTTTGACCATGAATCTGCCGCGGTTGACCCTGGTTCTCGGGGGGGCTGCATCCGGAAAATCCGTTTTTGCAGAAGGCGTTGTGTCGAAAACCAGCCGCCCCCGGGTCTATGTCGCCACCGCCCAGGCATTCGATGCCGAAATGGCCGAAAAAATCGCCGCCCATCGCCACAATCGCGGCCCGGGCTGGCGCACGCTGGAGGCGCCGCGCGACATCGGCGCAGCCCTCGCGCAGGTCGACGCCGCGGAGGTCGTGCTGCTCGATTGCGCCACGCTCTGGCTCAGCAACGTCATGCTCGCCGACGAGGTCGAGACCCCCATCGCTGTGGAGGAGTTCTTCGAGGCACTGGAAAACTGCCCCGCCCCCGTGGTGGTTGTCAGCAACGAAACCGGCATGGGGATCGTGCCCGAACATCGGCTCGGGCGGGACTTCCGCAACGCGCAAGGCCGGCTGAACCAGCGGCTCGCGGCCCGCGCCGAGACGGTGGTTTTCGTCGCCGCCGGGTTGCCGATGTTTCTCAAGGGTGCGCCATGACCCAGGACTGGTACTGGGTGCGCCACGGCCCGACCCATGCAAAGGGCATGGTCGGCTGGACCGACCTGCCCGCCGATCTGGGCGACACCGCCGCCCTCGCCCGGCTGGCGGCCTACCTGCCGGCCGCGGCGCGGGTGGTGTCTTCGGACCTCACCCGTGCGGCGACCACGGCGGACGCGATCGCCGCCGGCCGCCTCCGCCTGCCCCACGCCCCCGCCCTGCGGGAGATGCATTTCGGCGCCTGGGAAATGCGCCACCACGCCGAGATCGAGGCCGAGGACCGCGACCGCATCTTCGCCTTCTGGGACCAGCCCGGCGATGTCGCCCCCCCCGGCGGCGAGAGCTGGAACACCCTGCGCACCCGGGTCGACGGTTGGGTCGACGCCCAGGCTGCCCCCGGCCCCCTCGTCGCCGTGGCGCATTTCGGCGTGATCCTGACCCAGGTGCAGCGCGCGCTCGGCGTCACTGCGCGGGAGGCCTTCGCCCACAAGATCGACAACCTTTCGGTCACCCATCTGCGCCGCACGGGCACCGCCTGGCAGGTCGAGACGATCAATCATCTGCCCTGAGCGGAGTGGGAAACCTCCCGCATCGGATTACATGAATTTTTAACGCAGGTTACCTTGCGTCATCGGCGCGATTGGTCATATGGTCGCAGCGCTTGGGGAGGGCCACCGCGCATGCCCGCGGATACCAGAGACGGGCACAACACGCGGCGGGCCATCGTTTTTTGGGAGAGACGCAATGGACAACCACAGCCACACAGACACCCCCGCCGATGCGGGCCCGCAGGACGCGCCGACCCGCAAGGACCGGCGCCGCTTCCTGCGGACCGCGGGGCTGGCCACCGCGGGCGCGGTCGCGGGCCTGACCATCCCGTTCGAGCGGCACATGCCCAGGGGGATGACGCTCGCTGCCTTCGCCGATGACAGCCCGCTTGCCGGCAAGGACGGGCTGACCCTGCTGGGCGACCGCCCGGTGAACGCGGAAACGCCCGCGCATCTGCTCGACGACGCCATCACGCCGACCGAGCGCCACTTCATCCGCAACAACGGCCTCTTGCCCGACAGCACCTCGCCCGAGGGCTGGACCCTGACCGTGGACGGCTTCGTCGACAATCCGATGACCATGACCATCGACGATCTGCGCAACAATTTCGAGGTCGTCACCCGTGCCCTGCACATCGAATGCGGCGGCAACGGCCGGGCGGCCTTCGATCCGCCCGCGCGTGGCAACCAGTGGACCGTGGGCGCGGTGGGATGCTCGGAATGGACCGGCGTGCGGCTCAAGGACGTGCTGGAGGCCGCGGGCGTCCAAGACGCCGCCGTCTATACCGGCCACGAGGGCGCGGATATCCACCTGTCGGGCGATCCGGACAAGTTCCCCCTCTCGCGCGGCATCCCGATCGAGAAGGCGCTGGACGAAACCGTGCTGATCGCGTTCGAGATGAACGGCGAGGCGCTGCACCCGATGAACGGCGCGCCTTTGCGGCTGGTGGTGCCGGGCTGGCCGGGCTCGTGCTCGCAGAAATGGCTGACCCGGATCTGGGTCCGCGACCAGGAGCATGACGGCGAGAAGATGGGCGGCCAGTCCTACCGCGTGCCCGCCTATCCGGTGGCCCCGGGCACGGATGTTCCCAACGAGGACATGGTCGTGATGGGCGCGATGCCGGTGAAATCGCTGATCACCTTCCCGATGAACGGCGCGGAGTCGGGCATGGAAACCGAGGTGCGCGGCCATGCCTGGGTCGGCGACCGCACCATCGAGCGGCTCGAGGTGTCCATCGACTTCGGCGCGACATGGGCCGAGGCCGATCTCGACGCGCCGGTGAACCCGGGCGCCTGGCAGAACTGGCGCACATCGGTCAGCTTCCCCCAGGCAGGCTATTACGAGGTCTGGGCCCGCGCCACCGACAGCGAGGGCGTCTCGCAACCCCACGCCATTGCCTGGAACCCCCGCGGCTACAACAACAACAGCCTGCACCGCGTCGGCCTGATGGTCAGCTGACCCCGACCGACCCGCAAGCCACCGGCGCAGCCCCGCGCGGGCTGCGCCGCTCCCTGCCAAGGACGACGAGACATATGCGACTGACCAAGACCACATTCTGGGGCGCGGCCCTGCTGCTGGCCTGCGGCGCGGCCATGGCCGAGATCACCGTCACGGACGATGACGGCAACTCCGAGGTGATTTATGACGTGGGCAAGCTCCATGTCGCGCCGGGGGCGCAGATCACCTATGATTACTGCACCGCCTGCCATTCAGAGATGATCATCGCCCAGCAGGGCCAGACCCGCGAGGGCTGGGACGAGATCCTCGTCTGGATGGTGGAGGACATGGGCATGGGCGAAATCGTCGAAGAGGATCGCGACCTGATCCTCGATTACCTCGCCACCTACTACAATCCCGACCGCCCCCACTTTCCCCAGAACTGACCGGGCCGCGCGGGCCTTGACGCGCCCGCGCCTCCGTCCTCTTGTGCGGGCCGGAGGACCCCGATGCAGAACACCCAGGTCATACTCGCCCGCCGCCCCGTGGGCGTGCCGCAGCCCGAACATTTCGACATCACCCGAACCCCCGTGCCCGACCCGGCAGAGGGCGAGGTCCTGATCCGGATCACCCACTGGTCGGTCGATCCCGCCCAGCGCGGCTGGGCCAATGACGTGCCCAACTACTCGCCACCCGTGGCGCTCGGCGATCCCATGCGCGCCTTCGCGGTGGGCGACGTGCTGGCCTCGCGGCATGCCGGTTACGCCGAGGGCGACGTGGTCGAGGGCCTCTTCGGGTGGCAGACCCATGCCTGCCTCCCCGGCGAGACCATTGCCCGCAAGGTGACCGAGACCGACCTGCCACGCAGCTACGCGCTCGGCATTCTCGGGCTGAACGGCACCACCGCGTATTTCGGCCTGCGGGAGACCTGCGCGGCCCGGGCAGGCGACACCGTGGTTGTCTCCACCGCCGCGGGGGCGGTCGGCTCCGCCGTGGGTCAGATCGCGCGGCTCATGGGCTGCCGCACCGTGGGGATCGCCGGCGGGCCCGAGAAAACCGCCCTCTGCACCGAGGCCTTCGGCTACGACGCCACCATCGACTACAAGGCACAGGATGTGGGCGCCGCCCTCGCCGATGCCTGCCCCGACGGGGTCGATTGCTATTTCGACAACACCTGCGGGCCGATCTCCGATGCGGTGATGGGGCATCTGGCCCAAGGCGCGCGGATCACCATCTGCGGCACCGCCGCCATCACCGAATGGGATCCGATCCCATCCGGCCCCAGGGTGCATCGGCAATTGCTGGTCGCCCGCGCCCGGATGCAGGGGTTCCTGATCTTCGACTACCGCGACAGGCTGGCCGAGGCGCGCGCAGCGCTGGCGGACTGGCTCCGCGCCGGGCAGATCACCACCCGCGAGCATATCCTCAAAGGCCCCGAGGCCGCGCCCGGCGCCATCTCCATGCTCTATCGCGGCGAGAATACAGGCAAGCTGCTGATCGCGGTCTGAACCTTCATCACGGATCGTGATGCCCGGCGTCACGCAAAAGCGTTTTCCAACGCCCCCCGCCCGCCCCTAGGCTCGCCCCATGACCTATCGCCTCCTGATCGCCGATCGCTCCTATTCGAGCTGGTCCCTGCGCGGCTGGCTCAGCCTCGCCGCGTTCGAGTTGCCCGTGAGCCTCACGGAAACCCGCATGTACCTGCCGGGTTTCCGCACCGACCTCGCCGCCTTCGCGCCCGAGCTGACCGGGGCCGCCGCCCCGCGCACGGTCCCGATCCTGCGCCTGCCCGAGGGCGGGCTTTTGACCGACAGTCTCGCCATCGCCGAGACCCTGGCCGAGCGTCACCCGGAAGCCGGGCTCTGGCCCGCCGACCCGGTCGCCCGCGCCCTCGCCCGCAGCCTCGTGGCCGAGATGCACAGCGGGTTCTCCGCCCTGCGGGAGGCCTGCCCGATGAACCTGCGCGTGGCCTATACCGACGTGCCCGTGTCCGACGCGGTCCGCGCGGACCTCGACCGGCTGGAGGCGCTTTGGGAAAGCTGTTCGGGCCTGTCGCGCGGCGGCGCGCCATGGCTTTTCGGGGCCTACAGCCTCGCGGATGTGTTCTTTGCCCCCGTGGCCATGCGCATCGCGGGCTACGGTCTCGGCGTCGGGACGGACGCACAGGCCTATGTCGCCGCCCATCTGGCGCATCCCCTCCTGCGCGACTGGCGCGCCAAGGGCCTCGCCCAACCCGAACAACCCACCTACCGCCGGGACTACACCACCGTGGACTGGCCCGGCTGACCGCCTACTGCGCCAGCAGCTTCAGCCCCTGCGTCACATCCATCCGCACCGACAACCGCAAACCCGGCTCGTCGCCCGCCTTCAGCGCCGCGATCATCAGCTTGTGGAAATGCGGCGGCTCGGTGCGCCGCAACCGGCCGTACAGCTTGCGCATGGTCGGACCCAGTTGCAGCCACACGGTCTCGGCCATGGCCAGGATCGCGGGCGCCTGGGCCCGTAGATACAAGGTCCGATGGAATTCGAGGTTGGTCCGCAGATAGCCCACCGCGTCCTCCCGCGCGATGGATTGCGCGATGCTCGCCTGGATCATCTCCAGCCGTTCGATCAGCGCCAGGTGCGCCCGCGGCAGGGCCCGCGCCGCCAGTTCCGGCTCCAGCAGCGCGCGCAGGGCTGCCAGCTCCTCGATCCGCTCGTTCGACAGCTCCGGCGTCGACACCCGGCCCGAGGCGGTCAGGGTCAGCGCCCCCTCCGCCGCCAGACGCCGCACGGCCTCCCGCGCGGGGGTCATCGACGCACTGTATTCCCGCCCGATCCCGCGCAGGGTCAGCGGTGTGCCCGGCGCCAGCTCGCCATGCATGATCCGCGTGCGCAGGGACCGGTACACCCGGTCATGGACATGGGGCGCCGCCGGGGCCGGATCGTTGGGACGCGAAGACAGGAGCATGGGCGCATCAGACCCCCGCCCCGGGGCCAGGTCAATCCTTGAACCGGTAGCGGTGCAGCCCCGCGCCCTCCTGACGCAGCCAGTCGCGATGGACGGCATAGTCCGGGCAGATCCGCGCCACCACCCGCCAATAGGCCGCCGAATGGTTCATCTCGACCAGATGCGCGACCTCATGCGCGGCCACGTAATCCAGCACCTCGGGCGGCGCCATGATCAGCCGCCAGGAATACATCAGCCGCCCCGCCGACGAACAAGACCCCCAGCGCGACCGCGTATCGCGCAGGCTGATCCCACTGAACGCCCGTCCCACCAGGTCGGCATAATGCGCGCTCGCCTCCGACAACCGCGCCTGGGCCTGCGCCTTCAGCAATCCCGCGACATAAGCACCGGGCGAGGCCGCCCGCACCGGCACCTCGATGAAATCGCCCGCCAGCCCGCCGCGCCGCGCTTCGGTCTCCACCACCCGGGCCAACCGGCCCTCCAGCGGCAGCCGCGTGCCGATCCCGACCCGTTGCGCAGGCAGCTGCGTGGCCAGTTGCGCGCGCAGCCAGTCCTCCTGCGCGCGCAGGAAAGACAGCGCCCCGCGCTCGGTCCCGCCCCGCGGCACGGTCAGGGTCACCCGCCCGTCCAGCCGCGAGATCCGCAGCCCGTACCGCTTGGCCCGGGCCGAGCGTTTGACCGACACGGCGATCGGCGGGGGACCCGGCAACTCGTACTCGGTCATGGACAGCGCGCTCCTCTCTCTTGCAAAAGCCTTTGACATGCCCATCCGCTTGTGGCAACCGACCCCGATCCGATCCGGCACCCGATGCAAAGAGGACCTGCAATGCCCAAGGAAGACTGGGGCGTAAAACGCCTGTGCCCGACCACCGGCAAGCGATTCTACGACCTGAACCGCACCCCGATCATCAGCCCCTATACCGGCGAGGAAGTGGTGATCGAGACCGGGCGCAAATCGTCCGTATCCCTGACCCGGGACAAGAAGGCGGTTCCCGCCGCCAAGAAGGAAGAAGAGACCGCGACAGATGATGTCGTCGAACTCGACGATGCAGAGGTCGAACTCGACGACGACGTGCTCGACGATGACGATGACGACACCGTCGCGCTCGACGATCTGGCCGACGTGGCCTCGGACGGCGACGACGACGACTGACCGGCTGGCGCGGGTCTCCAGGGGGGTGAAAAACCCTCTTGCACTCCCCGCGCCGCTTACTTAAACAACGCCAGCGGATGCGACAGCATTCGCGCATTTGGGGCCTTAGCTCAGCTGGGAGAGCGCCTGCATGGCATGCAGGAGGTCAGCGGTTCGATCCCGCTAGGCTCCACCACCCCCCCCCCGACATCGAAGTCACGCGACCCGCTCCGGGGTGCTGATGCAGCATTCGGATTGTCCGCGCCGCGCCCCGCCCGCTCACTTCAGCGCGCCGACCGCCTTCGCCCCGCCATGGTAGGCCAGCTTGCCCGCCCCGATCGCCCCTTTCGCGACGACCTTGGTGGTCCCCGCGGCAACGCCCACGGAGCCGTCGATCACCTGGTCGGTGGAGCAGGCCGAAAGGCCCAGCAGCGCCGCGCACAGCACGGCCAGAACGGGTTTGGAAGCGGCAATCTTCGTCATCATCTCCACGATCTCCATCGGGCAGCAGGGTTGGGAAGTCTCCGCCCGAGGGGCGTGGCCGAGGCCTGCTTCCATGGGCACGACCTACAACGCGGCTTGAAGCAAGAAAAACGAATTGGAATTATGTTTGAAACGAGTTTTGATGATATAAAGTCCCGATGGACATCATTCTCATCCGCACCTTCCTCGAAGTCGCCGCCACCGGCTCCTTCGTGAACGCCTCCGACCGGCTGTTCGTGACCCAATCCGCCGTGAGCCTGCGCATCCAGCGCCTCGAAGACACGCTCGGCAAACCGCTCTTCTCCCGGTCCAAGGCAGGGGCCGAGCTGACCCCGGCCGGCCGCGCGTTCGAGCCCTACGCCCTGTCGCTGCTGAAGGTCTGGGAAGAAGCCCGCCAGCAGGTCGGCGTCCCCGAGGGCTTCACCCAGTCGCTCACGCTCGGCGCGCAATACTCCCTCTGGCCCCGGCTCGGCTTTCCCTGGATCGACGGTCTGCGCGCCGCCGCCCCGACCCTCAGCCTGCGGGCGGAACTCGGGATGCCAGACCGCCTCACCCGGTTCCTGGTCGAAGGCGTGATCCAGGCGGCCCTGGTCTACACCCCTCACCTGCGCCCGGGCCTCGCCGCCCGCAACCTGATGGAAGAAGATCTCGTGCTCGTCGCCTCGTGGCAGGCCGGGCTCGACGATCTGGCTGCGCGCTATGTCTTCGTCGACTGGGGGCCGGAGTTTCACCATGCCCACACCCTCGCCCTGCCGGAGCTGACCAATCCTGGCCTGACCCTGGCTCTCGGGGCCATGGCGCGGGATTACCTGCTGTCGCGACAAGCCGCAGCCTACCTGCCAGCCCGCGCCATTGCCGCCGATCTGGAGGCCGGGCGCCTGCACCTCGTGCCCGACGCGCCACGGTTTCCCTACCCGGTCTGGGTGGTCTGGCGCGAGGACGTGCCCGCCCCCCTGCGCGAAACCGCCGACACCGCACTCGACACCATCGTCGCCCGGGTGGACGCCACCCAGGAAACCGTGCTGGCGGAGTTGTCCGAGATCAGCACCGCCCCCTGACGCCCCCTGCCCGCCGCGAAACATGCCTTCATCTGTGCAAAAATACTCCGGGGGGGGGCGCGACCGCGACGGGGGCGGCGCCCCCAACCTCCGTTGACGCCCGCGCCCGCCCGGGCCACAAACGCGCGATGATCACCCGCACGCATCAAAAGGACGACGCCGCCTCCACGGCCGTCTATTCCCCCTGCGAGCACTACCGCTACGCGTTGACCCGGACATGGGACGCGCACGGGCGGCGCATCCTGTTCGTGATGCTGAACCCCTCCACCGCCACCGAGGTGCAGAACGACCCCACGGTCGAGCGCTGCGAGCGCCGCGCCCGCGCGCTCGGCTATGGCGCGTTCCGGGTCTGCAACATCTTCGCCTGGCGCGACACCGATCCCCGGGCGATGCGCGCGGCCCGCGACCCGGTGGGCCCTGGCAATGACGCGGCGATCACCGACGGGGCCGCCTGGGCCGACGCGGTGCTTTGCGCCTGGGGCACCCACGGCGCGCATCTGGACCGCGGACCGCAGGTCACGCAGCTGCTGCGCGGCACGGGCAAACCGCTCTTGCACTTGGGGCTGAGCAAGGCGGGCCACCCCAAGCACCCGCTCTACATCGCCTATACGCAACAGCCCGAACCGTGGGAGTTTTGCAATGATTGACGGCTTCACCCGCTCCCGCTTCGCCACCAACGGGATCACGCTCTCGGTCCACCAGGCGGGCCGCGGCACCCCGCTGATCCTGCTCCACGGCTATCCGCAGAACCATGCCTGCTGGTCCCGTATCGCCCCCACCCTGGCGGAGCATTTCCACGTGATCATCCCCGACCTGCGCGGCTACGGCGACAGCGACGCGCCCCCCGACAACGCAGATCACAGCACCTATGCCAAGCGCACCATGGCGCGCGACATCACCGGGCTGATGGATGCGCTCGACCTGCCCCGCGCTCATATCCTCGGTCATGATCGCGGCGGCCGCGTGGCCTACCGGCTGGCGCTCGATGCGCCCGACCGCGTCGACCGGCTGGGCATCATCGAGATCGTGCCGACCGGCGCCTTCTGGGCCAATTGGGACGCAACCCTCGCGATGAAGGCCTACCACTGGACCTTCCTCGCCCAGCCCGCGCCCCTGCCCGAGCGGATGATCGGCGCGGACCCTGTGGCCTATATCGACTGGACCCTGGCCGCCTGGACCCGGGCGAAATCGCTCGACGTGTTCCCGCCCGAGGCCCTCGACAGCTACCGCGCCCAGGCCCGCGACCCGGCCCGCATCCACGCGATGTGCGCCGACTACCGCGCCGGGGCCACGTTCGACCGGGCGCTCGATGACGCGGACGCCGCAGCAGGGCGCAAGATTAGCGCGCCGCTGATGTTCCTCTGGGCCAAGGGCGGCTTTCCCGCCCAGACCGGCGATCCCGCAAATCACTGGCGCGCCTGGGCCACGGATGTACGAGACGCGTCCTGCGTCTCGGGCCATTTCGCCATGGAGGAGGCGCCCGAGGACGTGCTCGCGACCTTCCTGCCGTTCTTCAAGGGATCCTAGGTCTTGGCCGGATGCCGGTCGGTCCACCACAACAGCACCAGCGCGATGATCCCGACCATGGCCAGCACAGAGACCAGCGGCTCGGTCGTGCCATTGGCGACCACGATGCCGGTCAGGGCCCAGATCACCGCGACACTGTATTCCGGCGTGTCGGCCCGGCGGCTCTGGGTCCAACGCGCGATGAAAAAGGCCAGCGACACGCCCACCACCGCCCAGAACAGCGCCCCGAACCCCACCCCGTAGCCCGCCGCGACCGTGGCGAGCGACACGCAGGCCGCCGCACTCACCCACCCGGCATAAAGCGCGATAGGCGTGCGCAGCCAGAGCCGGTCGCGAAGCGGCGCGCGCAGCAGCGCGATGACCGCCGGGATCAGCATGGCGAAGATCAGCACCGCCGCCCCGATCGCCGAATGGGTCGCAAGCCAGAGCCAGGGCGTGCCCGCCGCGAGGCTGACCATCAGCGGCCAGCGCACATGGTCCCAATCTTCGGCCATGGGCCGCTTCCAGAGCCCGAAGGCCGCCGACACCACCAGCCAGACATAAAGCACGCCCCAGATCGCGAAGGCATAACCCGCGGGCTGCACCGGGGGGCGCACCTGCGGGATCGGCAACTGTTCGGCGCGAAACCCGCTGAACGGCTCGGTCACCAGGGGCGAGAGCACGAAGGACAGGGTCAGGATAGCGGTCGCGATGGCGGGAAACTTGGACATGCTCCACCCTAACATCTGTCCACCCGCACGGTCCATCGCCGCGGGGCCAAGGATTTTGAGAAAAATCCTTGTCAAAATCCTTGCTCAAGGATTTTGCCCGCGCTGGGCAGATCGGGGCTTTTCACCGGCCCGGTTTTTGCCTATACGCCCGCATCCGCGCCGCGCTGCGCGGGTTCCACGAGCCTTGCTGGACGACATCCCGGCCTGCGCTGACCCTGAAACCTCTATCGAAGGAGACACCGATGTCGATCACCGCCGAAGAAAAGGCCCGCCTGATCAAGGAATACGCGACCAAGGAGGGCGACACCGGCTCCCCCGAAGTGCAGATCGCGATCCTGTCGAGCCGCATCGCCACCCTGACCGAGCACTTCAAGTCGCACAAGAAGGACAACCACTCCCGCCGTGGCCTTCTGATGATGGTGGCCCAGCGCCGCAAGCTGCTCGACTACGTCAAGGGCAAGGACGAGGCCCGCTACCAGAAGCTGATCTCCTCCCTGGGCCTGCGCCGCTAAGCGCCCCTCGGACTGAGATTTCGAAGCCCGCTCCGACCCGAGCGGGCTTTTTGCTGTGCGGAGCGTCCGAGACGAAACGAGACAGCGAAATCTGCGCCTCACGCCCAGCACACCGCGAAGGACAGTCCGAACATCAATGTCATGATCGGACCCCAGAGCCTGCGTTCCGCGGCCGACGGTGTGATCCAGTTCAGCACCATGCTGACCCCGGTCACGGCAACAGCGCCCCACCCGGTCCAGCGCGGCCAGCCCGGCCAGTGCCCATCCGCAGACAGGATCGCCAGCGCCATGGCCACCAGAAGGACGATGGACAGCGCGGCCACCATCCGTCCGGACCGTGGCAAGGCCCCCTCGACCTGCCCGCCTTGCGTGAGACGCCCCCAGGGAGCTCCGAGGATCAGCGCGACCTGAAAGCCGATCACACCAAGGATCAGTGCACCGTAGATAACCGCCATCCCAATTTCCCCCGCTCCGCGTGTGATCGGCTCGCCCGCTCACTCCAGCAGAATGTCCGCCACCACCGGGTAATGATCCGTGGGCCATTCGCCGGGAAACCGCGTCCGCAGGACAACCGGCGGCCCGGCGGCATCCATCGGCCCGGCCAGAGCGATGTGGTCGATGGCGCCGAACAGATTCAGCCCCCGGTTGAAGTGATAAGTGGCCCCGGCCACGGGCAGGAAGGTCCAGCCGGCGTCCTCCAGAATGCCGTGGGTGGCCGAGCCCAGACGCGCGTTGATATCGCCCAACAGCACGACCCGCTCCCCCGCTGCCAGAGCGGGGGCAAACCGGTCGGCCACCAGCGCGGCCGACAGCCGCCGGTTCGAGATGCTTCTGAACTCGAAATGAACGTTCACCACCCGGAAAACCCGCCCGGTCACCCGGTCGCGGAACCGCGCCCAGGAGGCAAAGGCCGGGAACGACCCGTTGAAGGTCGGCGCATAGATCACGTCCGGGGTGTCGGCGAAGAAAAACCAGCCCTCCTCCAGCGCCTCAAGCCGGTCCGCGCGGTAAAAGATCGGCTGGGTCTGGGGTGTGTCCCGCCAGTTCCCGTGATGGGTCGCGGCGAAACCCAGGTTCTGCGCCAACAGCCAGTCGCGAGCGAGGTTCACGCTGCCATCGGAGCCGCGCAGGAAACTCTCCATCTCCTGAAAGCCCACGAGATCGGCCTCCAGCGCCTTGAACGCCGCGTCCAGCGGACCCTTGCGCCGCTCCCAGTCGCCGCGCGACCAGGCGCCCTCGGCCCGGCCCAGCACAATGTAATGCACGTTGTAGCTTGCCAGCCGCAGCGCGCCCTCGGGACGCGGTGGCAGGGTTTCGGCACCGGAATTGCGCACCAACTGCGTACAGGCCACCAGCCCCAGGGCCAGAACCAGTCCCGTGATCGCCCTCAGAACCCCCGTCAAACCGCCCCGCCCTTTCCGGCCCGGACCTGCGCGAAATCCGCACGTCCCGTTAGCGCACCCAGATTGCAGGTTTTCTTACGGGCGCAAAAGGTGTATCCGCGAGAAATCTGAGACGTGACGCTCGGGCCCCGGCGTGATGCGAAGGACAGGGGTCGGCGGCAATGGGGCCGCCATAGGACTGGGAGACCCGGAAGGCCGGGAGTGCTCCCCTACAGGAAAAACAGATGTTCAACCAAGTCAAGAAGACCATGGAATGGGGGGAAGATACGCTGACCCTCGAAACGGGCAAGATCGCCCGTCAAGCCGATGGCTGCGTCATCGCCACCTATGGGGAGACCTCCGTGATGGCCGCAGTGACTTACGCGCGGTCGCAAAAGCCGGGGCAGGATTTCTTCCCGCTGACCGTGCATTACAACGAGAAATATTACGCGGCCGGCAAGATCCCCGGCGGCTTTTTCAAGCGCGAGGCGCGCCCGACCGAGAAAGAGACGCTGACCAGCCGTCTGATCGACCGGCCCATCCGCCCGCTGTTCGTGGACGGGTTCAAGAACGAGGTGCTGGTGATCTGCACCGTGCTGTCCCATGACCTCGAAAACGATCCCGACATCGTGGCGATGATCGCGGCCTCGGCGGCGCTGACCATTTCGGGCGTGCCCTTCATGGGCCCGATTGCCGGGGCACGCGTGGGCTACGAGGATGGCGAATATGTCCTCAACCCGGTCGTGGACGACATGCACGACCTGCGCAACAATCCCGACCAGCGTCTCGACCTGGTGGTTGCGGGCACCAAGGACGCGGTGATGATGGTCGAATCGGAGGCTTATGAGCTGTCCGAGGCGGAAATGCTGGGCGCGGTGAAGTTCGGGCACGAGCAGATGCAGCCGGTCATCGACCTGATCATCGAGCTGGCCGAGACTGCGGCGAAAGAGCCGTTCGATTTCCAGCCCGCCGATTACTCGGAGCTCTATGCCAAGGTCAAAGCGGCTGGCGAAGACCAGATGCGCGCCGCCTTCGCGATCACCGACAAGCAGGAGCGGGTCACCGCGATCTCTGCGGCCCGCGACGCGATCCTCGCCACCCTGAGCGACGAAGAGCAGACCGATCCGAACCTCGGCTCCGCCCTGAAAAAGCTGGAATCCAGCATTTTGCGCGGTGACGTGGTCAAGAACGGGCGCCGGATCGACGGGCGCGCGCTGGACACGGTGCGTCCGATCCAGTCCGAAGTGGGCATCCTGCCCCGGACCCACGGCTCGGCGCTGTTCACCCGCGGCGAAACCCAGGGCCTCGTGGTCACCACCCTGGGCACCGGTGATGACGAGCAGTTCATCGACGCGCTGCACGGCAACTTCAAGTCCAACTTCCTGCTGCACTACAACTTCCCGCCCTATTCGGTCGGCGAGGTTGGTCGCTTCGGTCCTCCGGGACGGCGGGAGATCGGCCATGGCAAGCTGGCATGGCGCGCGCTGCAGGCGGTTCTGCCGGCGGCGACGGACTTCCCCTACACCATTCGTCTGGTGTCGGAGATCACCGAATCCAACGGCTCGTCCTCGATGGCATCGGTCTGTGGCGGGTCGCTGTCCATGATGGATGCGGGCGTACCGCTGAAGGCCCCCGTGGCCGGTGTGGCCATGGGTCTGATCCTCGAAGAGGACGGCTCCTACGCGGTTCTGACCGACATCCTGGGCGACGAGGATCACCTCGGTGACATGGACTTCAAGGTCGCGGGTACCGAAGAGGGCATCACCTCGCTGCAGATGGACATCAAGGTCGCGGGCATCACGCCCGAGATCATGGAGAAGGCGCTGGAGCAGGCGAAAGCCGGGCGTCTGCACATCCTGGGCGAGATGTCCAAGGCACTGAGCGAGGGCCGCTCGCAGTTCTCGGAACATGCCCCGCGCATCGAGACCATGCAGATCCCGACCGACAAGATCCGCGAAGTCATCGGCTCCGGCGGCAAGGTCATCCGCGAGATCGTGGAGACCTCGGGCGCGAAAGTGGACATCAACGACGATGGCATCATCAAGATCGCGTCCGCCAATGGCGAGGCGATCAAGAAGGCCTACGAGATGATCCATTCGATCGTGGCCGAGCCCGAAGAGGGCAAGGTCTATACCGGGACCGTGGTGAAGATCGTCGATTTCGGCGCCTTCGTGAACTTCTTCGGCAAGCGTGACGGGCTGGTGCATGTCAGCCAGATCGAGAACCGCCGCCTGAACCATCCTTCGGACGTTCTGAAGGAAGGCCAGGAGGTGAAGGTCAAGCTTTTGGGCTTCGACGATCGCGGCAAGGTGCGCCTGTCGATGAAAGTCGTGGACCAGGAGACCGGCGAAGAGATCAAGAAAGAAGCGCCTGCCGACTGAGCGCGCTCTGGCGCGGCCCCGGACGGGGTTGCGCCGCGAAACACTCCGGCACCCTCGGCCTCGCGCCGGGGGTGCTGTGGTTTTCAGACCCGGGCACGGAACCGCTTGGCCCTTGGCGGCGTTCCCGGTCTGGGCCATGTTGCCTTGCAAAGGGCGGGCGTCCCGGCCTGCCCCCCGAAACGACGGACCCAAGACCGCTTCATGCATACCCCCTCTGCCCCGATGGCGCTCTGCGCCGCACGATTTGTTTTCTTGCGCGGCTTCCTTGTCGCGGTTGCGACCCTGCTGGCCCTGGTGCTGGGAAGCTGGACCGCCAGCGCCCAGTCGACCTTCCCCATCCCGGGGATGACCGGCAACAGCAGCACCGAGGCCCCCGCCGAGGACGCCCCTGCCGAGGCCACCACCCCGGCGGACCCGACCCAGGCCCTGATCGAGCTTTTGCAGGACGAGGCGGCGCGCGCCGCGTTGATCGCACAGCTGGAACAGGCCGCCGCCGGCACCGCGGCCGCGCCCGAGGGAAGCGCCACCGCTCCGGCCGCCGCCGCGCCCGAGGCCACAACCACAACCACGAGCACCGTCGGCAATTTCTCGACCCGCCTGATCCAGGACCTGCGCACCACCATGGCGGACAACCTGCGCGGCTTCATGGCGCGGGTGGAACGCATCCCAACGACCCTCGGCCTCGCGATCCGGGGGCTGAATTCGGATCTGTTGCTGACCATCGTGCGGGATCTGGTCGAGGCCGTGCTGGTCACCTACGGCGCGCTGATACTGCTGCGGCTTGCGATGCGCCCCTTGCTGCGGCTGATCGGGCGCAAGGCAGTCAGTACCAACTGGTTGTATCGCTTCATCCTGAGGATCATCGGCACGGGCTTGCTGGCCTTGGCAATCCCCATCGCGCTGGTGATCGGCGTGGCGGTCGTCAGCGTTTCGGTCGTTGCCGAGAACGGCGCTTCCCTGAACACCGCGCAGGCTGCCTTCTTCGCCGCTTTCGCGCTGGTCGAGATGCTGAAGCTGCCATCGCGCTTCGTTTTGACCCCCCGGACCGACCAACTGCGCTTCATCGATGTGAGCGACAAGGCCGCCCGGCAGATCCAGCGGCTGATCGCCTTCGCCATCGGTTTGGCGGCCTACGGGCAACTCGTCGCCGTGCCGGTGGTGACCGAGCAGACCTCGGTCTTCATCGGGCGGGCGGTGGCGACCCTGCTGGGGGCGATCGTGATCGTCTACCTCGTAGGCGTCGTTCTGGCCTATCGCAAGAAGGTGGGCGCCTGGCTGACGCGCTACAGCAAGGAGGACGTCACCCTTGACGAGGTGCTGTCCTATTTCGCGCTGCGCTGGCACTGGCCGGTGCTGGCCTACCTGGTCTACGTCCTCGTGGTGGTGCTGACGCGGCCGGGTAACGTGCTGGGTCCGCTCGCGGCGGACACGGTGCGGGTGGTGCTGATCCTCGGGATCGGCGGCACGGTCACCATGCTGGCGCGCCGCGCCACCCAGCGCCGGGTGCGGCTGCCGGAGATGGTCGATAGCCGACTGCCCCTGCTGGCGAGCCGGTTGAACCGGCTGCTTCCCGCGGGGCTGGTCGTGGTACGGATCGCGGTTGTGATCCTGGTGGTGCTGTCGATCCTGGACGTGGTCGAGTTGTTCGATTTCTCGGGATATCTGGGCTCGGACGCGGGCGGTGCCATGGTGGGCGCGATCTTCGGCGTGGCGCTGGGGCTGGTGTTCGTCGCGGTCGTCTACCTGGCCGTGTCGTCTTGGGTCGACTACCAGCTCAACCCGTTCGTCGGGAAACCGCCCACCCCGCGGACAGTCACGCTGCTGACGTTGCTGCGCAACGCGGTGACCATTGCGCTGGTGATCTTCGGCGGGATGTTTGCCCTGTCGCAATTGGGTCTGAACATCGGGCCGCTGCTGGCCTCGGCCGGGGTTCTGGGGCTGGCGATTTCCTTCGGTGCGCAGAAGCTGGTCGAGGACATCATCACAGGCATCTTCATCCAGTTCGAGAATGCCATGAACGTGGGCGACGTGGTGGATGTGGGCGGCGTCGTGGGCACTGTGGAGAAACTGACCGTGCGATCGGTCACCCTGCGCGACTTGCAGGGCGTGGTGCACATGATCCCGTTCTCCTCGGCTTCGATGATCTCGAACTACATGCGGGAATTCTCGTACTATGTCTGCGACATGGGCGTGGCATATCGCGAGGATATCGAGATGGCGAAACAGGCCATGTTCGACGCCTTCGAGGAGTTGCGCGCGGATCCCGACCAGGGCGGCTTCCTGATCGAAGATCTGGAGTGGTTCGGGCTGAATTCCTTCGGCGACAGCGCGATCGTGCTGCGAGCGCGGATCAAGACCCAGCCGGGCAAGCAATGGGGCGTGGGCCGGGCCTATAACCTGCTGCTGAAGAAGATCTTCGACGATCGCGGCATCGAGATCCCGTTCCCGCACCAGACGATCTATTTCGGCGAGGACCGCAAGGGCAAGGCACCGCCGATCCATGTGATGATGCAGACCGGCGATGCCGCGGCGTCTCAGGCGCATCCGGTGACCGAGGCGATCCCGGACGCGCGCGGCCCCGAGCAGCTGGACATGGACGAGACGCGGCGCAGGCAGGTGCCCCCGGACCGCGGCGACGAGACCATCCCCGGCCAGGAGGACGACGACGGGGCGGGCCGCTAGGGCCTGCGCCAGATGTTAACGCCCGGGCCCTGAAAGGGGCCTGGAGCGCCGACAAATTTTTTCGCGGAATTGTGGGATTCCAAGACCTTCCAGAGATTTGTTTCGCATGCGAAACATTCAATTTCCTGAATAGGTTAACGCCCGTCAGGCCGGTTCCGAAAACGCGTCGGCGAATTGCTCGCGCAGCACGTTTTTTTGCACCTTGCCCATGGTGTTGCGCGGCAGCGCGTCCATCACCACCAGCTTGCGCGGCTGCTTGAACCGGGCGAGCTGTCCGGCGAGGCGTGCCGCCACCGCCTCGGTGTCGATCCGCGCGCCCGGTTGGGGGACGAGGATGCCGACGACGCTCTCGCCGAAATCGGGGTGCGGCGCGCCGATCACGGCGGATTCGAGCACTCCGGGGGCCTCGTCGAGGGCCAGCTCCACCTCCTTGGGGTAGATGTTGTAGCCGCCCGAGATGATCAGATCCTTGCCGCGTCCGACGATCTGCACATAGCCCTGGTCGTCGATCAGGCCGAGGTCGCCGGTGATGAAGAACCCGTCCGCGCGCAGCTCGGCGGCGGTTTTCTCGGGCATCTGCCAGTAGCCCTGGAACACGTTCGGCCCGCGCACCTCGATTTGGCCGATCTCGCCCTGGGGCAGCTCGGCGCCGGTGTCGGGGTCGCAGACCTTCAACTCCACCCCCGGCAGCGGGAAGCCCACGGTGCCCGCCCGGCGCGCGCCGTCATAGGGGTTGGAGGTGTTCATGTTGGTCTCGGTCATGCCGTAGCGTTCGAGGATGCGATGACCGGTGCGGGCCTCGAACTCCCGGTGGGTTTCGGCCAGAAGCGGCGCGGAGCCGGACACGAAGAGCCGCATATGGGCGACGAGGTCGCGATCGAACCGGTCCTCGGCCAGCAGGCGGGTGTAGAAGGTCGGCACGCCCATCATCGTGGTGGCGTGCGGCAGGTTGGCGAGCACCGCCTCGGCGTCGAATTTCGGCAAGAAGATCATCGACCCGCCCGCCAGCAGCGTGATGTTGGTGCCCACGAACAGCCCGTGGGTATGGAAGATCGGCAGGGCGTGGAGCAGCACGTCCTTGTCGGTGAAGCGCCAGTAATCGACCAGCACCTCGGCGTTGCTGAGCAGGTTGCGCTGGCTCAGCATCGCGCCCTTGGACCGGCCCGTGGTGCCGGAGGTGTAGAGGAAGGCGGCGAGGTCGTCCTCGGTCCGGGCCACGGTCTCGAACGTGGCGGGGGCGGTGGCGGCGGCGTCGGGAAAGCTGCCGGTGCCATCAGCGGCGAGCGTCAGGAGCTGCGCGCCCGCCTCGGCCGCGACGGGGGTGAGACCCGCCTCCGCGCGCGGATCGCAGAGCACGAGTTTCGCGCCGGAGTTGCCGACGAAATAGCTGATCTCGGCCGGGGTATAGGCGGTGTTGAGCGGCAGGAACACGATGCCCGCCTGCACGCAGCCCGCATAGACCGCCAGCGCCTCGGGGGATTTTTCGACCTGCAGGGCCAGCCGGTCGCCGGGGGCAAGGCCCAGCCCGGTCAGGGTGGCGGCGTAACGGGCGGCGAGCTCCACGAAGCCGCCATGGGTGAGGGTGTCGCCGCCGGGCAGGTGCAGGAAGGGGGCGTCACTGCCGGCGTTGCGTCCGAAAAGGGCATCATAGAGCGGGTTTGTCATGTCTCAGGTCGTCTCCGTCTGCTCGGGTCTCGGCATGGGCGCGCGCTTGGCGAGGCTGACCATATCGCGGCTGGCGGCGATGGTGCCGTCATCGTGGAACCTGGCGTGGTTTTCGGCGATCCGGTCGAGGTCGTAAAGGTAGTTCACCATGACACCGCCCGATTGGCGTCGGCCATTGTCGGAGGTATCGGCCCCCGAATGGACCGCATGGACCAGCGCGCCGTTGCCCAGGTGGAAGCGCGCCACCGGGTCGCGTGGGGCTGTGCCACGGCCCTTGGCCTTCAGCAGGTAATGGGCGGCGAGCGCGGCCTGGGCGGCGCCATCGTCGGGCCAGTCGAGGCCGGTCTCGGCTGTCCAGGCGCACAGGCCCGGGATCGGCGAGAGGGTGACGAAGCGGGTGATCTGGGGCAGGTCGCGTTGCAGGTCGCGGACCACCTGCTTGATCAGGAAATTGCCGAAGGAGATGCCCGCCAGCCCGTCCTGGCAGTTCGATATCGAGTAGAAGGTCGCGGTGGTGGCCTGGCCCGGGTCGATCTGCGCGCGATCCTCTGACAGAAGCGCCTGGATCGAGCCGGGCACCGCGGTGGTCAGGGCGACCTCGACGAAGATCAACGGCTCGTCGGGCATGGAGGGGTGAAAGAAGGCAAAGCAGCGGCGGTCCGCAGGCTCCAGCCGCCGCCGCAGGTCATCCCAGGAGTGGATTTCATGCACCGCCTCGTAGGCGATGATCTTCTCCAGGATATGGGCCGGGCTTTCCCAGGTTATCGGGCGCAGCACCAGAAAGCCGCGGTTGAACCAGCTCTTGAACAGGTGGCGGAAGTCCAGGTCCACACGTTGCAAGCCCGGGGCGTCGGGGATCATGCTCAGCAGGTCGGCGCGCATCGCCACGAGTTGCGCCGTGGCGCCGGGCACCTGGTTGAGGCGGCGGGCAAGCTCCTGCCGCGGGGGTTCGGAGAGGGCTGCGAGGCTGCGGTAGGCCTGCGGATCCCGGCTCTCGGCGTAGGCCGCCAGCGCGTTCGCGAGCGCCGTGGTGTCGAGATCCATTTCCTCGGCCAGGAAGGTGAACCAGGCCAGACGTTCGTCCCGGTCCGCGGCGGCATAGCGGTCCAGAAGCGCCCTTGCCAACTCGCCCCCCGGCCCTTCGGCCCGCGCCTCTACCAGCGCGCGGGACAGCTCCGGCAGGGCGCGCGGATCCGGGGCCCCCGCGCGGTAGCGCCGCTCGAAGAGCGTGCCGAGAAGGTCGGCCATCACGCTCAAAAGCCCGGCCCCATCACCGCGTCGGGCAGCCAGGTGGCGATGCCCGGGAAGACACACAGGATCAGGATTGCCAGCACCATGCAGGCGACGTAGGGCAGCGAGCCCACGAGGATCGTCTTGAGCTTGATATCCGGGGCAATGCCGTTGATCACATAGAGGTTCAGCCCCACGGGCGGGGAGATCAGGCCGATCTCCATGTTGATCGTGAGGATCACCGCGAACCAGATCGGGTCGAACCCGGCGGTGGTGATGATCGGCAAAAGCACCGGCGCCGTCATCAGGATCACCGCCACGGGCGGCAGGAAGAAGCCCGCCACCAGCAAAAACAAGTTGATCGCGCCCATCAGGACCCAGCGATTGACCTCCAGCGTGCCGATCCATTCGGCGATGGCCTGGGTGATGAACAGGCTCGACAGCATGTAGGAAAAGACCCCGGCGGCGGCGATGATGAACAGGATCATCACGCTTTCCTTGGTGCTGTCGCGCAGCACTTCCCAGAGCTTCACGGGCGACCAGAGCTTGTAGATGATCATCGCGATCAGCAGGCACAGCAGCGCGCCCACAGCGGCGGTCTCGGACGGTGTGGCGACGCCGCCATACATGGCGTAGAGCACACCGATGATGATGACGATGAAGGGCAGGACGCGGGGCAGGATCTCGAACTTCTGCTTCCAGGTGTAGACGGTCGCGGTCAGCACGGCGGTATTACCCGACCGCCAGGTGGAATAGAGCGACCAAAGCATGAACAGCCCCACCAGCAAGAGCCCCGGAAACACGCCCGCGAGGAAAAGACGGCCGATCGAGGTCTCGGTCGCGATGCCGTAGACGATCATCGTCACCGAGGGCGGGATCAGGATGCCGAGCGTGCCGCCCGCGGCGATGGAGCCTGCCGCGACCTCATCGGGGTAGCCGCGCTTGCGCATTTCGGGGATGCCCATCTTGCCGATGGCGGCACAGGTCGCCGGGCTGGATCCGGACATGGCCGAGAACAGCGCGCAGGCCCCGAGGTTGGAGATCACGAGGCCCCCGGGCACGCGGGTCAGCCACCGCTCCAACGCCTCGTAGAGGTCGGCGCCCGCCCGGGTGGAGGCGATCGAGGCGCCCATGATGATGAACATCGGGATCGAGAGCAGGGCGAAATTGTCGAGCTTGCCGAAGAAGATCTCGGGCATGAGTTCGAGCGAGCGCATCCCGTCGAACACGATCAGGAAACCGGCCGAGACGATCAGCAGGCCGATGGCCACCGACACGCCGGAGAAGAGCACAATGATGGTGGCGAACGCGACCAGCGCGCCGAGGGTAAGCGGGTCCATCAGGCGTCCTCCCCGAGACCGAAGGGGGTGTCGATGCGCAGCAGGACCGCGACGAGATCGGCAATCAGTTGCAGCATCAGCAGGCCGAACCCGAGGGGGATGGCGAGGTAGGGGATCCACAGCTTGGGGCCCCAGACCGTGTCCGAACGCCAGCCACGCTCCCACGCGAAGTGCCAGTATTCATAGCCGTAGAACAGCATCACACCGATGATCGCAATCGAGACACAAAGAGTGAAGATCGCCATGACCCGGCGCAGGCGACGGCCCATCATCAGCGGGATCAAGTCGACATTCACATGACCGCGCAGACGTTGCACGTAAGGCAGGCCCATCAGGGTCGCGCCCACCATCAGGTAGACCACCGCCTCGGTCTGCCACACGGTGGAGCCGTTCAGCACGAAGCGGATGAAGATCATCTGGCAGGTGATTCCGACGGCGATGACGATCATCGCTGCGGACAACCAACCTGCGAGTGTGGAAAGCGCCGCCACGGCCTTCAGGAACAGGTTGTCGCCTGTCCGGGCCTCGGCGGCAGTGCTTTGCCCTGCCATGGGTCTACCTCGGATGTTGGGGGTGTCTTGGGTGGGGCGGGCCCGCAGGGGCGCCGCCCCGAGAGGATCACTCGACCGCGAGGGCCTTGTCCAGAAGCTCTTGCCCGCCGGGGGTGTCGGCCACGAAGGCCGCGTAGGAGGTTTCCTGTGCGAGGGCGCGCCAGGCGTCGAAATCGGCCTGGGTCATCTCGGCGATCTCGACGCCGGCCTTCTCGAATACCTCGCGGGAGGCGGCGTCTTCCTTCTTGGCCTCTTCGAGGTAGAACGCCTCGGCCTTCTCTGCGGCGGCGAGCAGGGCCTCCTGCTGCTCCGCGGTGAGGCCCTCGAAGGTGGATTTGTTCATCAGGAGCGGCTGGTACATGAACCACAGCGCGTAGTCGCCCGCCGGGGTGTAGCAGGCGACCTGCTCGTAGATCCGGAAGGACACGAAGGACGAGGACGAGGTGTTCGCGGCGTTCAGAACGCCGGTCTGCATGGCGTTGTAGATCTCGCCCGAGCCCATGGAGGCGATCGACGCCCCTGCCCCGGCGAGCATCTGCTCGAAGGCGCGACCGGCGGCGCGGGTTTGCAGGCCCTGGACGTCTTCGGGCTTGGTGATGCACTTGTCCTTGCCGGCGAAACCGCCCGCGAGGTAGCCGTGGACCAGAACCATGACGTCATCCTCGGCCATCTTGGCCTCGATCGCCTCCATGAACGCGCTTTCGTTCAGGCGCGCCGCGTGATCGTGATTCTTCACCAGGCCCGGCATCAGGGTCAGGTTGAAGGCCGGCTGCTGGCCGCCTGCGTAGCTGAGCGGGAAGACGGTCATGTCGAGTTGGCCGCGCGACAGGGGCTTGTACTGCTCCCGCGCCTTGAAGAGCGACTGGGACCCGAAGATCTTGATCTCGAGATCCACGTCCGCCGCGGCGACCTCGTCGGCCACGATCTGGGCGACCTGGTGGCGGATGTCCTGGTTGGACCACTGGTGCGACAGGCGCAGTTCCGTGGCGCCGGCCATGGTCGCGACCCCGAGGGCCGATGCGGCGACCGCCGCAAGCAAAGTATGTTTCATGGATTTTCCTCCCGTTAAGTCTCGCCCTGTGACGAGTTGCGATCAACGTGACCTAGATCGCATGCCAAGTCAAGCAAACTGTATACAATTTACACGCTATTGCATTTCATGCGGGCTTGGCCCATGGTCAGGGGATGGACACGCGCCGCGCAGACACCATTGCCCAGGAACTGGAGAACATGATCCTCACCGGAGGGTTCTCGGACGGCGACCGATTGAACGAGATCAAGCTGGCAGAGCATTTCGGCGTATCGCGCACCCCGATTCGCGAGGCGTTCTATCACCTCGGGACGGCGGGTCTGGTGGAACAAATTCCGCGCAGAGGCGTGTTTGTCCGCCATCCCGGGCCAATGGAGCTGATCGCGCTGTTCGAGTACATGGCCGAGTTGGAGGCCGCCTGCGGCCGCCTGGCCGCCCCCCGGATCAGCGACGCTGCGCTGGACGATCTGGAGCAGGCCAACGCCACCTGCGAGGCGGCGGTGGAAGCCGCGGACAGCGATGGCTACTACCGGGAGAACGAGCGCTTCCACCACATCATTTACGCCGAATCCGGGAACAGTTTTCTGCAAAACGACGTAATACGTCTGCACAAGCGCCTCAAACCCTTCCGCAGGATCCAATTGCAGCTGCGCGGGCGGCTGTCGCAGTCCATGGCCGAGCACCGCGCGATCGTCGCCGCCCTGGCCGCCGGAGACGCGATTGCCGCCGGGGAGGCCCTGCGCAGCCATGTCGCCGTGCAGGGCGAAAAGTTCCATCATGTGCTCGCCAGCATGCAGAAAGTGGCGGAGTAAACCCACCCCTGTCGCAGCGTCGGGACTTCAAAACCGGCGCATATCGGACTAGGCCAGTTGCCGGTCCACGAGGTTCGGGCCGTGTAACGCGTTGCCAGGTGCCCAGAATGACAGAGATCTTTACGGACCGGATGATCGCATCGGTCCTGCAAGAGGCCGCATCGGCACCCCGGATCGACTATGACGTGGCGCGGGCGCTGGCCAAGGCCTACCCCGAGGCAAGCGGTCTGGCGCTGGTCTTTGCCATCGCCTCCGCCGCGAGCGGGTTGGAGGACATGGCGGGCGATCCCAAGGCCGCCGGGCTCTACAGGCTGGCGGCGATGGTGGCGGCGGACCTTTTCGCCTTCGAGGCGCGCGGGCAGGCCATGCCGAACGGGGCCGCCCTGCTCAAGCTGTGGCTGAGCGAGTTGCCCTGATCAGGCCATGACCCCGGTCGCGGCCTCTGCAGCGGCCCGGATCGCGGCGATATTGGCCCCGTAAGGCGCGGGATCGGCGACCGAGCCGCCCTTGAACACTGCCGAGCCTGCGACCAGCACATCCGCCCCGGCCTTGGCCACCAGCGGCGCGGTCTGAGGCGTCACACCTCCGTCGATCTCGATATGGATGGGGCGGTCGCCGATCATGGCGCGCAGGTCGCGGATCTTGGCCGACATGTCGAGGAACTTCTGCCCGCCGAAGCCCGGGTTCACGGTCATCACGCAGACGAGGTCGACCATGTCCAGCAGATGGCCCACATCCCCAAGCCCGGTGCCCGGGTTGAGCGCGAGCCCCGCCTTGGCCCCGGCCCCGCGGATCGCTTGCAGGGTGCGGTGAATATGGGGCCCGGCCTCCAGATGCGCGGTGATCACGTCCGCACCCGCATCGGCGAAGGCGTCGATATAGGGGTCCACCGGCGCAATCATCAGATGCACATCCATCACCCCCTTGATATGGGGCCGGATCGCGGCACAGGTCGCAGGACCGAAGGTGATGTTGGGCACGAAATGGCCGTCCATCACATCCACATGGACCCAGTCGGCGCCCTGGGCTTCCACCGCCGCGCATTCGGCCCCGAAATTGGCGAAATCCGCGGCGAGGATGGACGGGGCGATCTTGATGGAACGGTCAAAGGGCATGCGCATTCTCCTGTTGGCGCGGCTATAGCCCGGCGCACGCCCGGGATCAACAAACCCGCCACGCTCCTTCTTCCCGAAATACACCGGGAGCAACGCGCCCTGACCCGCGCGCCTCAGGCCCCGGCGGGGATCACACGGAGCGACACGATCTTGTAGGGCGTCAGTTCCAACGTGACCTCCCGGCCGCGCATGGCCACCGGGCCGATGTCGTCCTCAAGGATGGTGACGGCGCGCACCTCGCCCAGGTTGAACCCGAAACGTAGCGTGACGGGGCCGCGCGTGCGCTCGTTCTCGAAGAGACGCACGATATAGCCCTGCCCGTCCTCGGCCCGCTTGACCGTGTCGATCACGGTCGAAAAGCCCGAGACGCCGACCATCTGCACCAGGGCTGCGTCCCCCTGCCCCGCCGCGACGGGTCGGCAAAGCACCGGATTGTTGAGGATATAACCGCTCTCGGTCACGTCGGAGCGCCAATTGCCTTCATGCGGCAGGAGCGCATAGGTCATCTCGTGGCGGCCGCGGTCCTGCACCGGGTCGGGCATGGTGGCGGATTTCAGCAGGCTCAGGCGCATCACGTTGTGGTGGATGTCGTAGCCGTATTTGCAATCATTGAGCAGGGCGACGCCATAGTTGCCTTCGCTCAGGTCGGCCCATTTGTGCCCGACGCTCTCGAACCGGGCCCAGTCCCAGCTGGTGTTGCGGTGGGTGGTGCGTTCGGTATTTCCGAACTGGATGTCGTAGGTGGCACGGGGAGAGAAGACCTCCACCGGGAAGGCGCATTTGAGCAGGATGTGAGAGGTTTGCCAGTCCACGTCGGTCTTGAACTCGATCCGCTTGGAGTTGTGGTGCAGGCTGATGCGCTGGGTGATTGTGGAGCCGCGCCAGTGGTGTTCGACCTCCAGTGACGCGCGCAGGGGGCCACGTTCGGTGATGGCGAAGCGGACGGGCGCGTCGATCACCTCGCAGCGGTCTTCGTAGAAGATGTCGATATCCCAGGCATCCCAGACCATGGGTCGGTCCTCGAACGCAAGGAGCTGGTTGCCGAAGGCGTCTGCGGCGAGCACCTCGCGCAGGGCGGTCTTGTCGAAGACCGACACGAGCTGCCCATTGGGCGCGACATGGACCCGGATCAGGTCGTTTTCCAGAACGGCGCCGTCGGGGAAGTCGGTGATGCGCAGCGACGTGGGCTCGGGCGCCTCGGCGCAGGACCCGAGGCCGAGCGCGGCGTAACCCGGCAGGGCGGGCAGATCGATCAGTGTGCCATCGGCCACCGGTTGGGTGCGCAGGGGGCGGTTGGTGCGCAGGTCGCACAGCCCCGCCACCGGTTCGGCGAGCCAGCCGATCCGGTCCACGGAAAACCCGGTGGGGTTCACGGCCATCACCTGCGCCTCGGGCGGCATCCGGGTGGTGAGGGCGGCAAGGGCCGTATCGCGCGCGGCGGTGCCGATCTCGGTCACTTTGGCGTAATCGCGGGTCGCATCCTCGAAAACCTCGGTGATCGAGGTGCCGGGCAGGATATCGTGGAACTGGTTCAGCAAGACGAGTTTCCACGCCTCTTCGAACGCGTCGCCCGGATAGGGGTGGTCGGTGACAATCCCCGCGAGGCTCGCGAGGAACTCGGCGTCGTGCAGCAGCACCTCCGCCTTGCGATTGGCGCGCTTGATCCGGGCCTGGCTGGTCAGGGTGCCGCGGTGCAGTTCCAGGTAGAACTCCCCGGACCAGGTGGGCAGGTCATGGGCGGCGTTTTCCTCGACGCGCTCGAAAAACTCTCGCACGGTGCCCATGCGCACCGAGGGCGTGCCGGGCAATTCGGCATAGGCGCGGGCCGCCTCGATCAATTCGCGGGTCGGCCCGCCCCCGCCATCGCCGTAGCCGAAACAGGTGATCAGTTCCTGGTGCAGGTGTTTCTGGCGGAAATTGTCCCAGGTGCCGAAGACCTCGCGCGCGGTCATCTCGGCCTTGTAGGTGGTGGGATGGGGCAGGTATTGCACGGTGGAGGGGGTCGTGAGGAAGTGGCTGAGGACGCGCGAGCCGTCGATGCCTTCCCACCAGAACAGCTGGTTGGGCATCTGGTTGTACTGGTTCCAGTTCAGCTTGTTGGCGACGAACCACTTCAGCCCGGCCTGTTGCATCAGCTGCGGCAGGGCGGCGGTGAAGCCGAACGTGTCGGGCAGCCAGAGCACGGGGGTCTCGGCGGTTTCGCCGAACTTGTCGATGAAATAGCGCCGCCCGTACATCAGCTGCCGCACAAGGCTCTCGCCGCCCGCGAGGTTGCAATCCGGCTCGACCCACATGCCGCCCATGGGCTCCCACCGGCCCTCGGCAACGCGGGCGCGGATTCCCTCGAAGACCTGCGGATAGTCCTGCTCGGCCATCTCGTAGAGGACAGGTTGCGACGCGCTGAAATGGTAGTCTGGGTATTCCTCCATCAGTTTCAGAACGTTGGAGAAGGTCCGGCCGCATTTGCGCCGGGTCTGGTCGACCTGCCACAGGTAGGCGATGTCGATATGGGCGTGGCCGATGGCGAGGATGTCCACCTCCATCCGGCCCTTGTAGCCCTCCAGCGCGTCGCGCAGGATCGCGAGCGCGCCCGGAACGCTGTCGTAGAAGGCGTCGGAGCGGATGGGGTCGCGGGTGTCGAGGGCCTTGAAACATTGGTCTAGCGCCCGCAGGATCCGGCCCCGGGCGGTGTTGCCCTCTTCCATGTGGCCCGCGACGTCCAGCGCGCGGGTCACGAGCGCGACCAGCTTGCGTGTGGGGGCGTCGATCTCGACCACGGCGCAGGGCTTCATGAAGAGCTTGGTTTTCGAACTGCGGTCCGGGGGCCAGCCGCTCAGCCCGGTCCAGCCATGGAGCGCGAGCGTGTGGGGCGCGCCGTCGCAGAGGCCTCCGTCGAGGTAGATCTCGTGGTGCTGGCGGTCGGCGGAGGCGTGGCTGACCCCGTCGATATAGGCCAGCCCTTCCGGGTGGCAGAAGATGTCGCCCGCCACCCCGAGCGGCAGGTGCAGGGCCACGGGGCCGTGGGTGCCGAAGCCCGCGGGCACGGCGAAATTCGAGCGCAGGACGAAATCCTGGCTCCACTCGCCCCAATAGCTGTCGAAGGGGATTTCCTCCCAGCCGGAGGCGTCCACGTCCGCGCCCACGGGGGCGTCCGCCAGAGGACCGGGCAGCGGCAGGTAGCGAAAGGGCGGGATCGGGACGCGGCGGCGGTGGACGAGCGGGGCGATCAGCGGCAGGCGGCTGAGAATTTTCTGCTCGGTCCAGAAGATCTGGTGCTTCATGTGGGTCGGGGGGCCTTTGCGGGACTAGCCGGTGTGGAGGGTGAAACCGGGCACCTGGCCGCGGATCACGGTCTCGGTCGCGCGGGCAATCTCGGCAAGGCGGCGGGCGTCTGCCTCTTCATCGGCCTGGCCCCAGTCGCGGCTGACATCGGGCCATGGGATCGCCTCGATCAGCATGCGGGTGTAGGGGTGCTGCGGGTCGCCGATCACGGCCTTGGGCGGGCCGGCTTCGACCACGTGGCCGTGGTAGAGGACCATGACATAGTCGCTGACATGGTAGGCGGTGGCGAGGTCATGGGTGATGTAGAGGATCGAGATGCCGTAGCGGTCCTTCAGGTCGTAGATGTTTTTCAGGATCGTGGCGCGCAGGCTCGCATCGACCATCGAGACCGGCTCGTCCGCGATCAGCAGTTTCGGGGAGAGCATGAGCGCGCGCGCCACGATCAGGCGCTGGCGTTGGCCGCCCGACAGCTCGTGCGGGAAGCGACGCAGGATGAGCGCGCCGTCGAGGCCCACGGCCTCGCAGGCCTCCAGCATCTTGGCTTCGATCTCGTCGTCGGAGGTGCCGAGGCCGAGGCGCTTGTAGGGGAACTTGAGCGCGTGATCGACGCGGTAGAACGGGTTGAAGCAGGCATAGGGGTCCTGGAACACGGCCTGCACGTTCTTGCGGAATTCCAGCCGGTCGGCGGCGGAGTGTTTGGCGATGTCGGCCCCCTCGAACAGGACCTGCCCCGCGGAGGGGGGATTGAAGCCGAGCATCAGGCTGCCCATGGTGGACTTGCCGGAGCCGGACTGGCCGACGATGGAGATGATCTTGGGGGTCTCGCCATCGAGCGCGAAGCTCATGGGGTGGAGCGCGGTGACGTCGCCATAGGTTTTCGACACGGATTTGAACTCCAGCAGCGGGACGCCTTCCTTGCCGCGTTTCACGGGGGCAGCGTTGACCTCTGCATCCAGAAAGCTGTCGCCGCCGACCAGTGGGACCGACGAGATCAGCTCGCGGGTATAGGGGTGTTTCGGGGCCTCCAGGATCTGTTTGACGTCCCCGTGTTCCACGAGCACCCCGTCCTTGAGCACGGCCAACTCGTCGACCGATTGCGCCATCAGCCCCATGTCATGCCCGATCAGGATCAGGCCGGAGCCGATGCGGGCCTGCACGTCCTTGAGCGTCTGCATCACGTGGCGTTGGGTCACGACATCGAGCGCGCTGGTCGGCTCGTCCGCGATGATCAGCTCGGGGTTCAGGGACACGCCCAGCGCGATGCAGACCCGTTGTTTCATGCCCCCCGACAGCTCATGCGGGTAGAGCCGCCCGGTGCGCGCAGGCAGGCCGACGCTTTCCAGGCAGGCATCCGAGCGGGCTTTGAGCGTTGCCGCGTCGGTCTTGCCCTCATGGGCGACGATGCCATCCCAGATCTGGTTCTCGATCCGCATGATCGGGTTGAGGGAGTTCATCGCGCCCTGGGGGATGTAGCTGACGCGGGAAAGGCGCGTGAGGCGCATCTGCTCCTCGTCCAGCGACAGGATATCGGTATCGCCAAGCTGGATCGTGCCATTGGCCACGCGCCCCGAGCCGCCCAGCATGCGCATCACCGACAGGGCGGTTGTGGTCTTGCCCGAGCCGCTCTCGCCGATGAAGCCGACACGGATGCCGGGGCGGATGTTCAGGGACAGTTTCGTGACCGCATGGACCACCCCGCGCGCGGTGGGGAAGTCGATGGAAAGGTCCGTAAGCTCGAGGACATGCTGGTTCATCGGGGCCCTCAGATCTTGCGCAGGCGCGGGTTGGAGACCTCGTCGAGGCCGAGGTTGATCAGCAGGAGCGCGATGAACATGGTCGCCAGCAGGGCCGTGGGCAGGCCCCACCACCACCACAGGTTCTGGATCAGCGCCCCGGAGTTGATCGCGTCGTAGATCACCCGGCCCAGCGTCGGGATCCGTTGCGGGCCGAGGCCCAGAACCTCCAACCCGACGGCGGTGACGATGGCGGTGGTGACGTTGGCGATGAACGAGCCAAACAGGTACGGGATCAGGTTCGGCAGCATCTCGCGGAACATGATGTGGAAGGTCGAGGCCCCGCTGAGCTGCGCCATTTGCACATAGCCCGAGCGTTTCATGGACAGCACCTGCGCCCGGATCAGGCGGGTGGGCGATTGCCACATGAACCCCGCGATCAGGAAGGCCATCATCACGAGGCTCACATCCCCAAAAGACGCCTGGAACACCACAAGGATCAGGAGCGGCGGGATGGTGATCATCACGTCCGACAGCACGCGGATCGTGTCGTCCACGCGGCCGCCGACGAAGCCTGCGGTAAAGCCCAGGAAGATGCCAAGGCTCATGCCGATCACCGAGGCAATCGCCCCGATCATCAGGGTGTTGGGCGTGCCGATGATCAGCATCGCCAGCATGTCGCGCCCGGCCCCGTCGGTGCCCAGCGGGTAATCGGCGATCCCTTCCTGACGGCGCAGGTTCTCGAACCCCAGGGGCGGCAGTTTCAGGGGCGTGGAGCCGGTGAAAACGAGGTCCGTATCCCACAGCATCCGCCCAATGATCCCTCCGAGGATGATCACCAGCAGGATGCCCGCGCCCCAGAGAAGTTTCGGGTTCAGCCACGGATTATCGAAGCGATTGAAGCGGGAGACCGGGTCGAGATTGGCTTCGGCGGTCTGCTGGTTCGGGGCCTGCGGGTCGGGTGTCACGGTCATGTCGCGGCCTCCTCGGACAGGCGGATGCGCGGGTCGATCAGCGGGTAGATCAGGTCCACGAGGAACACCGAGAGCGCGGTCATCAGGATGATGATGTAACTGACGCCCTGGATCACCGCGAAATCCTGATCGAGGATCGCGTCGTACAGAAGCTTGCCCATGCCGTTATAGCCGAAGATCCGCTCCACCAGGATCTGCCCAGAGACCAGCAGCCCGATCTTCAGCGCAAATGCCGTGATCTGCGGCAGGATCGCGTTGCGCACCATGTATTTGTAGAGGACGTAGCGCGGCTTCAGCCCCTTGGCCTTGGCGAGGTTGACGTAATCCTCCCCCTGCACCGAGATCATCAGCCCCCGCATCCCGAGCGTCCAGAACCCGAAAGTCACGACGATGATCGAGAGCGCCGGAAGGGTGCCATGCTCGATCACCGACGAGATGAACGCCCAGTCCCAGCCGGGCTCCACCGTCAGCCCGTAGCTGCCCGTGAGCGGCAGCCAGCGCAGGGTGATCGAGAAGATATACATCAACAACAGCCCCGACAGGATCGGCGGGATCGAGGTGAAGATCATGAAGGTGGGGATCACGACCTTCCAGATCTTCGGCGTGCGCTCCCAGACCATGAAAGCGCCCAGCGCATTGCCGATCACGAAGGTAATGACCACCGACAGGATCATCAGCCCGAGCGTCCAGGGCAGGGCCTGCGCAATCAATACCGAGACCGGCGTCGGGAAGGAGGCGGTGGAGATGCCAAGGTTGAAGGTCAGCAGGTTGCCCATGTATTTGAGGTACTGGACGATGAGCGGGTCGTTCAGCCCGAAGTCGGCCCGCAACTGGGCGAGGATCGCCTCGCTGTCGGCCACGGCCCCGCCACCGGCGGCCATGCGCGACAGCATGATCTCGGCCGGGTCCACGGGCGAGAACCGCGGGATCAGCCAGATCAGCGTGGCCGCGATGAACACCGTCAGCACGAAGGTGATCGTGCGATTGATCAGATAGGATCGCGGGATGCCGAACATGGCCGTCTCCTCCTGGGTGTCACCGGGTCTGCGCCGGGGGCGGCGCGGGGCTGGGATGCCTGGCCTGCGGGTGCCGCGGCACCTGGGGTTTGGGGCGCACCGGGCTCCCGACGCTGCGGCGGGCCATCCCGCGGGACGGGGCCGACTGGCTTGCGCCCCCGGCCCCGGCCTGGATCACTCGACCTTTTCGAGGTTGTGGATGATCTGGTGCGTGTGGTTCCACCAGAAGAACGGGTGGTTGTAGTAGTTCTCCGACGTGGGCCAGCCGGTCCAATAGGTGGTATTCATCGGCAGGAGCTTCGCCGACTGCACCAGCGGGATGAACGGCATTTCCGCATCCAGATACTGATAGGCCTCCGCCACCAGCTCGGGCACTTCCGGGTCGCCCAGGGGTCGTTTCGCGATCTCGTCGACGATCGCACTGTAGGCCTCCGCCGCCGGGCCGTCCCACCGGGCGGTGTTGTTGAAGCCCGGGGAGCGTTCGCCCACCGGCACCACGTCCTTGACCGTATAGCGGCCCATGGACGCCCAGGGCTCGTTCACCGACCCGCAGGACAGCCAGCTATAGGACATCTCGAACGTGCCGAAGGGCAGCACCTCGCCCCAGAACACGCCGTTCTCCACCGGCACCGACCGCGCCTGGATGCCCGCGCGGGTCAATTGCTCGGCCACCACGTCGATGGTGCGGGTATACTCGGTGGAGGCCGAATTCACGTGGATGTCCACGCTGAGGACCTCGCCATCCTTCTCGTAGAACCCGTCGCCGTTCTTGGCCCAGCCCTCGCCCTCGATCAGGGCCGCCGCAGCCTCCAAGTCCGGCTCGTCCGACAGGCCAAAGCCCGCCGCCTTCACGGCGTCGATGAACGGCGCCATGGAGCCGTATTGCGCGAACATCGTCTCCGACGCCACGGTCGCGCCCTCGGCGGCGACATTCACGATCTGGTTGCGGTCGATGATCAGCGACACGGCCTTGCGCATCGCGGCACTGTCCCAGGGGGCGACGGTGGTGTTGATCTCCAACTGCCGCGCGCAGGGGTCGGCGGCGGCATAAGGGTAGTCGGAATACCAGGCGATCACATTTGGGTTCTGGAAGCGGATCGCCTCGAACGTGCCGACGGAGACGTTCTGTGCCGCGTCCATCTGGTTCGTGGCGATCAACTGCGCGCGGCTCTCCTCGCCCCCCGTTTCCAGAAAAATCAGGCGCAGGGGCTCGGGCAGGTCCATGAAGCCGGTCTTGGCGCCCCACCAGTCGTCGTTGCGGTCCCAGATGGCCCGGTTCGTAGCGCTGGAGGTGTAGGTATAGGGCCCGGTGCCGATGGGCGGAAAGAAGGCGAAGGTGGCGGGATCCTGCCCGGCCCAGATGTGCTCAGGCATGATCAGGAACGACCCGAAGATCCGCACCCCGAAATTTTCCACCAGGAACCGCGGGTTGGGAGCGTTCAGATTGAAGCGCACGGTCAGGTCATCGATCTTCTCGACGCTGGCGACCTGGGCCCGGATGGTGGCCGCCTCGCGCGAGGAGATCTCTTCGTTCTCCAGCGCCATGTTGACGGTGAAGACCACGTCATCGGCGTTGAACGCCTCGCCATCGGACCACTCCACGCCCTCGCGCAGGGTGACGGTGAACTCATCGTTGGTCTCGTTGCCCTCGAACCCGCTGGCGAGCCAGGGTTCGAGTTCCCCCGTGCCGTAATTCAGGATGAAAAGCGGCTCCCACATGGCCTGGTGCGCGCCATGCATCCGCTTGGTCCCCGGGGTGAACCAGTTGAAATTCTCCGGGTCCTTGATGGTGCGGTCCAGGTCGAAGATCACCGTGTCCTCGCGGGCAACATCCTGGGCGAGTGCCGCGCCGGATGTGGCCGCAAGGACCAGGGCGGAGACCGTGAGCAGCGTGCGTCTAAGGGTCATGTCTGTTCTCCTGTTGTCATCTCCGGCCATGGCGCCGGTTGTTCTTTTGAAAGCGCTTTGCAGTCAGAATGTCGCAGGCTGCGCGCGCAGTTCAAGCGCTGAGTTCCCCACAGCTGGTCAGCCGCCTGGTCGCAGGTAGTCCATCACCAGAACGCGGGTCGTGTCAGGCAGGGTGTCGGGGGTGATTGTGGCGTGGGGGCCAAAGGCGAAATCGACCTGGGCCTCGTCGAAATGGCTCAGGAAGCTTTCGATCCACATGGTATTGCGCGGCCGGTAGGTGAGCGTGCGAAAATGCATCGGGATGACCAGTTTCGGCTTGGCCGCGTCGATCATCTTCATCAGGTCGGGCAGCGCGATGGTCAGGTAGCCGCCCGCCAGCGCCAGCAGCACATCGGTGCCCTCGAAAAACGCGATCTGGTCATCGGTGAGCGGGTTTCCCACATCGCCCATATGGGCGATCTGCATCCCGTCCATCTCGAAGCGGTACATGCCGTTCTGGCCGGGCACCCCGCGGGGGTGATGCTCCCACTCGGCGGCGGCGATGGCGCGGATTTCGCGGCCCGAAACGGTCTGGACCCCGCCGTGATCGAGCGCCACGTTCAGCGCATTGCACACCGCGGGTGCGCCCGAGATCAGGTCGGCACGGCAATGGGCATCGTCGTCGTCGGAGGAGATCACGACCAGATCCGCGGTCTCAGTGATGGGCGCGTAGCCTACGCCTTCGGGCGTGTAGGGGTCGGTTATGACCGAAGCACCGGCGGCATCCGTCAGCTTGAACGCCGCATGGCCGAACCATGTGATCTGCATGCCCGCCCTTCCCCTCCCAAAGTCGGTGCGTAATGGTGCACGATGATTTTGCATAGGTATGCAACCATAGGCCGCAAGACAAAGCAACCCTCTTCGTGACCTCTGGTCCGCGCGGGCGGGACGTGGTTTCGTGGCCGGGACGATCCCCGGAGAGAACGCGAGGCAGGACATGAGTATGACCTATTGGCTGGCAATCGGGGCGATTGCCCTTGGCGGTGCGGGCATTGCCCTGCAGGCGCCGATCAACTCGCAGCTGGCGCGGGCCTCCGGGGACCCGGTGGTGGCCGCGGCGATCTCCTTCGGGGTGGGGTTCGTGGTGCTGAGCAGCATCGTCGCGGTGCGGGGCACCGTGCCCGGCTGGAGCGCCATGGGCGGGTTGCCCTGGTGGGCGTGGTGCGGCGGGGCGCTGGGGGCGGTCTATGTCTGGGCCGCGGCGTGGAGCGTGGACCGGATCGGGGTCGTTACGCTGGTGGCGGCGCTGGTCTTCGGGCAATTGCTGACAGCATTGTTGCTAGATGCCATCGGGGCGTTTGGCATGGCGATGCGCGAGGTCAGCCCGACGCGCATCGCCGCCGTGGTTCTTGTCGGCGCCGGGCTGCTTCTCTCACGGCTGTGAACCGCGGGCTCAGTTGCCGCCCAGGTTGCGGGGGCTGTTTTCCGGCGAGACATCGTTGCCCCGGGGCCGCGCATGGTGGCGCCAATGGCCCGTCGGATCCGTGCCGCGGCAGAGGATCGCCTCGATCCCCCGTGCCCAGACCGGGTCGGTGATGCGCACCTCCGGCGGGCAGTAGCGGATCGTCAGACCGCAGCGGCGCCGGTCGCTCAGGTTCGCGGCCGAACCATGGGCCAGCATGTCCGCGTGAACCGACATCTCGCCCGCGCGCAGGGCGTTCGTGACCGGTGCGCCCAGGCGCTCGGCATCCACCAGTTCCTTGTTCAGCACCCCGCCCTCGGACGCCCGCCAGTCCAGCGCGCCCTTGTCGTGGCTGCGGGGAATGAATTGCATCGCCGCGTTCTCGGCATCCGCGTCGTCGATGGCCAGCCACACCGTCACCGTGCGCGCGGGCGCCAGATGCCAGAAGGCGGCGTCCTGATGCCAGGGGACGTGTTTCGGATCGCCCGGCAGCTTGCAAAAGAAATGCGACGCCCAGCAGATCACGTTGGGCCCCACCAGGTCCTCGACCACATCAAGGATCGCGGGGCCCGTGCAGAGGTCCCAGATCGCCTGGGCACGGGCCTGGTAGCAGTTGATCGCATAGGCGCCTTCGCGCCCGAGCCCCGCCAGAAGCCCGTCGAAGGTCACGCGATTCGCCTCCGCGACGCTGGGCGGGAAGGCGCGCAGACCGGTGAGGTAGCCCTCGCGGTTGTAGTGGTCGATCTGGGCCGCGGTCAGGGTCGCCGGGGCCAGGGTACGGACAGGGGCAAAGGACAGGTCGGGGGGCGTGTCGAGCATGGCAAGGCTCCTTTCCCGGTTAGTATTTCTCTGGTAGAGCAACGGATCCGACTGTAAATTGCCCAAAATATCCTCTGTGTTGACACCCGATGCCCCTGATCCTGCGCCATCGCGATTACCTGTCGCCGCCCGTGGCATGCCATTTCGCGCGCGTGACACTGGAGGACGGACCGATGCCCGCCCCCCATGGCCAGGATTTCCATGAGCTGTTCCTTGTCACCGGCGGCACGGTCCGACATCGCATCAACGGGACGCGGGAGGCGCTGCCCGCTCGGTCCCTGTGCTTCGTGCGTCCGAAAGATCGCCACGGGCTCGGCGGCCCGGCCAGTCTGATCAACCTGCTGGTGGCCCCCGACAGCCTCGCCCACTTGGTCGCGCGCTACCCGGAGTTGGATGGGCGCACGTTCTGGAGCGATGCGGCGCGCCCCGTGACCCTTGCCCTCGACGCCGACCAGGCGGGGATGTTGGCCCGGGCGCTGGCGCGCCTGGAGGAAGGCCCGCGCAGCCGTTTGGCGGTGGAGGCGCTGCTGCTGGAGTTGCACACGCGCATCCTCCGCCCGTTGCCCGCCCTGCCCGGGGGCCTGCCCGGCTGGCTGACCCGAACCCTGCGCGCTGCCGAGGACCCCGCCGTTTTCACCCGCGGCCCGAAGGCGCTGGCGGAGGTCGCGGGCAAGTCGCCTGCTTATCTCGCCCGGGCATTCCGAACGCATCTGGGCGCCAGCCCGACCGAATGGATCAATGCCCGCCGAATGGCCCATGCATCGCGCCTTATGACCAGCACTGATATGAGCCTGACGCGGATCGCGGAGGCCTGCGGAATCGAGACGCCAAGCCATTTCCAGGCGCTCTTCAAGGCCCATTACGGCACGTCGCCCGCGCGCTGGCGCCGGGCCCATCGCCACGAGGTGGTCCAGCCCGCCCGCCCGGCCCCGCGCGGGTGACGGTGCGGCGTGCTTGCGCCTTCTCCGCCCCCATGTCAGCCTTCGCAGGGAGAAGAGGAGACCATGCCGTGAGCAGCACCCCCACGGACACCCCGACCACGGGCCAACAGATCGACCTGCACCGGGGGCACCTGCCCGACACGGTTCTGCCCCGCAATCCGGGGCTTCCGCTGGACCTCGACTGGGTGCGGTCGGTGGCGGTGAACACCTCGGCCGTGGAACGCCGGGCCGCAAGCCTGCCCGGGCGGAGATCGGTCAAGAAGGACCATCAGGCGGCCTGGCTGCTGAAGGCGGTCACGCTGATCGATCTGACCACGCTGGCGGGCGACGACACGCCTGGCCGGGTGCGGCGGCTATGTGCCAAGGCGCGCCAACCCGTGGCGCCCGATGTTTTGGCCGCGCTCGGCATGGGGCCGGTCACCACCGGGGCGGTCTGCGTCTATCACGAAATGGTCCACGTGGCGGTCAAGGCGCTGGAGGGCTCGGGCATCCCCGTCGCCGCCGTCTCCACCGGGTTTCCCGCCGGCCTGTCGCCCTTCCACCTGCGCGTGGCCGAGATCGAGGAGAGCGTTGCGGCGGGGGCTGCCGAGATCGACATCGTGATTTCGCGCCGCCATGTCCTGATGGGCAACTGGCAAGCGCTCTATGACGAGATGCGGGCGTTTCGCGCGGCCTGCGGCGACGCCCATGTGAAGGCGATCCTGGCCACGGGCGAGTTGGGGGACCTGGGCAACGTCGCCCGCGCGAGCCTTGTCTGCATGATGGCGGGCGCGGATTTCATCAAGACCTCGACCGGCAAGGAGAGCGTGAATGCCACCCTGCCCGTGAGCCTCGTGATGATCCGGGCGATCCGGGACTATGAGGCCGCGACGGGGGTGAAGGTCGGCTACAAGCCTGCGGGCGGGATCTCCAAGGCCAAGGATGCGCTGGTCTACCTCAGCCTGATCAAGGAAGAGCTGGGCGATCGGTGGCTGCAGCCGGATCTGTTCCGGTTCGGGGCCTCGTCTCTCTTGGGCGATATCGAGCGGCAGTTGGAGCACCACGTCACCGGCGCCTATTCCGCGACGCACCGGCACGCGCTGGGCTGAGGGCGCGGCTTGAGTATTTTCAGAACAATGAAGGGGGCGGTGCGATGACGGTCAAGGAGATCTTCGAGACCATGGAGTACGGCCCCGCGCCCGAGGATGACGGGCCCGCGCAGGCCTGGCTCGATCGCCATGGCCGACGCTTCGGTGTGTTCATCGGCGGCACGTTTCAGGCACCGGGCAAGACCTTTGCCACCCGCAATCCGGCCCGGGGCACGGAACTGGCGCAGGTCACCCAGGGCACGGAGGCGGATATCGAGGCCGCCGTGACCGCCGCGCGCCGCGCGCAGCCCGCCTGGGCGCGATTGGGCGGGCAGGGCCGGGCGCGGGTGCTCTATGCAATTGCGCGACTCTTGCAGAAACATTCACGCCTTTTCGCGGTGCTGGAGACACTCGACAACGGCAAGCCCATCCGCGAGAGCCGGGACATCGACATTCCCCTGGCGCAGCGGCACTTCTACTACCATGCGGGCATGGCCGCGCTGATGGAGGACGAACTGCCCGACCGGGTGCCGGTGGGGGTCTGCGGGCAGATCGTGCCGTGGAACTTCCCGCTGCTGATGCTGGCGTGGAAGATCGCGCCCGCGCTGGCCATGGGCAACACGGTGGTGTTGAAGCCTGCGGAATGGACGCCCCTGACGGCATTGCTTTTCGCCGAGATCTGCGGCGAGGCGGGGGTGCCGCCGGGGGTGGTGAACATCGTCACCGGCGACGGGGCGACGGGGGCCGCGCTGGTGTCGCATCCCGGCGTGGACAAGATCGCCTTCACCGGCTCGACCGACGTGGGCCGGGAGATCCGGCGCGCCACGGCAGGCACGGGCAAGGCGCTGACGCTCGAGCTGGGCGGAAAGTCGCCCTACATCGTGTTCGAGGATGCGGATCTCGATTCGGCGGTCGAGGGGCTGGTGGACGCGATCTGGTTCAACCAGGGGCAGGTGTGCTGCGCGGGCTCGCGACTGCTTGTGCAGGAAGGCATCGCAGAGGCGTTCTACGCCAAGCTGCGCGCGCGGATGGCGACCCTGCGCATCGGCGATCCGCTCGACAAGTGCATCGACGTGGGCGCGATGGTGGACCCGGCGCACTGCGCCAAGGTGGCCGAGATGGTCACGGGCAGTAACGGGGAGGTGCACCAGCCCGGCACGGTTCCGGCGGAGGGCGCGTTCTATCCACCCACCCTGATCACCGGGCTTGAGCCCGCCGATCCGCTGATGCGGGACGAGATTTTCGGGCCTGTGCTGGTCGCGACCACCTTCCGCACGCCCGCCGAGGCGGTGGAGGTGGCCAATGCCACGCGCTACGGACTGGCCGCGACCCTGTGGTCTGAAAATATCAACCGCGCCCTGGACATCGCGCCGAAGCTGGCGGCGGGCGTGGTCTGGGTGAATGCCACCAACCTGTTCGACGCAGCAGCGGGGTTCGGCGGGGTGCGCGAGAGCGGCTTCGGGCGGGAGGGCGGCTGGGAAGGCCTGCGCGCCTATACCAAGCAAGCGGCGCCCCCCAAGGCGCTGGTACCGGTGGCGGCGATCCCGGCCCCGGCAGCGCCGAAGCCCGGCGGTCTCGATCGCACCGCCAAGATGTATATCGGCGGCAAGCAGGCCCGGCCTGACAGCGGGTACTCCCGCCCCGTCTGGTCCCCCAAGGGCGTACTGCTGGGCCATGCACCCGAGGGCAGCCGCAAGGACATCCGCAACGCCGTCGAAGCCGCCACCGGTGCTGCAAGCTGGGGCCGGACCACCGGGCATCTGCGGGCGCAGATCCTCTACTACGTGGCCGAGAACCTGTCCGCCCGCACCGAAGAATTCGCCACCCGGATCGCCGAAATGACCGGCAGCCGCGCCCCCCGCGCCGAAGCAGAGGTGTCGGCGGCCATCGACCGGCTTTTCACCTATGCGGCCTGGGCGGACAAGTATGATGGGGCGGTCAAGCCGGTGCCGATCCGCGGGGTCGCCCTGGCCATGCCGGAACCCGTCGGCGTGATCGGGGCCTTCGCGCCGGATGACGCGCCGCTCCTGGGTGCGGTGTCGATCCTCGGGGCTGCCCTTGCGATGGGCAACCGGCTGGTGCTGGTGCCGTCCGAGCCCTTCCCGCTGGCGGCAACCGACCTCTACCAGGTGCTCGACACGTCGGATGTGCCCGCGGGCGTGGTCAACATCGTCACCGGCGCGCATGAGGCCCTGGCCAAACCGCTGGCCAGCCATCTCGGCGTCGACGCGGTCTGGAGCTTCTCAGGTGCGGACATTTCCACCACGATCGAAGCGGAGGCCGCAGGCAACCTCAAGCGAACATGGGTCAATCACGGCCGGGCGCGCGACTGGATGCAGGCGGACGCGCGCAGCTTCCTGGCGCAAGCGACAGAAACCAAGACGATCTGGGTGCCCTACGGCGCCTAAGCCCCGCTCCACCTCCCTTGGCCCCCGTTAAGGTTAACGCGCCCCCGCATCCGGACCCGTCCCTTGGTCGACCGGAGGCGCGCAGCCCTTTTCATCTTTGGAAAAATACTCCGGGGTCCGGGGCAGCGCCCCGGTTCCTCGGTCGCCAGTTCCGCCGACGTCAGGCGCGACCGCGTACCCGATCCCACCAACGCGCGACCCGCCCGCCGGTCCGGTCAGCCTTGTCCTCGGCCCGGTGCATGGCGATCACCACGTCATCCACCAGCGGCTCAATCCGGTCCTCGTGGAAATTCACCCACCAGCGCCAGATCCGCAGCCCGATCAGGGCCAGCACGAGGAAGAACGCGATGTTGAACCACGGGATGATCCGCGGATCTGGCGTGTCCGTCACCGTCAGATGCACCGCGTTCGGGAAGATCGAGAAGAAATTGGACCGCCAGCCGTAGTGCCGGATGATCACCCAGGTCGGCTCCTCGGCGGTGGAGACCAGGTCCTTGGCCGCCGCATTCAGGTCGCTCGAGTCGAACTTGAAATAGAACGGCCAGCTCCAGTTCGTGTCCTCGTTGCGATAGACGATCTGCTTGCCGTTGGGCCGCACCGCATCGATGAAGCGCACATCGCGATTGTCCGCCACCGGCGCGCCACTGTCGGGCTGGGCCCAGAAGATCCGGTTGTTGTCGGTGAAGTCGATCCGCCGCTCATAGGCGTCCACGATCCGCACCACGTCGTGCTGGGGCAGCACATAATGCAGAAGCCCCCCTATCAGCACCAACAATGTGAGTTTCAGCGTCCAGCGCAGATAGGTCCAAAACATGTCAGTCCCAATTCGTCAAAATCGCCAGCATGCCCACGAGGGCAGCCGGAAAGGCATAGACGCCCCAGATCAACCGCTGGCGCAGCGACCGCTCCAGGGGGGCCAGCCCCTCTTTTTCATAGGCCGCCCATGTGCCGGGTTGGCCTTCCTCGATCCACCGACGTTCCAGTTCCGCCGATTTCCGTGACCGCTGTAGCATGGCCGCCACGATGTGTGCCACTGCCAGCACCATAAAAACGATCAATCCAACCCGTGCGACGGCCATGTCGTGCTCCCTGCCCTGTGGATGTTGCCTGCAGCATATGTGGGGCGCGCGGGCTGGATCGCAACGGCGCTTGAGCCTGCCCGGCCCGGGGCCTAGGCTGCGGCCATGCCCGACGATATCCCCCTGACCGATGCGGTGAGCGCCCGGCGCGCCGATCTGGTGGCGCTGACCCGGGATCTGATCCGGATCCCGACCCTGAACCCGCCTGGCCGGCACTATCACGACATCTGTGCCTTTCTGGAGGCACGACTCGCGCCTCTGGGGTTCCGGTGCGAGCTGGTGCGCGCCAAGGGTGCCCCCGCCGACAGCGAACGCTACCCCCGCTGGAACCTCGTGGCACGCTACGAGGGCGGGGGCCCGGGCGACTGCGTGCATTTCAACTCGCACCATGACGTGGTGGAGGTTGGCCATGGCTGGACCATGGACCCGTTCGGCGGGGAGGTGCGGGACGGCCGCGTCTATGGCCGCGGGGCCTGCGACATGAAGGGCGGGCTGGCCGCCTCGGTTATCGCGGCGGAGGCGTTCATCGCCACCCACCCGGAGTTTTCCGGCGCCATCGAGATCAGCGCCACCGCGGACGAGGAATCGGGCGGCTTCGGCGGGGTGGCATATCTGGCCGAGCGGGGCTGGTTCTCGCCTGAGCGTGTGCAGCATGTGATCATCCCCGAGCCGCTCAACAAGGACCGGATCTGCCTCGGGCATCGCGGCGTCTGGTGGGCGGAGGTCGAGACCAAGGGCCGGATCGCCCATGGCTCCATGCCGTTTCTCGGCGACAGCGCGATCCGCCACATGGGCGCGGTGCTGCACGAGATCGAGACGGTGCTCTATCCCCTGCTCGCCACCAAGCGCACCGAGATGCCCGTGGTGCCCGAGGGCGCGCGACAGTCCACCCTGAACATCAATTCCGTCCATGGCGGCGAACCGGAGCAGGACGCGGATTACACCGGCCTGCCCGCGCCCTGCGTCGCGGACCGCTGCCGGATCGTGCTGGATCGGCGGTTTTTGATCGAAGAGGATATTGCCGAGGTAAAGGCCGAGATCACGCAGCTGCTGGAGCGGGTGAAGGCCACGCGGCCCAGTTTCGAGTATGAGATCCGCGAGCTTTTCGAGGTGCAGCCCACCATGGCGGACCGGGACGCGCCCGTGGTCCGCTCGGTCGCGGCGTCCATCGAGCGGGTGCTGGCGCGGCAGCCCGATTACGTGGTCAGCCCGGGCACATATGACCAGAAACATATCGACCGGATCGGGCGGCTGAAGAACTGCATCGCCTATGGGCCCGGCATTCTCGACCTGGCGCACCAGCCGGACGAATGGGTGGGGATCGACGACATGGTCGACAGCGCCAAGGTGATGGCCCTGACGCTGCAGGACCTGCTTGTGGTGCCGCAGCCGGGTTCGTAACCTCGCGCAGGGCAAAGGAGGGGGCCATGCTGGACAGACCGACATACGATCCGGGATTTCCCGGCGACGAGATCCTGATCGGCGGGGTCTGGCAACGCTGCGCCGACACGCTGGAGGTGATCGACCCGTCCGATGGCACGCCATTGGCGCAGATCGCCCGCGGGGGTGCTGCAGAGATCGACCGGGCGGTTGCGGCGGCCCGGGCCGCACTGGACGGCGATTGGGGCCGGATGAGTGCGACCGAGCGCGGGCGGTGCCTCACCCGACTTGGCGCGCTGGTGGCGGGTGAGGTCGACCGCCTGGCGGAGATGGAGGCCCGCGACGTGGGCAAGCCCCTGTCCCAGGCCCGCGCCGATGCCCTGGCGCTGGCGCGGTATCTGGAATTCTACGGCGGGGCCGCAGATAAGGTCATGGGGGAAACGATCCCCTATCAGAGCGGCTATACCGTCTACACCCTGCGCGAGCCGCACGGGGTCACCGGGCACATCGTGCCGTGGAACTACCCGATGCAGATCATCGGCCGTTCCGTGGGCGCGGCCCTGGCCATGGGCAATGCCTGCGTGTTGAAACCGGCCGAGGATGCCTGCCTGACCGCGCTGGCCTTCGCACGACTGGCCGAAGCCGCAGGGCTCCCCCCCGGCGCGCTGAACGTGGTGACCGGGCTCGGGGCCGAGGCGGGCGCGGCCCTGTCGGATCACCCGGGCGTGGATCACCTGAGTTTCACTGGCTCGGTCCCCGTGGGCGCGGAAGTGCAGGCGACCGCGGCGCGTCACATCACACCGGTGACACTGGAGTTGGGCGGCAAGTCCCCGCAGATCGTGTTCGCCGATGCCGATCTCGACGCTGCCCTGCCGTTTCTGGTGAAAGGCGGGGTGCAGAACGCGGGCCAGACCTGTTCGGCGGCGGCGCGCATCCTCGTGCAGACGGACGTATTCGACGCGGTCGCGGACCGTATGGCGGAGGCCTATCGCGCCCTGACCGTGGGTCCGGCCCTGAGCGATCCGGCAGTCGGGCCGCTGATCTCGCCGAAGCAGAAGGCGCGCGTCTCGGCAATGCTGGCGCAGGCCGAACCGGACCAGATCCTCGCCACCGGGCATCTGCTGCCAGAGGCGCCCGAGGGCGGGTGTTACGTCTTGCCCCACCTGCTGGGCGGGATTGCCGCCGATCACCCGCTGGCGCAGCAGGAAATCTTCGGCCCGGTGCAGATCCTGATGCGCTTCGAGACCGAGCAAGAGGCGATCGCGCTGGCCAATGGCACGGAGTTTGGCCTCGTCGCGGGCATCTGGACCCGCGACGGCGCGCGCCAAATGCGGATGCCGAAGCGACTGCGCGCCGGGCAGGTCTTTGTGAACACCTATGGCGCGGGCGGCGGGGTCGAGCTGCCCTTCGGCGGGGTGGGCAAGTCCGGCCATGGGCGCGAGAAGGGGTTCGAGGCGCTTTTCGGCTTCTCGCAACTCAAGACGGTGGCGACCCATCACGGCTAGGGACCCGCGCGGGCCACGGGCCAAGCCGCTTCGAAGCCGCTTGCAGCCCTTCGCGGACAGGGCAGCCCATTTGTGACGCCCCGATCGCGCAACGACTCAAGCCGAATTACGGCCGCTCCTGCGCCGAGTGCCCACAACCGGGCGCCCAAGCGGTTTCGAAACCGCTTGCCCCGGCACCGTCCCTAGAGCAGCCCCTCGGCGACGAAACGCGCGCGGACATCCGTCTTGGGACGCGCGCCGAAATGGCTGATCACCTCGGATCCGGCAATCACGCCCATGCGGCCACAGACCTCGAGGCTTTTGCCCGTTGCCAGCCCGTAGAGGAACCCGGCGGCGAACTGGTCCCCTGCCCCGGTCGCATCCACCGGCACAACCCGTGTGACCGGCACCTCGACGCGCGCGTCGCCGCGGATCACCACCACCGGGTCACCCGACCGAGTGCAGACCACAAGCTCGCAGACCGACGCAGCGCGGGCCAGCGCGGCCCCGAGGTCCTCGGTCTCGTACAGCGCCATGTATTCATGCTCGTTTCCGATGACGAAGTTCAGCTCATCGGCCACGAGGCGCTGGAAATCCGCCCGGTGCCGGTCCACGCAGAACGGATCGGACAGGGTGATCCCCGCATGCCCCCCCGCCCCGCGCGCATAGCGCGCCGCGGCCTCGAACGCGGCCTTTCCGGGCACCTTGTCGAAGAGGTAGCCTTCGAGAAACAGCAGCCCGACCTGGGCAAACACCGCCTCCGGCACATCTTCGGGGCCGAGATCGGCACCGGCACCGAGATAGGTGTTCATCGACCGCTCCCCGTCCGGGGTCACGAAGATCATCGAGCGGGACGTGGGTGCCTCCACCTGCTGTGGCGGGTTCGGAAAGGCGGTGCCCTCGGCCTCCATCCCCTGTGCATAGAACCGGCCCAGCGTGTCGTCCTTCACCCGCCCGATAAACGCGCAGCGCAAGCCCAGTTCGCCCAATCCGGCGAGCGTGTTGGCCACCGACCCGCCCGGAGCCTGCACCCGGTCGGACATGGCGGCATAAAGCATCTCGGCCCGGGGCCGTTCGACCAGTTGCATGATGCCTTTCTCGATCCCCATATGGTCGAGAAAGCTGTCATCGGTCTGGGCCAGAACATCGACAATGGCATTGCCGATCCCCACCACCTGGTAAGGGTCCTTGGAAGTGTCACTCATTCGGTCTTGTCCTCGAATTGGCAGAGATCGCGGATCAGGCAGGCCCCGCAGGCCGGTTTGCGCGCCTTGCAGATGTAGCGGCCATGCAGGATCAGCCAGTGATGGGCGTGGTGCTGGAAATCGACGGGGATGTGGTCTTCGATGGCGCGCTCGACCGCGACCACATCCTTGCCCGGGCAGATGCCGGTGCGGTTGCCGACGCGGAAGATATGGGTGTCCACGGCCTGGCTCGGATGCCCCCACCACATGTTGAGCACCACATTGGCGGTCTTGCGGCCCACCCCCGGCAGGCTTTCGAGTGCCGCGCGGGAATTCGGCACCTCACCGCCATACTGCTCGACCAGAATGCGGCTGAGCTTGATGACGTTCTTGGCCTTGTTGCGATACAGCCCGATGGTCTTGATATGCTGGATCACGCCCTCTTCGCCCAAGGCCAGCATCTTCTCGGGCGTATCGGCGATCTTGAACAGGGCCTCGGTGGCCTTGTTCACGCCCGCATCCGTGGCCTGTGCCGAAAGCGCTACGGCCACAACCAGGGTGTAGGCGTTGACATGGTTCAACTCGCCCTTGGGCTCGGCCTCGGCGGCCTGGAACCGGGTGAAGATCTCGCGGATCGTATGATAATCGAGTTGCTTGGCCATCCGCGCCGGTATGCCCAATGCGCCCGCGCGGGGCAAGCGGGCCAAATGCGCAAAATTCGGGTCGCGGGGGCGCGGGGGGCGGATTACCTTGGGCGTCACAGGAGGCCCGAGATGAGTGACCCCGAGACCGCAGACGACCGCTACCATTACGGCGTGATCCGCCGCGCCATCGAAGAGATCGATGCCGCCGGGGGCACACCCCTGCCGCTCGACGATCTGGCGGGCCGGATCGGGATGAGTCCGGCCCATTTGCAGCGTACGTTTTCGGCCTGGGTCGGCGTGTCGCCCAAACGGTATCAGCAATACCTGACGCTCGATCATGCCAAGGCCCTGCTGGCCGACCGCTTCACCACCCTGGAGGCGGCGGGGGAATTGGGCCTGTCCGGCTCCGGGCGGCTCCATGATCTTTTCGTGACCTGGGAGGCCATGAGCCCCGGCGAGTTCGCCCGCAAGGGGGCGGGGCTGACGATCCGCTGGGGCTGGTTCGACAGTCCGTTCGGACCCGCGCTGGTCATGGGCACCGACAAGGGGATCTGCGGCATCGCGTTCGCCGCCGAAACCGGCACCGACGCCGCCATGGCCGACATGGTCGCGCGCTGGCCCAAGGCGCGGTATGTGGAGGACCCGACGCGGCTCCGGCCCTGGGCGGTGGCGGCCTTCGGCGCGGGGGATGGAGATCTGGCCCGCGCGCCTCTCTACCTGATCGGGGCGCCATTCCAGATCAAGGTGTGGGAGGCGCTGCTGCGAGTCCCTTCGGGCCATGTCACAACCTATTCGGAGATTGCCGAAGCCATCGGATCCCCCCGGGCCGTGCGCGCCGTGGGCACCGCCGTGGGGCGCAATCCGGTCAGCTGGCTTATCCCCTGCCACCGCGCGTTGCGCAAATCAGGCGGACTGGGCGGCTATCACTGGGGCCTGCCGGTCAAACGCGCCATGCTGGCCCAGGAGGCCGCGCTTCTGGAACAGGCCGGCTGAACCGGCAAAAGGGCGCCGCGACTGTGGGCTTGCGCCGTCTGCTATTGAATATCCGGCGCGACTGACCCGATATGCGGACAAACAAAACCTATCGAGGACGAGCCCTATGCGAGTACATGTACCCCTGATCGCCGCCTGTGCGAGCCTGCTTGCGCTGAGCGCCTGCACCGTGACCGAAGACAACCGCCGCATGGCCACCGGCGCGGCAATCGGGGCTTTGGCCGGGGGCGCGCTCGGGGCGACCGAGGATCGGGAAAAGGCCCTGATCGGTGCCGTGGTCGGGGCGGGCGTTGGCGCGGCCATCGGCGACATGCTGGACCGCCAGGCCCGGGACCTGCAGGCCGAACTCGGCAATGACGCTGTGCAGATCGTCAACACCGGCTCCGAGCTGGTGGTGACCATGCCGCAGGATATCCTGTTTGCCGTGGACAGTGCGGTGGTGCAATCCACCCTGCAATCGGATCTGGCGGCGCTTTCGCGCAACCTGCTCGACTATCCCGACACCACGGTGCAGGTCGTAGGCCACACCGACAACACCGGTTCTGCGGGCTACAACCAGGAGCTGTCCCAGCGGCGCGCCAGCGCGGTCGCGGCGATTCTGTTGCAGAACGGGGTGCCGTCGTCGCGGGTCGTCGCCTTCGGACGGGGCGAGGATCAACCCATCGCATCGAACCTGGACGAGGCCGGGCGCGCACAGAACCGCCGGGTGGAGATCATCATAACGCCCCGCTAAGCGCTTGCAGCGCGCCCCCAGTGGTCATATCAATTGACCAATCAGGGAGCGCGCCATGCCATTCCAGCGTATCCAGTCGGAAAAACTCTCGCACTCGGTCATTCGCCAGATCGAACAACTCGTTCTGCGCGGCATTCTGCGGCCCGGAGAGCGGCTCCCCTCGGAGCGAGAGCTGTCCGAGAAGCTCGGTGTCTCCCGTCCGTCCCTGCGCGAAGCACTGGCCGAGTTGCAGACCCGTGGGCTGCTGGAGACCCGCGCGGGTGCGGGCGTATTCGTGGCCGATGTGCTCGGCTCCGCGTTCTCGGACGCGCTGATCCAGCTTTTCGCCAAGCATGACGAGGCGGTGTTCGACTATCTTGCCTTCCGCCGCGACCTGGAGGGGCTGGCGGCGGACCGGGCCGCGCGGCTCGGCTCCGAGACGGACCTCAAGGTGGTCGACACGATCTTCCGCAAGATGGAAGCGGCCCACTCCAAGCGCAACCCGGACGAGGAATCCATGCTCGACGCGGAGTTCCACCTGGCGATTGTCGAGGCCAGCCACAACGTGATCATGCTGCACATGATGCGGTCGATGTTCGACCTGCTGCGCGAAGGCGTGTTCTACAACCGCAAGATCATGTTCAAGCAGCGCGCCACCCGGGATCAGCTGCTAGAACAGCACCGGGCGATCAACGCCGCCTTGCAGGCCCGCGATCCCCAGGCCGCGCGGGAGGCGGTGCAGCACCATCTGGATTTCGTCGAAGGCTCCCTCGCGGACTGGCGCCAGATGGAAAAGAACGAGGAAATCGCGCGCCAGCGCTACGAGCACGAACAGGCCCGCTGAGCCCCGAACAGCAAAAAACCCGGCACGGAGGCCGGGTTTTCCACGTGGTTCCGTGATGCGGATCAGTGCAGCTTGGCTTTCACTTCCTTGATCGCATCGGCGTTCAGCGCATTCAGCTCGGCCTTGCCCAGCTTGGACGAGATCACGTCCGCAGCGGCGGCAATCGCGACCGTTACGGCCTTGTCCTTGACCTCTTTGATCGCAGCGGCCTGAGCCGACGCCAACTGGTCCTCGGCGGTGGCCAACCGGCGTGCGATGGAAGCTTCGAGGTCGACCTTCGCCTGAGCCGCTGCGGCCTCGGCATCTTCCTTGGCCGTAGCCACGATGGCATCCGCCTGGGCTTGCACCTCGCGCTGCTTGCGCTCGTAGGAGGCCAGCAGCGTCTGCGCTTCTTCGCGCAGGGCCTTGGCCTCTTCCAACTCGGCCTTGATGCCCTCGGCCCGCTTGTCGAGCATGCCGCTCAGGATGCCGGGGATCTTGAAATAGACCAACACCCCGATGAAGGCGATGAACGAGATCAGGACGATGAAGTCGGTATTCGCCAGCGAGAAGAAAGGCCCCTTCGCTGCCAGCGCCGGTGTGGCGCTGAAGGTCAGCAGGGCAGGCAGGAGTAACTTTTTCATGCCATTACCCTTTCACACGCTCAGCCACGGCAGCGGAGACATCCGCATCCTTGGCACTGGGCAGCAACGCGGCGACCAACGCTTGCGCAGTGTCCGTCGCGACCTCGGTCACGCTGGCCATGGCGCCTTCGCGGATCTCGGCGATGGCCTTCTCCGCTTCGGCGGACTTGGCCGCGATCTCCGCATCCGCCTTGGCAGTGGCCACATCGAGATCCGCCTGGATCTCGGCCCGCGCTTCGGCGACGATCTTCTGCGCTTCGGCACGGGCATCGGCCAGCGCCTGATTATAGGCTTTCTCCGCCTCGACCGCCGCGAGCTTCAGCTCTTCGGCCGCCGCCAGATCGTTGGTGATCGTGCCGCTGCGTTCCGCCAGAACGGATCCGATCCGCGGCAGGGCCACTTTCGTCAGGATCAGGTAGATCGCGACGAGCGTGATGATCAGCCAGAAAATCTGGTTGGGAAAGGTCGAGAAGTCGAGCTGGGGCATCCCCGGCGCGGCCTCGACGGCCCCTGTTGCTTCGGTTGCCATACGTCCCTCCTTGGCCCTCAATCCATCGGATCAGCCCGTTTGAGGCTGACCCGACCGTAAGGATGGCTTGGGAAAGATCAGACGGCGAACATCAGCAGCAGAGCAACGAGGAATGCGAAGATCCCCAGAGCTTCTGCGAACGCGATGCCGATGAAGAGGGTCGCGGTCTGGCCGGCGGCTGCCGACGGGTTCCGCAGAGCACCTGCCAGGAAGTTGCCTGCCACGTGGCCCACACCGATTGCGGCTGCGCCGGAACCGATTGCTGCCAGGCCTGCGCCGATATGTGCGAGTTCGCCTTCCATGATATGTCTCCTTACGATGGAATTGCTGAGTTGCGGAGGCGGGGGTCGCCCCCGCCGGTTGTCTTAGTGATGCGGGTGCAGTGCGTCCTTGAGATACACGCAGGTCAGGATGGTGAAGACGTAGGCCTGGATGGCCGACACCAGAACTTCGAGCCCGTAGATCGCCATGACGCCGATGATCGCGATGGGGGCTACGGCCGCCACCTGGGCAAAGCCCGCGAACACCTTCAGAACCGCGTGGCCGGCCATCATGTTGCCCGCCAGACGAATGGAGTGGCTGACCGGACGGACGAAGTAGGAGATGATCTCGATCACCGCGAGGATCGGGCGCAGCGCCAGGGGCGCGGAGGCCACCCAGAAGAGGCTGAGGAAAGAGGCCCCGTTCTTGACGAACCCGATCACCGTGACGGTGATGAACACCGCTAGCGCCAGCACCGCGGTCACCGCGATGTGCGAGGTGGTGGTGAAGCTCATCGGGATCAGCCCGAGGAAGTTGGCCACCAAGATGAACATGAAGAGCGTGAAGATATACGGGAAATACTTGATCCCGTCCTTGCCGGTCACGTCCTCGACCATCTTGTAGACAAACCCGTAGGCCAGTTCGGCAATCGACTGCGCCCGGCTCGGAACCACAGCGCGCCCGCGGGTCCCCGCCACCAGCAGAAGCGCGATCGCCGCCACGGCCAGGGCCATCCACAAGGTCACGTTGGTCGGGGTGTAGAAGTGCACCGGTCCATCCCCAAACAGGGGAGACACGATGAACTGATCCATCGGATAGAATGTGAGGCCGGTGCCTTCTTCGGTCGCCACGTTTCAGTCCCCTTCGTCTTCGGCGGAACGCTCCGCCTTCAGTCTCTGTGCCTGGATCTCGTTCGAGGAGCGGATCATCGTCTGCACCCCCGCCGCAAACCCCAGCAATGTAAAAAGCACCAGGAGGATCGGCGTTGTGCCGAACAGGCTGTCCAGCCCGTACCCGATGCCGAAGCCGATCCCGAGACCGGCCACAAGCTCCACCACCATGCGCCAGGCGTGTTGCGCCAGGCTGTAATGTTCGTCCTTCGCCGGAGCAGGGGCCTGCGCCTTCTTGGCCGCCGCGATCCTCTCCTCCAGCGCCCGCAGGCGGTGCTCCTCAGGCCCGTCAGCCATACCGCACGTCTCCGCGTTGTTGCGCGCAAGCTAGGCCGAGGGATGGGGCAGAGTCAACGCGCTGCGTCGCGGCGCGCGAAACCCGTAACAATTTGATATTATGAAAAAATATATAGGTGCGACAAGCTGGCCGCCTGGTCGTCAGCGCCGCCTCGTCCCCTCGGCACATTCAACCATCCGGTTGATCTTGACCGACATGCCCACCACCGGGCGCGCCGCCCCTCCCTTCATCTGTGTGAAAATACTCTGGGGGAGACGCGCACAGCGCGGCGGGGGCAGCGCCCCCGAACGGCCCGCAGGGCCAGGTATCTCCTGCGCCGCAGGCGCGCCAATCAAGACGGGTCAGCTCACCCGGGTGAAGGACCAGTCCAGCTCCGTGGCATAATCCAGAAGCCGCCCGGTCAGCACGATCTGCCGGGTAGCGCGGGGCTTCAGCCGCCCGCGTTCGAGCGCGACGCTGGGGGCAAGCGCCATCCGCGCCCCCCGCGCCCGGAAGATCCACACCTCGTCACCGCCCGGCAGCAACGACACCGCGGTGCCCCCCATGTCGACCTGCGCCTCCACCTCGGGGGCCAGGTGGAACCGCACCGTGAAGGCCAGCCCCGCGCCGCCCGCTGCCGTCATCGCCCGGTCGCAGCGCAGGCGTGCGCCGGGCTCCAGCGCAGCCAGCGTATCGGTGCCCTCCAGCATCCGCCCATCGGCCATCAACTGCACCTGCCTTGCATGGGTCAAACCGTGGGTCGGGTCATAACCGTTATGGGTCAGCAGCAGCCCGCGCAGATGCGGCGACGTATCGAACGCCTCCACCGTCACCCGCGTGGGCACGTCGAGAAGGGCCTCGTCCTGGCCCCGCCGCCGCGCCCGCGGCTCCAGCCGGGAGGAAGAGGTGCCGTCGATCCCCAGGGTAGAATGGGACGCAGTCGCACGCCCGGCCCGGCGCCACTCCGCCCCGAAACTCGCCCCCGAGCCGCAATTGATCACGATCGGGAACCGGCCCGAGGTCATCTCGAAGGCGAGCGTGCTGGCATGGGCCGAGAGCGCCCCTGCCCCCCGCGGCGGCACCGCGGCATCGAGGATCACCGTGGTGCTGCCCGCCGCCAGCCGGGCATAGCCCATCACCAGCGTCGCATCCGAGGTCTCGACAATCCCGGTCCGGGCCAGCGCCTGCGCCACCTGCTCTGCCGCGCCGCGCCCGCCGCCGTGGCAACGCACCAGCCCGCCATCGCCGTGACGCAGCGCACGCAAGGACGGCGCGATCCGGGCGATGGCGCGCACCTGCTCCACGCTCGGGCTGCGGCCCCGCTCCTCCAACGCGTCCGCGGCCCAGGTCAGCAGGAGCAGCACCTCCAGCATGTCTTCGGGGTTGCGAGAGGCGAGCCCCCCCTGCCCGTCGATTTCCGCCGCGCAGGCCCGGTCGAGGGCGGCGGCGGCGGCATCCACCCGCCCCTCCAGCCCGCGCAGGCTCATCCCCGCATAAATCATCCCGGCCAGCGCCTCGAACCGCGCGCGCCCCGACGCGGCGGTCTTCCAGCGGCGGCTGAGAAACACGCCCTGCTGCCCGAGCGACCGGAAGAACCCCGGCGACAGGCGCGATCCTTCCCCGCCCAGCAACATCACCGCATGGGAAATCCAGCGCATCATCCGCCGCGCGGTCAGGTCCGGGGTCCAGCCCGGCCCACGCCCGGTCCCGTAACGCGCGATCCACTCGCCCAGCGCAGTCTGCGCCAGCCCTTGTGCCGCCGGGCCGCCCAGGGCCGCGAGATCATCCAGCCATTTGAAATCATGCAGCAGCAGCGCATCGCGCCCCGGCGCGTTCTCGGCAATCTCCCACAGCGACACGCCCGGCGCGGTGATCACCTCCCCATTGATCAGGTGATTGCCCGCCAGCAACTGCCGCCCCCGCGCCGGATCGCCGAAGCTCGTGGGCTCCGGCGTCGAGACGAAGGCCGTGGCCGGACGCCCGAACCGCGCCAGCCGGGCATGGAACCCGTCCATGACCCTGTGGCCGAGGGAGCGCGAGCCCGTCGACCGTGAAAGGTCCTGTTGCAGACTGCCCGCCATTGCCCCTGTCTTTTCGGTGGTTTTCTCAGCTGTGGTGTTGCGTCGGGTCCTGTCGCCCGGGGCGCACTCTAGGATGTGCCAGACCCCGAGTCATGGCCAAAACGCGCCTCACCCCGGTTTTGCGAGCGCCGCGATGAAGAACCCGTCCAGCCCGCCGCGCTCGGCCCAGAAATCCGGTCGCAGGCGCAGGGCGCCCGTGTCGGTCAGCCACTCCGCCGCGCTACCGGCCAGGTCGCTCAGCGGCACTTGCGCCAGGCCCGGATGGCGCGCCAGCGCCGCGGCGACCTGGTCTTCCCCCTCGGCAGGCAAGAGCGAACAGGTGGCAAAGACCAGGCGCCCACCGGGCCGCAAGAGCCCCACCGCCCGGTCGATCAAACCGGCCTGCAACGCCGTCAGGTCCGACAGATCGCTCAGGTCGCGCAGGAAGGGCAGATCCGGGTGCCGCCGGATCGTCCCCGTGGCCGAGCAAGGCGCATCGAGCAGGATCGCATCGAACGGCGTTTCGGCGGCATAGGTCAGCCCGTCCGCGATCACGACCTTCGCCGCCAGCCCCGTTCGAGCCAGGTTCTCCCGCAGCCGCGCCACACGTGCGCCCGAGATATCGAGCGCAGTAACCTGCGCCCCCGCCGCGGCCAGTTGCAGGGTCTTGCCCCCCGGTGCCGCGCACAGGTCCAGCACCCGCGCCCCGGCCACGGGCCCGAGCGCACGCGCGGGCAGGCTCGCCGCGGCATCCTGCACCCACCACGCGCCCTCGGCATAGCCCGGCAGTTGGCTGACCTGCCCCGCATCGGACAGGCGCAGCCCCTCCGTGGGCAGCACCACCGCCCCGAGCCGATCAGCCCAGAGCGCGGCTTCGGACGGATCGCGCAGGGTCAGGTCCAGTGGCGCCCCCGCCCCGTGGGCGGCCTCGAAACCGGTAACGGTCTTGTTGCCCCAAATCTTGACCAACCCCTTGCGGAACGGCTTGGGCAGTTGCGCGGGCGGGGCCGCGGCCCAAAGCGCGGGGCCGAGATCGGCGACCTTGCGCAGCACCGCGTTGACCAGCCCCGGTGCACGGCTTTGCGGGTCCTCGGCCCTAGCCAGGTCGACCGCGGCATGGACGACCCCATGCGGCGCCTCGCCCAGCGCGCAGAGCTCATAGGCGCCGAGCCGCAGGATATTGTGGATCGCGGGATAGGGCGGCATGCGCAGGTGCGGCCCGAGCATCTGGTCGCAGGTCCGCAGGTGGCGCAGCACGCCGGTGGCCAGCCGCTGCGCCCGGGCACGCTCCGCCGGGGCACAATCCGCGAAGGGCCCCTTGGGGTGGGCGGTCTGGTCGGCCAGGGACATGCGCTCGGACAGAACACCCGCCAAAAGGGCCAGGGCGGCGGCCCGTGCGGGATCGAGGGCGGGGGTGGCCACGGCTGCGTCTCCTTGTTGCACCGCGCTTGTCTGCGGATCGCGCGGGGGTATATCAACCCTAGGCGCGAGACAAGCAGCCCACGCCCCGAGACGGAGCCCTGCCATGACCGACAGCGAAACACCCGACCAGCCCCCGGCCCTCAGCCCGGAGGAAGCCGCGCGCCGCGCAGCCCTGCCAGAACCCGCGCGCCGGGCGCTCGCAGAAGCCGATGCGCGCAAGGCCAAGGAAAAAGCCCGGGAGTTTCCCCCCGAGCTTGGCGGTCGGAACGGGCCAGAACCCGTGCGCTATGGGGATTGGGAGAAAAAGGGCATCGCGATCGATTTCTGATCGCGCAGCCCGTCGGGGTCAGTCGAGCCGGAAATCCGCCCGATCGCCCGCCCCCTGGTCTGCGATGAACCGCACCTCATCACCTTTCACGGCGACAAGCTGACAATTCGGCGCGATGGAGTTGTCGCCATAGGTCATCTCGCGACAGAAATACCCATTCTGCCAGCTCCACGCGCCGGTCACCGGCTTGCGCAGGGCGGTCCCGGCAATCTCCCCCTCGGGGCGGACCTGCAGCTTGATGGCATTGCGCAGGTAGAAAGGCCGCACAATTGCCAGTTCGCGCCCGGCGACGATCTCCACGAATTCGGTTTCGCTCTGCACGCGCTGGAAGTCGTCACTGGCCAGGCTGGGCGTGCCGAGCACAAGTGCTGCGGCCATCGCCGCCAAGGCCGTCAGAGGCTTCTGGAAACCCATGTTTTTGCTCCTTCACGCGGGTGATTCATCAGGATTACGCAAAGATGTGCCGTCTGGATGACTTTTCCCGTCACGGGACCGTGAGTTCTGCCGCACTCGGCGCTATTCCGCCGCCCGGACCGAAGCGAGACGGGACGCGGGCGAGGGGTCCGGTGCGGGTGCGGGTTCGGGCAGCGGCGGCGCGGCCGCTCTGAAGAGCCGCGCTACCAGGTCGAACGCCCGGGCTTGTGCGATGAACACCGCCGGAACCGCCAGCAGGATGATCGCCGTGCCGAAGAGCACCCCGTAGCCGATGGACACCGCCAGCGGGATCAGGAACTGCGCCTGCAGCGAGGTTTCCATGATCAGCGGAAAGACCCCGAGGAAGGTCGTGAGCGAGGTCAGCAGGATCGGCCGGAACCGGTCCTTCGTGCCCTCTATCACCGCGGCGCGCAGGGCGTGGCCCTTGTCCAGATACTCATTGTAGAGGTCGATCATCACCAGGGAGTTGTTGATCACCACACCGGCCAGCCCGATGATCCCGAAGATCGACAGGATCGTCAGGGGCAGCCCCATGATCATGTGCCCCATCACTGCCCCGATCAGACCCAGCGGGATCGCGACCATCACCACCAGCGGCTGCACGTAAGACCGGAACACAAGCGCCAGCAGCGCGAAGATCACGAAGAGCGCCACGGCCAGCGCCTTGCCCAGGGCCGTGCCTGCATCGCCCTGGGTGCGCTGTTCGCCGCCGAATTCCACGATCAGGCCTTCGTAACGCGCCGCGAGGGGCGGGATCAGCTCGGCGGTGATCAGCGCGTTGGCCTCGCTGGACGTGATGACCGAGGCATCCACATCGGCGGTGACCGTGGTGATGGTGCGGGCGTTGCGGCGCAGGATCTCGGTGGGGGCAAGCCCCTCGGTGATCTCGGCCACATCGCCCAGCGCGATCAGGTCGCCCGCGGCGGTGCGGATCTTGAAGTCCAGAAGGTCCGCGAGGCTGTCACGCTGGTTCGCGGGCAGGCGCACGAAGACCCGCACATCGTCCCGGCCGCGCTGCACCCGCGTCGCCTCGATCCCGAAGAAGCCGTTGCGCATCTGACTGGCCAGGTCCGACAGGGTCACGCCGTAGATACGGGCATCCTCGCGCAGGGACAGCTTGTACTCCAGCCGCCCGGCCGACAGGTCATCGCGGATCGAAAACACACCGGGAATACCCCGCAGCCCCTCGCGCAATGCGTCCACCACCGGCGCAATGTCCTGGCCGTCGGGCAAGGACAGCTCCACCGCGATGGCATCGCCCGCGTCGATCAGGGCCGACGACACATCGAGCACCTTGATCCCGGCGATATCGCCGATCTCGTCGCGCCAGGCGGCGACGTAATCCCGGGTCGGCCAGTCGCGCAGCTCGGGATCGGTGACGCGCACCACCACGTTGGCCAAGGTCGCCCCCGTCGTGGCCGTGCCGCCCGCAGGACCACCGCCCCCGGCGCCCTGCCCGATCACAACGGCGATATTCTCGACCACCGCCGCCTCGTCCATGGGCAGGTTCGCCGCGATCCGGTCGCCCGCCCGCACGGCGGCGAGACGGACCTGCTCGGCCACGGTTTCGGTGCGATCGAAGGTGGTGCCGTCGACCATCTCGATATTGGCGGTGACGAACTTGCCGTCGATCGCCGGGAAGAAATTGAACTTCACATATCCATGGGCCAGCAACCCGACGGTCACGATCATCATGCCGATCACCGCCCCGATGGGCACCAGCCAGTAGCGCGTGGCAAACCGCAGCGCCGCGTCGAAGGGCCGGGCGATGAACCATTGCAGGCCCCGGTCGATCACCCGGCGCACCGCGTTCAGCCCGCGCAGCACGATATTGGGGCGATAGCTCGGCGACACGTCCAAACGGCTGAGGTTGCGCGGCAGGATGAAGAGCGCCTGCAACAGGCTCAAGAGCAGCACTATGATCACCACCGCCGGAATATCGCCCAGGAACTTGCCCAGCGTGCCCGGCATCTCGAAGAGCGGCATGAACGCCACCACCGTGGTGAGCGCCGAGAACACCACCGGCACCGCCACGCGCTGGGTGCCCTTGACGGCGGCCTCCATGGGGCTCAGCCCCGCCTCGCCGTTCTTGTAGATGTTCTCTCCGATCACGATGGCATTATCCACCACGATCCCGATGGCCAGGATGAAGCCAAAGAGCGAGATCATGTTGATCGACATGCCGATGGTGTTCAGCACCGCAAAACTGGCGGCAAAGGCGACCGCGATCCCCGCCGCCGCCCAGAAGGCCAGCCGGAAATCGAGAAACAGCGTCAGGCACAGCACCACCAACGCCAGGCCCAGCACCGCGTTCTCGATCAGCAGGTCGAGCCGGCTCTGCAACTCGTCCGCATCGTTCTGCCAGAGGGTCACGTCGACCCCTGCCGGCAGGGAGGCGCGGAAACTCTCGTCCAGATGCACCTTCACATCCGCCACGATATCCAGAAGCTGCTCGTCGCCCACGCGGAACACGTTGACCGTGGCCGACGGGTTGCCGCCGAACCGGGCGGAGATATCGCTGTCCTCGAACCCGTCGATCACCGTCGCGATGTCGCGCAGAAACACCTTGGCGCCTGCATCATTGGTCAGCACCACGATGTTCTCGAAATCGGCGCGGGTGTAGTTCCGCCCGAGCGTGCGCAGGGGGATCGACAGGGTCGCGGTTTCGATCTCGCCTCCCGGCAGTTCCAGCGAATTCGCAGCGACGATCTGGCTGACCTGCGCGAGTGTCAGCCCATAGGCATTGAGCGTGTCGCGGTCCACCTCGATGGAAATCTCGTAATCGCGCAGGTTCGCCGTTTCGACAAAGGACACCGAGGGCAGCTGGGTCAGCTCGGATTTGAGCCGCTCGGCCTCTTCCTTCAGCACCTGTTCCGGCACCGGGCCGTGAATCGCGATCTCCAGAGCGCGGGAGCGGTTGGAGCGTTGGGTGACGGTCGGCTCCTCGGCATCCTCGGGGAAGGTGGTGATGCGGTCGATCTCGGTCTTCACCTCGTCGAGCTTCTCGGCCACGTCCGCCCCCAGCAGCAGGGCCACCGACACCTGGCCGGAGCCTTCGCGCGCCGTGGCGGTGACCTCGTCCACGCCGTCGATGCCGCTGATCTGGTCCTCGATCGGGCGGATGATGCTCTGCTCGATCTCGCCCGGGGAGGCCCCGGGATAGACCACGCGGATATCGACCACTTCGAGGGTGAAGTCCGGAAAGGTCTTCTGCGGGATGGCGAACAGGCTCAGAAGCCCGACCACAAGCACCAGCACCATGGTCAGGTTCGCGGCGACCGGGTGTTCGGTCATCCATTTGATCACCGGGTTCATCGGGGCTGCTCCGTCAGGGCGGCGGTGCGTTCGGCCACCGCCGCGCGGCGCAGCGCCATGCCCGCCACCGCCGTGTCGAGCGGGCTGGTGATCAACTCCGCCCCTTCGGGCAGCGCGCCCAGCCGCACGAAGCTCTGCTCGCCATCCACGTGGATCAACGCGGCGGGCACAACGGCAAGCGCCCCGGCGTCATAGAGCCAGATCGCGCCGCCATCTCGCAGGGCGGTGGAGGGGATCGCATAGGCGCTCGGCACCTCGGCCCCGCTGATGGTGACATTGGCAAACGCGTTGATCAGCGCCGGTGGCGCGCCCGACGGCAGCGCCCCCGCGGCGGTCGCCCCGGTCTGCGCCTTGAGCCGCACGGTGACGTTGAGCGACCGTGTCCGGCTGTCGAGCGCGGCGTCCACGCGGGCGACCTCCGCCGCCCAGGTCACATCCTGCCCGGCGAAACGCGCATGGACCTCGGCCGGGACCGCCGCACCTTCGAACAGGCCCGGGATCAGCGCGGCATCCGCCTGGCGCAGCGGGACGGTCACCTCCAGCGCGCCATCGCTGTAGAGCACCGCGATCTCCTGGCCCGGGCTGACCACGGCGCCGATCTCGGCGGTCTTGCGCAGCACGCGCCCCGCAAACGGGGCTGCGATCCGCGCGTTGTCCAGGGTGACAAGCGCGGTTTCCCGCGCCGCCCGCAGGCTGTCGAGGGTCGCGGTCAGCTCCGACTGCTGGCTGAGAAGCGAATCGAGCGCCTCTTGCGAGATGATGCCCCGTTCGCGCAGGGTCTCGCCCCGCGCCAGCTGCGAGACCACCAGATCGAGCCGCGCCTGGGTGGAGGCGATATTGGCATCGGTCTGGGCCAGGGCCGCCTGCGCCGCGCGCTCGTCGAGTTGCACGAGGATATCGCCCTCGGCAAAGGCCCCGCGGGTGTCGATGGCCGGATGCAGCGTCACGATCCGGCCTTGGGTCTGGGACGACAGGGCCACCTGCCGGAACGGGGTGATGAAGCCCTCTCCCCGGATCGGCAAGGCCCCGTCATAGGGGGTCAGCACCTCGGTCGCCACAAGCGCCACGGGCCGCTCCACTGGCTGCGGCGCGACCACGTCCCGGTTCGCGCCAAGATACTGGAAGCCCAGAACGCCCCCACCCACGAGGCCCACCGAGAACACGATCCAGAACAGGTCCTTGAGCAGGGAAAACGGGCGCGACATGGGTTCGACCTCCGGCGGCGGCTTGGGGTTGCCTCGACTTAATGACTTGCGCGTCATTAAATCAAGTGCCAAACTGACCCAGTAGTCATTTTTACGTGCGTTGGAACACAGGGGCTGTGCGGAAGGCATATGTGCCCGGCGACCGCAACGCCGCGAAGGAAGGAAAGGACATGACCGACCTGACAGACGCACCGAATTCCGCCGCCCCGCCGCGGCGTCGCCGCAAGGACGCGCGCCCGGCCGAGATCGTCGAGGCCGCCTTCAAGGTGTTCTGCGCCCATGGCTACGGCAAGGCGCGGGTGGACGAGGTCGCCCGCGAGGCCGGAATCGCCAAGGGCACGGTCTATCTGTATTTTCCCAACAAGCAGGCCCTGTTCCAGGCCGTGATCGAGGCCAAGGTCAGCGCCGCGCTGTCGCGTGTGGGCGACCTTGTGGACGGGTTCGAGGGGCCGACCGAGGCGCTGCTGCGCGGGATGCTGCGACAGATGTACGAGAACATCGTGCTGTCCGATACACGTCTGCTGATGCGGATCATCATCGGCGAGGGGCATCAGTTTCCCGAGATCAGGACGCTCTACTACGAAAAGGGCATCCGTCCGGGCATGACCGTACTCGACCGGGTGGTGCAGCGCGGCATCGACCGGGGGGAGTTTCGCGACGGCCCGATTCGCGAGTTTCCGCGCCTGGTGATGGCCCCGGGCCTGATGGCCGCGATCTGGGGCATGACCTTCGCCGAGAACGAGCCGATCGACATGGACCGCTATTTCGAAGGCCACCTGGACCTGGTGCTGAACGGGCTGAAGGCCTGAGCCCTATTCCGGCGCGCCGCGCCCGGCCGCCAGCTTGCGGAACACCGCAAGGATATCGAGAGCGGTTGCGCTTTCCACGTGCCCGGCAGTGGTCTCTTCCCGGCTCCACATCCACGACTCCGCCGGGTCATGGCGCATGTCCCAGCCTGGAAAGAGCCGGTCGCTGATCGGCAGGGTGGCAAGCTTGCGCACCTCCAGGTGGCGGTCGTCGCGGGCGATGCGGGCAAAACAGGCCTGTACCGCCTGCTCGGGACCTTCGAGCAGCTGGCAATAGAGATCCGCCCGACAGATCAGCGCACCGGTCAGGTTGTCCTGCCGGTTGCGCGCCCGTGCATCCACGAGGATGCCTGCAAGCGCCGCGGCGTCGTAACCGAACGGGCGGGAGACATAGGCGATCTGGATCAGGGACATCTGCGCGGGCTCCTGCGCTGCTCGCGCAGCCTGTGAGCCCCGCTGGGGCACACTAACACAACGCCTCGGGAAATGCGCGGCTTGAGTGGCGAACGGCCCCGCCGGGCCGCGCCCATGCTCAAAGACCGAGCACATCCATCATGTCATAGGCGCCCGGCCCCTTGTCCTGCCCCCAAAGCGCCGCCTTCAGCGCCCCGCGCGCGAAGACCGAGCGGTCCGACGCCACGTGGCGCAGGGTGATCCGCTCGCCCTCGGCGGCAAACAGCACATCATGCTCGCCCACGATGTCGCCGCCCCGGATGGCCGAAAAGCCGATATCGCCCCGCTTGCGTTCCCCGGTGATCCCGTCGCGGCCCCGGTCGGAGACATCCGCCAGCGCGACGCCCCGGCCCGCTGCCGCCGCCTCGCCGAGCATCAGGGCCGTGCCCGAAGGCGCATCGACCTTGTGGCGGTGATGGGCCTCGATCACCTCGATGTCGTAATCCGCATCGAGCGCCGCCGCGACCTTCTCGGTCAGCTTCACGAGCAGGTTGACGCCGAGGCTCATGTTGCCCGCCCGCACGATCACCGCATGGCGCGCAGCCGCCTCCAGATGGGCGAGATCCGCGGGCGAAAACCCGGTAGTGCCGATGACATGCACCGCGCGGGCCTGGGCGGTCAGCTCCGCATGGGCCACGGTCGCGGCGGGGGAGGTGAAATCGATGACCGCCTGTGCGGTCGCGAACGCCTCCAGCGGGTCGTCGGTCACGGTCACCCCGATCGGCGCCCCGCCCAGCGCCACGCCGATATCCGCACCGATCCAGTCATGGCCGGGCCGCTCGGTCACGCCCACCAGCCGTGCCGCGTCCGACCCACGCACCGTCTCGATCAGCATCCGGCCCATCCGGCCAGAGCCCCCTGTCACCACGATCCCCGGCACATCGCTCATCTTGTGTCCCCTTCGGTCTGTCCCGCCCCTCCTAGCGCGACGCGGCGTCCCGCGCAAACGCACGTGTTGCATGGGGCGCGCGGGGCGGGTACACGGGCGGCTCGAAAGGATCCCCACCATGGCACGTTCGCGATTTGATACCGGCTCCGGCCCGTCCCAGCGCCAGTTGCGCGTGGGGGAGTTGATCCGGCGCACCCTGTCTTCGGTGCTGAACCAGGGCGATATCCACGACCCGGACCTGAACCGGATGTCGATCACCGTGGGCGAGGTTCGGACCTCCCCGGACCTGAAGGTGGCGACCGCCTATGTGCTGCCGCTGGGCGGGCACGGGGCACAGGACGCACTCGATGCCCTGCGCCGCAACCGGCACGAGCTGCGCCGCGCGGTCAGCAAGGAGCTGACCCTGAAATTCTCGCCCGAGCTGCGGTTCCAGATCGACGAGACCTTCGACCGGATGGACGAAACCCGGCGACTGCTGAGCCAGGATCACGTCCGGCAGGATCTCGACAAGCCGGACGAGGACTGAGCCATGGGACGGCGCAAGAAGGGCCGCGCGGTCTCCGGCTGGATCGTGATCGACAAACCCGCGGGACTGAGCTCCAACGCGGTGGTGGGCAAGGTCCGCTGGGCCTTCGATGCGCAGAAGGCGGGCCATGCGGGCACCCTCGACCCCGAGGCGACGGGCGTTCTGGCCATAGCACTCGGCGAGGCGACCAAGACCGTCCCCTTCGTGACCGACGCGCTGAAGGCCTACGAATTCACCGTGCGGCTGGGCCAAGCCACCAACACCGATGACGGCGAGGGAGAGGTGACCGAGACCAGCGATGCGCGCCCCTCCGATGACGAGATCCGCGCCGCCCTGCCCCCCTTCGAAGGCGACATCCTTCAGGTTCCGCCGCAATTCTCGGCCGTGAAGATCGATGGGGAGCGTGCCTATGCCCGCGCCCGCGCCGGGCAAGAGATGGAGATTGCGGCCCGCCCGCTCTATGTCGACAGCCTCACCTTCATCGCCCGCCCCGACCCCGACCACGTCACGCTCGAGATGGTCTGCGGCAAGGGCGGCTATGTCCGGTCCATCGCTCGCGACCTGGGCCGTGCGCTCGGCTGCTTCGGCCATGTCAAATCCCTGCGCCGCACCTGGTCGGGGCCTTTCGAGCTCTCCGATGCGACCGCGTTGGAGACGCTTGAAGACCTGGCCAAGGACCCCGCACTCGACGCTCACCTGATGCCCGTGGAAACCGGGCTTGCAGACCTGCCGGAATTGCCCTGCACCCCCGAGGGGGCGGCGCGGATGCGCAACGGCAACCCGGGCATGGTGCGCGCCTCGGACGCGGAATATGGCGAGACCGCCTGGGCCTCGTATAACGGCGCGGCCGTGGCCGTGGGCACCTACCGCGCCGGGGAATTGCACCCCACCCGCGTGTTCCAACACGGAGCCTTGTGATGGACGACCTTCTCCCGAACGTGCCGGTCTGGCTGGCGCTGCTGCTTCTGAATGTCGGGGCCTTCGCCCTTTTCGGGCTGGACAAGCGGCAGGCGGTGCAGGGCGGCGCCCGGATCGAGGAACGCCGCCTGATCCTGCTGGCGATCATCGGCGGCAGCCTGGGCGCAAAGCTCGGGCAGATCGTGTTCCGCCACAAGAGCGTCAAGCCCGGCTTTAGGCATATCCTGACCGGCATCCTTGTCGCGCACGCCGCGCTCGCCCTCTACCTCGCGCAGTAGCCCCGGCTTTTTCCGGGGCGTTCGAGGTTTGCCCTTCCCTCACCGCGTGACATTGGCAACACTGGACAGCAACGGCCCGCCAGAGGCCGTGCATCCTGTCCAACAGCACGAGGGAGGTGCCCATGCGCGCCGCGATTTTCCTGTCCACCGTCCTGCTCGGGGCCAGCGTCACCACGGCCCTCGCCACCGATGCCGCCACCTGCGAAGGGCTGCGCAACACGGTGTTTTCCGGCGGCCATGTCACCTCCGCCCGGGTGATCCCCGCCGCCGAGACCCTGCCGGAGTATTGCGAGGTGCGCGCCACCGCGCTGCCCGCCATCTCGATCGAGGTGCGCCTGCCGCTCTCGGGCTGGAACGGCAAGTATTACCAGGCAGGCTGCGGCGGGTTCTGCGGCATCCTGGGCCGGGCCGATGCCAGCGCGGGCTGGATCAACGCCATGCGCCCGGGGCTGGAGCGGGGCTATGCCACGGCGACCTCCGACAGCGGGCACCATGGGCTGTCGGTCGTGGACGCCGCCTGGGCCGACAACAACCCCCATGCGGAGCGCGACTGGGGCTATCGCTCGATCTCGGAAACCCACCGGGTGGCGCAGGTGATGCTGGAGGTCTTCTATGGCAGCGGCTCGGAGCAGGAGATTTTCCAGGGCTGTTCCACCGGCGGGCGCATGGCCCATATGGCTGCGCAACGGTTCCCGGAGATGTTCGACGGCATCATCTCCGGCGCGCCCGCGATGAATTACACCGATCTGGTAGGCACCAAGATGTCCTATCTGATGCAGGTGAACCTCGATGCGGACGGCAACCCGATCCTCGGCCCCGGCAAGGACGGGCTGATCGGCGACGCGGTGATGGCCCAATGCGACGCCGTGGACGGGGCCGAGGACGGGGTGATCGCCGACCCGCGCGCCTGCGAGGTCGACCTGTCGGGACTGCAATGCACCGGGGCAGCGGGCGATGACTGCCTCACCGAAGCGGAGTTGGACGTGCTGGCCAAATGGCGGCAGGGTCCGGTGAACGCCGCCGGAGAGCAGCTTTACCCGGGCGGCATTCCCGAAGGGTCCGAGCCGTTCTGGTGGCTGTGGCTCACCGGCAACGCCGATGGGGGCGGGCGGCTCGTGAGTGCCTTCGCCGATAATTTCGGGGCCTACATGGCCTTCGACCAGGACCCGGGCCATGGCTGGACCGCCGCCGATTTCGACTTTGAAACCGACCCCGCCCGGATGTCCCGGTCCGCGGGCTTCTACAACGCCGACAGCCCGGACCTGAGCGCGTTCCGCGCCGCGGGCGGCAAGATGATCGTCTGGCACGGCTGGGCGGATGCGATCGTCACGCCCTACAAAACGGTCGATTGGTACGAGAAGGCGGCGGAGGCCGCGGGCGGCGAGGAGACGCTGGCCGAGAACGTGGCGCTCTTCATGGTGCCGGGGCTCGACCATTGCGGGATCCTCGCCGGGCCGAGCGGTCTGACCCAGGCCGGGCTCGACCCGATGACGCCGCTGGAGGCATGGCTGGCGGACGGCACCGCCCCCACCAGCATCCTCAGCGCGAACTGACAAGCCCCGGGGGGGCAAGCCCGGCCCTTGGCACCGATCATGCCCTCCCCTAGGGTCCGCCCATGAGCCAGTCACCCTCCGCCCTCCTGCCCGCCGAGATCCGCGCCACGCGGCCCCTGACCGTGGTGGTCGCCGCCTGCACAAGGCGCAGGCCGAAGATGCTGGAGCGGTTGCTTGGCTCCTACGCCGCGCTGGAGGTGCCGGAGAACGTCACGCCGATCTTCCTCGTGGTCGAGAATGACGAGACCGCCCGGAGTACCGAGGTGATCGCGGCCTTCGAGGACAAGCTGCCCGGGCCTCTGCACGCCGTTCTGGAAACCGTGCCGGGTATCCCCATGGCACGCAATCGCGGGCTGGTGGAGGCCGCCGCCCTCGGCGCGGACCTGGTGCTCTATGTCGATGATGACGAGACCGTGGCGCCCGACTGGCTGACCGAGATCGTGGCCGCCTGGCGCGGCGGCACGGCCGAGCTGATCGGCGGCCCCGTGCGGCTGACCGAGCCGCAGGCCCCTCTCAGCGGACCCCAGAAAACCGTCTTCGATGGCATGGTCAAACGCTTCGCCACCAAGGAGGCCCGCGCGGTCGACCGCATGAAGGCCGGGCAGGCCGACCGGGTGACCGTGGTCACGAACAACTGGCTTTGCGACATGCGGCTGGTGCGCGACCTCGGCCTGCGCTTCGACGAGGCGCTGCAATTCACCGGCGGGTCCGACACCAAGTTCTTCCGCGACGCCCGAGCCCACGGGGTCGAGACCGGCTGGGCCCCTGCCGCCATCGTTTATGAAACCGTCCCGCCCGAACGGCTCACCTTGCCCTATCAGTACACGCGCGGCCGGGACCAGTCGGCCACCTCCTTCGGCCAGAAAGTTGCCGAAGGCAAATGGGCCAGTGCGGCCACCAGCATCCTGATTTTGCTGCCGCTCAAGGCGCTGTCGCTGGTCCTGATCGCCCTGTCGCTGCCGGTGACGCGCAGCTACGGGCTGGTATCGCTCTTCCGGCAGGCAGGCTGGATCGCCGGACGCCTGACCCGGCTCTTCGGGCGCGCCTCGAAGCTCTACGTCAAGACGACGGGAAACTGAGCCTCAGCCGGGGATATACACCGCCCGGAAATCGTTGACATTGGTGTGGGTCGGGCCGGAGACGACCAGCCCCCCCGCCTTCTCGAAGAACGAATAGGCGTCATGCGCCTCCAGATACTTCCGCGCCTCCGCCTTGTGGGCTGCCACGCGCGGCACCCAGAGCGCGCCTGCGTTGTCCTCGGACCCGTCGATCCCGTCGGTGTCGCAGGCAATGGCCGACACCCCCTCCGGCGCATGCAGCCCAAAGCTCAGCAGGCACTCGGAATTGCGCCCGCCCCTGCCCGCACCGCCCCGCACCGTGACGGTCGTCTCGCCCCCCGACAAAAGCACCGCAGGCCCTGTCACCGGATGACCATGGGTCACCGCGGCCCGCGCGATCCCGGCCAGAACGATGCCCAGCTCCGCCGCCTCGCCCTCCAGCGCGTCGCCCAGGATCAGGGGCGTGACCCCCTCGGCCCGGGCCGTGGCCGCCGCCGCCGCCAGCGCCATCTGCGGCGTGGCGATCAGGTGGCACTCGGCCGCGGCAAAGGCCGGGTGCGACGGGTCGGGCGTCTCCGCGGCCGGGGTCTGCAGGTACGCCGCCACCGCATCCGACAGCGCCAGGTGATAGCGCGCGGCAATCGCCCGCGCCTCGGTCGCCGTGGTCGGGTCCGCCACCGTCGGCCCCGAGGCGATGATCGCCGGATCGTCCCCGGGTACGTCCGAGATGGTCAGCGTCACGGTGCGCGCGGGCCAGGCCGCCACCGTGAGCCGCCCGCCCTTGATCCGGCTGAGATGCTTGCGCAGGCAGTTCATCTCGTCGATCGCCGCCCCCGAAGACAAAAGCGCCTCGTTCACCGCCTGCTTGTCGGTCAGGGTCAGCCCCTCGCCGGGCGCCGCCATCAATGCCGAGCCGCCGCCCGAGATCAGGCAAAGCGCGAGATCCCCCTCCCCCAACCCCGACACGAGGTCAAGGACCCGGCCCGCCGCGGCCTCCCCGGCGGCATCGGGGACCGGGTGGCGCGCCTCGACGATTTCGATGCCCTGGGTCGGCAACGCCCCGCCATAGGGGACGATCACGATCCCCTCGCAGGGGCCCCAGGCCGCCTCGACCGCCTGCGCCATCCTGGCAGAGGCCTTCCCGGCCCCGACCACCACCACCCGCCCCGCGGGCTTGGCGGGCAGGAAGTTCGGCACCGCGAGGCCCGGATCCGCCGCCGCCACCGCCGCCCGGAACAGCCCGCGCAGGAAAGGTTCCGGATCGGCGATCATACGTCCTGGCCGTCCATCTTGCGGAACCGCTGGATCAGGCTGGAGGTATCCCAGCGCCCGCCGCCCATCTGCTGCACCTCGCCGTAGAACTGATCGACCAGCGCCGCCACCGGCAGGGAGACCCCCATCGCCTTGGCCTGATCGAGCGCGATGCCCAGGTCCTTGCGCATCCAGTCCACGGCGAAGCCATGGTCGAACTCGTTGTCGATCATCGTCTCGTGCCGGTTGGCCAATTGCCACGACCCGCCCGCGCCCTGGCTGACCAGTTGCGCCACCTTCTTGGCGTCGAGCCCGGCCTTCATGGCAAAGAACAACCCCTCCGAGATCGACTGAACCAACCCGGCGATGCAGAGCTGGTTGACCATTTTCGTGAGCTGCCCTGCGCCCGCCGCGCCGAACAGGTCCGTGGCCTTGGCATAGCTGTCCATCACCGGCTTGGCCCGGGCATAGTCGGTCTCGGTCCCGCCGCACATCACCGCAAGCTGGCCGTTCTCCGCCCCCGCCTGCCCGCCGGAGACCGGGCCGTCGACGAAGCCGACGCCCTTCTCGGCGGCCGCGGCCGCGATCTCGCGTGCGACCTCGGCCGAGGCGGTGGTGTGATCCACCAGGATCGCGCCGGAGCCAAGCGCCGCGAGCGCGCCCTCCGCGCCGAACACGACCGAGCGCAGGTCGTCATCGTTGCCCACACAGGTCATCACGAAATCGCACCCCTCGGCGGCGGCGCGCGGGGTCAGGGCGTGACTGCCACCGTGCTGGGCGACCCAGGCCTCGGCCTTGGCGGTGGTGCGGTTATAGACCACCACCTCGTGGCCCGCCGCCTTGAGATGCCCCGCCATCGGATACCCCATCACCCCGAGCCCGATGAATGCCACTTTCGCCATTGGTCTTCTCCCTTGAGTTCCGGTCCCCCGGCAGTATTGTCAGACAATCTGTAGCCAACCGGAGCGTCGGGCGCCAGCCCCGTTCCGGTCAATGCCTGCAAGCCTAGCCCGGGAGCGCCCATGTTCGACCCCATCGCCCAGACCCCCCGCTACCGGCTCGTGGCCGAAGCCATCGCCGGCAAGATCACCGAAGGCGTCTTTCCCACCGGCGAGAAACTGCCCCCCGACCGGGTGCTGGTCGAAGAGTTGGGCGTCAGCCGCGCAACCCTGCGCGAGGCGCTGATCGCGCTGGAGGTGAAGGGCTATATCGAGACGCGGTTCGGGTCCGGGGCCTATGTGCTCGGCCCGCCCGGTGCCGTCGCGGAGGATGCGGACCAGAAGCTCGCCGCCGTGGTGCCCGTCGCCCCGGTGCCGGGGCCGTTCGAGGCGCTGGAGGCAAGGCGCCTGATCGAAGGGGAGCTGGCCGCGCTCGCCGCGCAAGCGATCACGCCCGCACAGCTCGACACGCTCTGGGGCTGCCTTCAGGCGCTGGAGAGCGCTGGGAGCGGCTGGGACGCCGAAGCCGACGCCCGGTTCCACGAGGTGATCGCCACGGCGGCGGGCAACACGGTCCTGGCTCGTCTGGCGGCGCAATTCTGGCGCGACCAGACCGAAAACCCCCTCTGGACCGCGATCCGGAGTGCCGTGGCCGACAGCAACCTGCGCCCGCAGTTGGTGGCCGAACACGAGGCGATCATCGAGGCGCTGACCGAAGGCGCGCCGGAGGCCGCGCGCGCCGCCATGCACGCCCATCTGGACAATTTCGCCCGGACCCTGCTGGCCCAGTGGGACGCGCCCGAGGAAGGCAGCACCGAGGCCGCCCCCCATGCGCGCCTGCGCGACAGCCTGGGGCAGGCGGGCTGAGCCTCAGGCGTATTGGTCGATATATTCCCTTAGAATCGCAGAGAAATCCGGGTTCACCGGGAAATCGAGCGCGGCGGCGGTGTCGGTCACGAAGGCCTCCGGCCAGCTCTGCACGATCCGCGCGATGGCGGGGTCCGGGTTACGGCTCACCAGGGCGCGGGCGTCGGGTCCGGCCTGCTGCTCCAGCGCGGCGAGCATCTCGCCCACGGTCACGCTGATCCCGCGCAGGTTCAGCACCGGGTGCGGCGCGATCCGGTCCCAGTCGAGGGCGGCGGCATGGGCAAGCCCGGCCACCGTCACGTCCGGAGAGGCGATCCAGACCCGCGTGCCGTCGGGCACCGGGCAGTTCGCAGCCTGCCCCGCCAAAGGCTCCCGCAGGATGCCCGACAAAAAGCCCGAGGCGGCCGCATTGGGCGCGCCGGGGCGGATCGACACCGTGGGCAGGCGCAGGGAGGTGCCGCGCAGGAACCCTTTGCGGCTGTAGTCGGCAAGCAGCAGTTCGACCATCGCCTTTTGCGTGCCGTAGCTGGAGGCCGGGCGCAGCACGAAGTCCTCGGGCACCACGTCCGGGAAGGGCGGGCCGTAGACCGCAAGCGACGATGCGAAGACCACGCGGGGCCTTGTTTCCAAGGCCCGGAGCGCCTCGAACAGGGCCCGCGAGGCATCGAGATTGACCGCGTAGCCGGTGTCGAATTCCGCCTCCGCCTGGCCTGAGACCACGGCGGCGAGATGGAACACCAGGTCCGGGGCGAGGGCGGCAAGTTCCGCCGCCGCGCCCGCCGCGCCGAGATCGGCGGCAAGGCATTGGCAGGGCAGGCCGGGGACCGGGGCCGGCGCGACCCGGTCGACAAGGACCAGATCGGTGATGCCGGGCACGGCGCCTTGGGCTATTTGGGTGCTGAGTTTCGCGCCGAGCATGCCCGCCGCGCCGATGATCATGGCCCGCATGGGTGCCTCCTCCGTGCTGTCGGTATCGCCCTCGGGAGATAGAGCAGGGCGGCGTCCGTGTCTGTAAATTTTTTACAGATTTGACCATGCCGCCGTGCGGGCGTGAAACCGGCAGAAGAGCATAAGTCCCTCCAAAATCGACAAAAATCGGCGTCGGATACCTGTCGGACTTTTGTCGGGCAAGTGTCGGGCATCTGTCGGGCATGTCGCCCGACAAGACGCCGACCGGGCCTGAAACCCGGCTCAGCCGCCGATCAGTTCGGACTGCGCGACGATCACCTCTGCCTGCTTGATCGAGGCGATGTCCACCAGCCGACCCTTGTAGACCGTTGCCCCTTCGCCATTGGCCTTGGCCTGCTCCATGGCCGCGAGGATCTCGCGGGCCTCGGCCACGGCCTCGGCGGAGGGGGTGAAGACCTCGTTGGCGATGGCGACCTGCTTGGGGTGGATCGCCCATTTGCCGACCATGCCCAGCGTGGCCGACCGGCGGGCCTGGGCGCGGAAGCCCTCGTCATCGGAGAAGTCACCGAAGGGGCCGTCCACCGGCAGCACGCCGTGGGTGCGGCAGGCGGCGACGATGGCGGCCTGCGCCCAATGCCAGGGGTCGGACCAGTGCTTCGCGCCTTCGTGGAGCATGTAGTAATTCTCCTGCGTCCCGCCGATGCCCGTGGTCTGCATCCCCATGGAGGCGGCGAAGTCCGCCGCGCCGAGGCTCATGGCCTGGAGGCGCGGCGAGGCGGCGGCGATATCCTCGACATGGGCGATGCCGGCGGCACTTTCGATGATGACCTCGAAGCTGATCTTCCTGGTGCGGCCCGCGGCGGCCTCGGCGGCGGTCACCAGCGCGTCGACGGCATAGATGTCCTCGGCGCAGCCCACCTTGGGGATCATGATCTGGTCAAGGCGTTCGCCCGCCTGTTCCATCAGGTCGACCACATCGCGGTACCAGAACGGGGTATCGAGGCTGTTGATGCGGACGGAGAGGGTCTTGGTGCCCCAGTCGATATCGCCGATCGCCTGGATGACGTTCTTGCGCGCCTGCGCCTTGTCATCGGGGGCGACGGAATCCTCAAGGTCGAGGTTGATGACGTCGGCAGCACTTGCGGCCATCTTCTCGAAGATCGCGGGGCGGGAGCCGGGGCCGAAGAGCTGGCAACGGTTGGGACGGGCGGGGGCCGGGGGCTGGAGGCGGAAGGACATTGGGGCGTTCCTGTTGCACTTATATTTCGCGTAGGGTTCGCTGCGGGATAGAATATTGCGCCATGGCTCGCAAGCGTAATTTTGCGGGCGCAGCATTGCAGGTGCGGCGCGTACCACCGGCGCGGGGACAGGTAGGCTGGCGTGGGGCTCCCGGGGGCGCTGCCCCCGTGTATGCTTTCATCTGGATTGTACCCCCCTGTTCACTGGGTTTGAACCCGGAAGAAACCCCAAGAACCCGGAAGTTCTTGGATGGGAGGGGGCGGTTGTCAGGTCAGATCAGGGCGCAGTTTTCGGTTCCACCAGTCGTTGATTGCGCTCTTTCCGACGCGGCGCTCGGGGGGAAAGTGCTCGGCCACCTCTGCGGCAAGTTGGACAAAGCCTGTGTTGTGGATGCGGTCCATAAGGAAGGCTTCCAGTTCCGGGTCGCTGTCTATCTTCGCAGGCACGCCGGTTCGATGGTTCGCAAGATGTGCGTTGCCGCGCGGTGTGGCTGCGTCCAACTCGTGCGAGTGAAGCACCTTTGAAAGGCTGTTTAAGGCGCGTTTTTGAGCGATCTGCGCGGCATCGGTTTTCGCCTGGGCGGCCTGTAGGTCGGCAAGGGCGATTGCGAGAAGCGCGTCTTTGGTATTGGCCATGGTTTCTCCTGGTCTTGAGGCACCTGCGGGCAGCGCGGGAACTTCGCTCAGACGGCTCGCGCCGCCTTCCGACCCTCGCGAAGCGGAGATTGCGTGCGCTCCCCGCAGGTTTCGGCCCGCCGGACATGTGTTCGGCGGGTGTCTCGTCAGCGGACTTCGAAGTCCGAGGGCTTCAGACCGAGCTGGTCGCAGAGGGACTGGACGACCGTCTCAGGCGGGGCCGACGCGTCGGCTGCCAGACCGGGGATTGCTGCCCGCTTGAAGAGATGGCCATAGGCCGGGGTCGTAGATGCAATGAAGTCCTCGAAGCTGTCGGGGTCCTGCGCACATAGCGCCGTAGCCCAGCTCCGCATGGCGGGCGTGATATAGCCCGCATGCAGAGCCTCGGTGACGCGCGCTTCGACCAGGTGCTCGGAGAGGGTCGCCTTGGTGGCCCCCCGGTCCTGCATCAGCTCCTTCAGGGCGGCGATGGGGACATACTTCGCCGGATCCGGTTCCGCCGTTTCGGCCTTGCTGCGCAGCTCGGCAATTGCCGCCATGATCGCATCCGCGTCGGCGACGGGTTCCAGCTCCAATGCCTCGGCAATCGCAGCCAGGGCGGAGGTGTCTTCGGGGTCGGTCATGTCGTCTCCTTCGCTGGCAAGGGCAGTCAGGTCGAGATTGGGGCGGTGCACCAGGCTCGCGCCCTTGAGCCGCGTGATCCTGCCGCCCGTCTTGGTGTGCATCAGGACCGGGCTCAGGAAGCGGTACTCGCGCGCCTCCAACATCTCGCGCGCCTTCGCGGTCCAGCTCACATCGCCCCAGATGCCATCGGGGCGCACTTCGAGCCTCTTGATCCAACCGGCGGCGGGCACGGGGCCGTTCTTCTGCCGGGCCGGGTCGTCGCCCTGGTGTTCGTAGTCGATGGGCAGGTCGATCCCGCCCTGGTGAAAGAGCGCGACCAGCCCCGGCCATGTCCCGCGCCGTGGTCAGCACCTCGGCCACATCCCCCAAGCCGCCATAGCGTTTCGCGACCTTGGCGAGTACCTTGACGATTGCCGGGTCGGTCAGCCCAGCGGCCCGGCAGAACGCGTCCACGTCCGCTTCGCTGGCGTGGTGAATGACCACGCGGGGATGGGTGCGGCGCTGGAGCTGGTCCGCGCCCTTGAGCCCGTCCAGAAGCCGCCGGTCCCCGATGAACGCCACGCCGAAGCCGCCCTTCTCGGACAAGGCACGCAACCATTCCAGCACCATCCAGTTGTCCGGCCCGCGCGGGTTTTCCTGTACAAGGTATTGCGCCTCGTCGATCATCACGAAGCTCTCTGGCCCCAGCGCCTCGGCGATCTCGTCACCCACGCGCGGCATGTTGCGCGAGTTGGGCTCAGGCAGCGCCGATAGAAGGTCGGGTAGGACGGCACATGCCAGCCCTGCATTGCTCCGATATCGCGCACGTCCCGCATGGCAGACTTGAGAGGCCAATCAGGCCCTGCATCGCGGATCAGCGTCATGAAAGTGCGCCAGGCCGGATCGAACGGCTGGCGTGCAGTCGTGCCTTTGTAGTCGTCCAGCAGCGCAGGCGCGAAGTTGATCGGATCGACCCCTTCGACGGCCCGTAAAATGGCCTTCAAACGAGGCTTTGAGAGCCCTTTTACGCCGAACTTCTCATGCACGATCCGCAGCCGGTCCGACCAGTTCACGTCCAGTCCGAGCGCTACCAGAACCCGCGCCACCGCCGCCCGCCGCTCCGCCCGGTCCCGCCGCGACGGCGACGCCGCAAGGAACGCCTCATGCGCCGCCGCGTCATAGCTGCCAGGGGAAAGGTGCAAATGCTCCAGCTCGCGCGTCAGATAGGCAAGACGCTCTGGCGCGGGAAGGTCGTAGAGCCGGACGAACTCCGGGTTTCGACCATCAGACCTGTCGGTGATGGTCGCAATTCCATTACCTTGAAACCACGACTTAGCTGAGGTGCGATGGAAAGGTATTTCACCAAGTCCATTTTCGCGCACGACTTCGCAGACCATGCATTGAAATCATTGAACATTTTTTTCGAGTTCGCGCGCAAACCCGGCTGAAATCGCCCTCTCATAACCCCTTGAAATCATTACACCCGATTTTTCAGGGGGTTCAAACCCTGTGAAAGCCGTCACTGCCCCCGGCGCCATGCGGCGCCTCCCCCGGGATATTTCGAGACTTGAGACGGTGCGAGGCGCGGGGTCGGGGCAGCGGCGCGGGGTCGGGGCGGGACGTTGGGGTGCGGGGCCTGCGGTTACTCCGCCGACGCCGTGCGGCCAGCCGCGCGAGCGGCAGGGGCGTCGAACCCGGCCTCGGCCATGAGCGCGTCGGAGGCGGTCTCGATCCGGGTTTCGATCTCGGCCATGAACGCCTCGATGGACAGGTCCGGGCCGAGCGGGTCAAGGAATTCGACCACCGCCAGCCCCGGCTTGCGCAGCACCGCCGAGCGGGGCCAGAACACGCCCACATTGGTGGCCGCGGGCACGCAGGTCTGACCCAGGCGGGTGTAGAGCGCGCCGACGCCGGTTTTGTAGGGCTTGTCCGCCCCGGCGGCCACGCGCGTGCCTTGCGGGTAGATCACCAGCTGGCCCTTGGGCGCCTCGGGGTCGGTGACGCCCGCCACCATGTCCTGGATCGCCTTGCCGCGCTTGCCCCGGTCGACGAAGACGCAGCCCACGCGCCGTGCGTACCAGCCGAGCATCGGGGTGCGGCGCAGCTCTTTCTTGGCGATGAAGCGGGGGGCGGGAATGACCGAGCAGATCAGGATGATGTCGAAGAAGCTCTGGTGTTTGGCGGCGATGATCAGCTCGCCCTGGGGCACCGTGCCCCGGATCTCAGATTTCAGGCCGATCATCCAGGCGGCCGACCAGCGCACGTAGCGGCAATAGGTGCGGATCGCGGCATAGGCCGCCGGGCGGTGGAAGATCGCCACCGGGGTGAACCAGCAGAACAGCAGGAACATCGCCACATACATCTGGATGTTGAACAGGAGCGAGCGGATCAGTTGCATCAGGCGAGCTTTCTGAGCATGCGCAGCGCGGCGAGGCGCGTGGCGAGATAGGCGGTGGCGGCGGCCAGCAGCGGCACGAGGACCGGCAGGCCCCAGGCAGCACCCGAGAAGCCGAGATCCGACAGGAAGCTGTCCTGCGGCCCCGAGGACGGCACCAGCAGCAGGGCGAGGGTCGCCAGCAGGCTGCCCGCCGCGGCCCCGATCAGGGCGCGCAGGGTGAAGCGGCGCATGAAGGCGCGGGCGATGAAGATGTCGCGCGCGCCCACCAGGCGCAGGACGGTGATGACCTGGCCATTCGCCGCGAGGGCCGCGTTGGCCGCCAGGGTGATCATCGCGGCCATCGCCCCGCCGATCAGCAGCGCCGAGACGAGGCCCAGGGCGCGCAGCCGGTCGGCGGCGTCCACCAGCGGGCGGCGCCAGCGGGTATGATCGTCGAGCACGGCGGCGGGGGCTTCGGCCGCGAGCCGCAGGCGCAGGTTCTCGGGGCTGTAGCCCTGGGCGGTTTCGGTCACTTCGATCAGCCGCGGGATCGGCAGGGTGTCGAGCGGCAGGTCGGGGCCGAGCCAGGGCTCCAGCAGGGCCTGTTGCTCGGCCCGGTCCAGCACGCGGGCCTCGGCCACGCCGGGGGTGGTTTGCAGCACGTCGAGCACGGCGCGGGTCTGCGCCTCCACCTGGCCCGGGGGGGCGGCGATGCGGATGGTGGCGGTGCGCGAGAGCGCCTCGGACCAGCGGTCGGCCAGTTGGCCCGCCGAGACCGCGAGCGCGAGGGCGAAGACCGCGAGAAACGCCATGGCGGCGGCGGTGAACACGGTGAGCGACGCGGTGAAGCCCGTGGGCGGGACCACGTCATCGGCGGAGAGGTCGATCTTGGGCGCGTCGGCGTGTGTCGTCACAGGTCGGTCCCCGCCTGTTGCAAAGTCCCGCCCGCAAGGCGCAGGACGCGGGCGGTGGTCATGGTCTTGGCCTGCCGGATCAGGGCCATGTCGTGGGTGGCCAGCAGGATCGCCTTGCCCATGCGGTTGAGCTCCACCAGCAGGGTGAGCAGGCGCTGGGACATCTCCCAGTCGATATTGCCCGTGGGCTCGTCCGCGAGGATCACGTCCGGGTCCATCATCACCGCGCGGGCGAGCGCGGCGCGCTGACGTTCGCCGCCCGACAGTTCGGGCGGCCGGGCGTCGGCGCGGCCCGACAGGCCCACCCATTTGAGCAGTTCGGCCAGGTCGCCCTCCGACACCGCGCGGCCCGCCACCGAGAGCGGCAGGGCGATGTTGTCGGCGACGCTCAGGTGGTCGAGGAAGCGGCAGTCCTGGTGGACGACGCCGATCCGCTGGCGCATGTCGGCGATCTCGTCCCGGGCGAGGGTGGTGCCGGGTTTGCCGAAGCAGGTGACGGTGCCGTCCTCGGGGGCGAGGTCGAGGTAGCACAGGCGCACCAGGGTGGTCTTGCCCGCGCCGGAGGGGCCGGTGAGGAAGTAGAAATCCCCCGGTTGGACATCGAGAGCCACGCCGCCGAAAAGCGGGCGGTCGCCGTAGCGGAACGCCACGTTGTCCAGTGTGATCATGGGTGGGGGTCTCCCTCGTGCTGCCTGTCTGTAGCGCATGTCTCTTGGCAGTTGCAATTGCGTGCGGTGGGGTCGATCATGGTGGCCGAGGGGTTCGGATGCGGCCATACCAGGGGACGCGCCGGACAGAAACGAGCGGTCAGGATCGAGACGGTGGGCAGAGAATGCGGCTGACCTGTCCCAATTGTCGGGCACAATACGAGGTGGCGGACAGTGCCATACCGGCACGGGGCCGGGATGTGCAGTGTTCCAGCTGCGGGCACGGGTGGTTCCAGCTGCCCGATGCGGGCCGGACGGCCGAAGCGGAGGCGCGGATGGCGCCGCGCCCGGAGCCGGAAACCCCGCGGGCGGCCCAGCGGGAGCTCGATCCGGCGATCGCGGATGTCCTGAAGGCCGAGGCGGAGCGCGAGGCGCAGCAGCGGCGGCGCGAAACCGCCGATCTGGTGGAAACTCAGCAAGAACTTGCCCTGGACGACCCGCCTGCCCCGGCGGAGACGCCCGAGGCGGCGGAAGACAGCACGGCCCCGGCGCCAGCGCGGTTCGCCGAGGCCAAGCGGTCCGAGGTGCCCCGGCGCGACCTGTTGCCGGATATCGAGGAGATCAACTCCAGCCTGCGAGCCAAGACCCTGACCAAGGCCGCCGCCGCCAACCGGCTGACCGAGGCGGAAGTCGAAGCGCAGAAGCGCAGTGGGCGCGGCTTCCGGCTGGGATTCGCGAGCGTGCTGCTGGTGGCGCTGTTTGCGGTGCTGGTCTATGCCAATGCGCCCGGAATCAGTGCGCGCCTGCCCGCCACGACGCCGTACCTGGAGGCCTATGTCGGCCAGATGAACGCGGGGCGGCTGTGGCTCAATGGCAAGCTGATGGATGCCGGTGCGGCGATCGAAGGAATGCTGACCGGGTCCGAGGGGTAAAGCGGTCTGTTCGGGGGCGCTGCCCCCGAGCCCCCGACGTATTTCTGCAAAGATGAAGAGGGCGCGCGCTGCCGTGGCGCAGGGCGAGGCGATGCGGGGCGGCTGCGGATCCGTGGGCTTTCCCGGCGGCGAGCCTTGGGCAACATGGGCGATGCCCTGCGCCGAGCGTGGGCGGCGGGGCCTGCCCCCCGGTTCAAGGCGCGCGCGGGGCGGGAGGGGGCGTTCCGGGGCCGCGGACCGGGCCGCCTGCCCCGGATACACCCCCCGGGCCTGCGGGCCCGGCGCGCGGGTCAGAAGCGGTCGAGCAGGCGTTTGAGGTAGTCGAGCTCGGCATCCGGGCGCTCCTGCTCGCCGGAGCGGCGGCGGATTTCGTCCAGAAGCTCCTGCGCGCGGCGGTAGCGGTCCTCGCCCTGGAGCAGGTTCTCGTCGGTCCCGAGCCGTCCCTGGTTGCCATTGTCGCGGCCGAGCGGGTCGCGTTGCTGGCCCGGGCCCTCGTTGGCGGCCTGGCCCTGCTGGCCACCCGGCTGCTGCTGTTGCTGCTGCTGGGCCATTTGCTCCCCGAGGTTTTCCATGCCTTCGCGGATGGCATCCATGGCGTCGGACTGGTTGTCGAGCGCTTCGGCCAGGTCGCCCCGTTCCAGCGCGTCGGCGGCGTCGTCCATGCTGCGCCCGGCGCGGTCGAGCGCGTCGCGCGCGGCATCGCCCAGCTCGGTGCCGGCCCCGGGCAGGTTCTGGGCCTGCTCGTCGAGGATGTCGCCCAGCTGGCCCTGGCGGCGGGCGAGGCTCTCGGCGTCTGGCATGCCCTGCCCGTTCTGGGCCTGGCCCTGGCCCGGGGTCTGACCCGGCTGCTGCTGACCTTGTCCCTGGCCCGGCTGCTGACCCTGGCCGAATTGCTGGCCTTGCTGGCCCTGGCCCTGCTGCTGGCCGGGTTGCTGGCCCGGCTGCTGGCCCTGCTGCTGTCCTTGCTGCTGGCCCTGTTGTTGTCCCTGCTGCTGACCTTGCTGGCCCTGCTGGTTCTGCATGTCGTTGAAGGCTTCGTCCGCCAGATCCTGCTGCTGGCGCAGGGTTTCCTGCAGGCCTTCCATGGCCTGCTGGCCCTCGCCCTGCTGGCCTTGCTGGCCCTGCTGGGCCATCTGCATGTTCTGCATCATCTGCATCATCTGGTCGAGCAGCGCCTGCGCCTCGTCCATGCGGCCCTCTGCCATCAGTTGCTGGAGCCGGTCGAGCATGTCCTGCAGCTGATCACCGGTGATTTCCTGCATGTCCTGGGGCGTCTGGGCCTGCTGCTGGCCGTTTTCCTGGTCGCGCTGAAACTGCTCGGCCATCTCGCGCATCATGTTCTGCATCGCCTCGCGCAATTCCTGCATCAGCTCGGCGATCTCTTCGTCCGTGGCGCCGTTTTCCATGGCCTCCGACAGACGCTCCTGCGCGCGGCGGAGGCGTTCGGCGGCGTTGGCGAGATCGCCTTCTTCGAATTGCAGGGCGGCATTCCAGAGGGCCTCGGCCACCTCTTCCTGCAGGACCGGCGTGACCTCGGTCTCCAGCCCGACGATAAGGCGGGAGAGCGCGGTGCGCAGCATCAGGTAGGCGGTGTCGTTGGTGATGAACCCCTCGGGGCGGTGGCTGACGGCGCGCAGAAGCTGGCTGACGCGTTCGGCATTGTCGCGGGTCCACAGCAGATCGCGGCGCTGTTCGATGATGGCCTGCGCCATGGGGTCGAAGAAGCGGCGACCGGGCAGGAGCATTTCGAAAGGTTCGGCCACGCCTTCCTGGCGCAGGTCGTCCTGGGCGGTGAAGGTGAGTGTCACGGGCAGGTTTGCCCAAGGGTGTTCGGAGAAGTTGTCGACCAGCACCTCGGTGAAATCCGAGCGGTCGCCGGAGATCGAGAGCGGGATGTTGACCTCGATGGTCTCGCGCGGCTCGGGCGCGGCGGTGAGCCCGTGGGTGCGGGGCACGTTGGGCAGGTCGAGAGTGATCCGGGCGGTGCCACCGACCACGGCGTAATCGTCCTGGGCCGCGAAGGGCAGCTCCATCTCGCCCATGGCGGTGCGGGTGACCGAGCCGTCCACGGCGATGGTGGGAGGCTCGTCCGGCAGCACGGTCAGATCCCAGCTGCGCCCGCCCTCGCCTTCGATGGCGAGCGTGCCGTCACGGGCGACGATCACCTCCTGGGCGAGATCGTTGGAGGGTGCGGCGGGGGCGTCGGACACATCCTCGCGCACCGACAGCGCGCCCTCGTTGCTGTAGAGGCGCAGGGTAATGCGGCTGCCCTCGGGGACCGCCAGGGCGGCGCCGGTGAGGTCGTTGAGATAGAGGCTCGGCTTGCCGGTATAGGCGGGCGGTTCGATCCAGCCTTCCCAGGCCGGGCCGGTGGCGAGCGCCTGCCCGCCGGGGGTCAAGGCGCGGTCGAGGTCGCGCACCTGCCCCAGCCCGCCGAAGAGTAGCGCCACCGCGAGCCCGGTCGCGCCCACGTAGCGCAGGGCATAGGGATCGCGGTCGGCCAGGCGCAGGTTGGGCAGGACCGCCTTGGCGCCGCGGGCGCGTTCGGCGATGCGGCGCAGGTGCGCGTCCCAGACCGCGCGGGAGCCCGCGTCGGTCGCCCCGATGGCCTGCAGGTCGCGCAGGGTCTCGATCGGGCGGCCCGGGACGGTCTGGTCGAGGCGGGCCTCCGCCTCGGCCCGGCTGGGCAGGCGGAACTGTCGCAGCCCGTGCCAGAGCGCGCCCCCGGCGGCGAGCAGGAAGAGGACGGTCGCGATCCAGATCGCCTCGAGCGGCGCGCTCAGCCCCGCGCCGAAGATCACCACCACGAGGCCGAGCGCCAGCACGCACCAGAGCGGCCAGAAGGCGCGCGCGAACCGCTCTGCCGTCATGCCGATCTGGGTCAGGCGGCGCGGCCAGGTCAGGTGCCGGAGGGCGCTGTCCTTGTCGGTTGCAAAATCCTCGTCACGCGGTGCCGCGTTGGGGTCTGGCATGGGTCATTCCTGCTCGGCGGGGACGGGAGTATCCACCAGCCATGCAGGAATGGTATCGCGATTTATGATTTCGTCAAAGCTGGGCCGCTGACGGATGACAGCGAATTGATCCCCGTGGACCAGAACTTCCGGGATCAGGGGGCGGGTATTGTATTCCGACGCCATGACGGCGCCGTAGGCCCCGGCGGAGCGGAAGGCCACCAGATCGCCCTCGGTGAGGGGCACCATTTCACGGCTCTTGGCGAAGGTATCGCCGCTCTCGCAGACGGGGCCGACGATGTCGTAGGGGGTCGTGGGCGTGCCCGGGGCGGCCTCGCGGACCGGGACGATGTCGTGGTAGGCGCCGTACATCGACGGGCGGATCAGGTCGTTCATTGCCGCGTCGAGGATCAGGAATTGCCGGTCCTCGCCCTGCTTGACGTAGATCACCTCGGATACCAACAGTCCCGCATTGCCGGAGATCAGGCGGCCCGGCTCGATCTCGATCTCGCAGCCCAGATCGCCCACCGTGCGCTGGATCAGCGCGCCGTAGTCGGTGGGCAGGGGCGGGGCCTCGTTGGTGCGGGCATAGGGGATGCCGAGGCCGCCGCCGAGGTCGAGGCGGGTGATCTCGTGCCCGTCGGCGCGCAATTGCCGGGTCAGCTCGGCCACCTTGGCATAGGCCAGCTCGAACGGTTCGAGCTCGGTCAGCTGGCTGCCGATATGGACGTCGATGCCGATGACCTTGATCCCCGGCAGGCGGGCGGCCTGGGCATAGACTTCGCGGGCGCGGGAGATCGGGATGCCGAACTTGTTCTCGGACTTGCCGGTGGCGATCTTCTCGTGGGTCTTGGCGTCCACATCCGGGTTGACGCGGATGGTGATCGGGGCCTGCATCCCGAGGCCCTGGGCGACGGCGGAAAGCCGCTGCATCTCGGGTTCGGATTCCACGTTGAACTGGCGGATGCCGCCGGTCAGGGCCGTGCGCATCTCGTCGGCGGTCTTGCCGACGCCGGAGAACACGATCCGGTCGCCGGGCACGCCGGCGGCCCGCGCGCGGGCGTATTCGCCGCCCGAGACCACGTCCATGCCCGCGCCGAGATCGGCAAGCAGCTTGAGGATCGCCTGGTTGGAGTTCGACTTCATCGCAAAGCACACAAGGTGCGGGCCCCAGGAGAGCGCCTCGTCGAAGAGCTTGAAATGCCGGGTCAGGGTCGCGGTGGAATACACGTAGAACGGCGTGCCCACCGCGTCGGCGATGGCGGAGACCGGGACATCCTCCGCATGGAGCTGGCCTTTGATATAGGTGAAATGGTCCATCGGGCGGGTCCTTGGTGGTCTCAGGCAGAGGGGTGGGGCCGGGCGCAAAATCCTTGAGAAAGGATTTTGCCAAGGATCTTACTCAAGATCCTTGGCCCCGCGGATCGGTCCCGCGCGCAGGAACAGATAGAGCGGCAGCCCGCAGGACACACCGATGCAGAAGGTCGCGGGCACCGCGATCAGGCCGATCCAGTTCCGCCGCATCACGGTTTCCGACACCACGAACACCGTGAGCGCGATCGCCGCGATGGTCAGGTCCCAGGTCAGCCCGGTGGTCGAGTCGTTCACATACCACGCGTCGATCAGACCCGAGAGGCCGGTGCCCGTCGCCTGCATGTAGGAGATGAAATAATACATCGGGTGGATCGCGCCCCAGATGGCGAGGGCGAGGTAAAGCCAGCGAAGCGGGGTCATGGTCATTGCTCCCGGTAGATCACGCCAGCCTGGGCGCTGCCGGACACGGTCACGCCCGTGGTCCGCTCAGGCGCCGGGTCGGGTGCCGTGGGCGGGCCGTCGACGCCGCAGGCGGCAAGGGCCGCGACGAGGCACAAGGCCAAGGCGCGGATCACAGCCCGATCCCCACGCGGGCGCGGCCGAGGCTGACCCCGGCATAGGGAGAGACGTTCACGCCATCGGTGCCGATGCTCACACCGGCGCCGACCCGGGGGTTCGTCACGTTGCAGCCCGCGAGCGCGAGGCAGAGGGCTGCGGCCAGGCAGGCTTTGGTCAAACTCATCCCAGTCTCTCCTTCCAGCGCGCAACCTGCGCGCGCACTTGGCTCGGGGCCGTGCCGCCGTAGCTTGTCCGGCTGGCGACCGAGTTATGGACCCCCAGCACCTCGAACACATCGGCCCGGATCGCGCCATGGACCGATTGCATCTCCGCCAGGCTCAGGTCCGGCAGGTCGCAGCCCTTCGCCTCGGCCATGGCCACCAACGTGCCCGTGACATGATGTGCATCGCGGAAAGGCAAGTTCAACTCCCGCACCAGCCAGTCGGCGAGATCCGTCGCGGTGGAGAAGCCGCTGGCCGCTGCATCCTCGAGGCTGGCGCGGTTCGCGGTCATGTCGCGGACCATGCCTTCCATGGCCGCCAGCGCCAGCATCAGCGTGTCGGCGGCATCGAAGACCTGTTCCTTGTCCTCCTGCATGTCCTTGGAATAGGCCAGCGGCAGCCCCTTCATCACCGTCAGCAGCGCCACATTGGCCCCGACAATCCGGCCGATCTTGGCGCGGATCAGCTCGGCGGCATCCGGGTTCTTCTTCTGCGGCATGATCGACGAGCCGGTGGAGAACCGGTCCGACAGAGTGACGAAGCGGAATTGCGCCGAGGACCAGATCACCAGCTCCTCGGCCATGCGGCTGAGATGCATCGCGCAAATGCTGGCGGCGGCGAGGAATTCCAGCGCGAAGTCCCGGTCCGACACCGCGTCGAGCGAATTGGCCGCCGGGCGGTCGAAGCCCAGCGTCTGCGCGGTCGCGTCGCGGTCCAGCGGAAAGGACGTGCCCGCCAGCGCCGCGGCGCCGAGGGGGCATTCGTTCATCCGGGCGCGGGCGTCCTGCATCCGGCCGCGGTCGCGGGCGAACATCTCGACATAGGCCATCATGTGGTGGCCCCAGGTCACCGGCTGCGCGGTCTGCAGGTGGGTGAAGCCCGGCATGACCCAGTCGGCCCCGGCCTCTGCCTGGGCGAGGAGCGCGCGCAAGAGCGCGAGGAGCCCTGCATCCGCCGCGTCGAGCTGGTCGCGCACCCAGAGCTTGAAATCCGTCGCCACCTGGTCGTTGCGCGACCGGCCCGTGTGCAGACGGCCCGCGGGTTCGCCGATCAGCTCTTTCAGGCGGGCTTCCACGTTCATGTGGATGTCCTCCAGCGCCGCTGAGAAGGCGAACTGCCCTGTTTCGATCTCTGACAAGACCGTGAGCAGGCCTTCCCGGATCGCCTCGGCGTCTTTACTGGAAAGGATGCCTTGCTGTGCGAGCATGGCCGCATGGGCGCGGGAGCCATCGATATCCTGCCGCGCCAGGCGCCGGTCGAACCCGATCGAGGCATTGATCGCCTCCATGATCGCGTCCGGCCCGGCGGCGAAGCGGCCGCCCCACATGGCGTTGGATTTGGTGTCGGACATGGTACGGCCCCGTGAAACGTAGGAAGGATGAGACATGCGCTGGATCGCGTCCGCCGTGCTATATATGGCCGTTGCCCTTGGTGCAAACGCCGAGACCGCAGGAGCGCCGGCGCTCGATATCGCGGCGCTGGAGGCGCTGCGCGAGGGCCAGATGGAAAAGCTGCGCTTTCACGAGGCGCCCCGGGCGCGGTCGGATCTGGCCTTCATGCGCGCCGATGGCAGCGAATCGAGCCTTGCGGCCTATGACGGCAAGGTCGTGGTGCTGAACTTCTGGGCGACCTGGTGCGCGCCCTGCCGCAAGGAGATGCCGGGGCTCGACCGGCTGAACCAGGCCTTGGGCGGGGACGATTTCGCGGTGGTGACCCTGGCCACGGGGCGGAACTCCCCCACGGGGATCGCGAAATTCTTCGAGGACACGGCCTTGCAGACGCTCCCCCAGTACCGCGACATCAAGCAGGGCATCGCCCGCGAGATGGAGGTGCCGGGCCTGCCGACCACGGTGATTCTCGATCGCGACGGGCGGGAGATCGCCCGCATGACCGGGGAGGCGGAGTGGGACACGCCCTCGGCCAAGGCGATCGTCACGGCCCTGATCGGCGCGGACAGCTAGGCGAGGCGCGCCACGCGGGCGTGGGAGGGGCAGGTGACCAGGTGGTCGTTGACCATGCCCGTCGCCTGCATGAAGGCATAGACGATGGTCGGCCCGCAGAACTTGAAGCCGCGCGCCTTCAGGTCGCGCGACAGCGCGCGGGAGATATCGGTCTGGGCGGGCACCTCCGCAAGGCTTTGCCAGCGGTTCTGCAGCGGCGCGTCGCCGACGAAGCCCCACAGGTAGGGCGAGAAGCCCTGCGCGGCTTCGATCCCGAGATAGGCTTGGGCATTGGTGATCGTCGCCTCGATCTTGCCCCGGTGCCGGACGATGCCGGGGTCTTGCAGCAGGCGCTCCACCTCCGCCGGGCCCCAGCCCGCGATCACCTCGGGGTCGAACCCGGCGAAGGCGGCGCGGAACGCCTCGCGCTTGCGCAGGATCGTGATCCAGCTCAGGCCCGCCTGGAACCCGTCGAGCACCAGTTTCTCCCACAGGGCCCGGGGGTCGCGGTCGGGCACGCCCCATTCGGTGTCGTGATAGGCCACATAGAGCGGGTCCTGCCCGCACCATCCACAACGCTCCGCCATCCTGTCCTCCCGATCTGCGGCATTTGAACTGAATTTGGAACAAACCGGGAAGATTCATGGCGAATTAAGGACTCATGCGCAAGGATCGCCCCGTAACGATTGGAGCTGCCCATGCCGCCGAAGCAACCGCCGAAACGCCCCGGACCCCGGAATCGCAACCCCCAGAACACGCCCCTTGCCGAAGCGGTGGCCCAGCGGGACAAGTCCGTCATCGCCCTAGTGAAACAGGCCGTCAACCACAAGAACGCCCTTCTGGCCTTCCAGCCGATCATGCAGGCCGGACGGCAGAACAAGGTCGCCTACCAGGAGGGGTTGATCCGCATCCATGATGACAGTGGGCGGCTCATTCCCGCAAAGGACTTCATCACCGTGGTCGAGGAAATGGAGCTTGGCCGACAGATCGACTGCCTCGCGCTGGAGCGGGGGTTGGAGGCGCTGCGCCTTGTGCCGACCTTGCGGCTGGGGATCAACATGTCCGCGCGCTCCATCGGGTATCCGGAATGGACCGAGACCCTGGAACGGGGCCTCGCCAAGGACCCGACCATCGCCGAGCGGCTGATCCTGGAGATCACCGAGCAGTCCGCGATGACCATCCCCGAGATCGTGACCGTGTTCATGCGCGATCTGCAGCGCAAGGGCATCACCTTCGCGCTGGATGATTTCGGGGCCGGGCACACGTCCTTTGCCTATCTGCGGGACTTCTTCTTCGACATCCTCAAGATCGACGGCAAGTTCATCCGCAACATCTCCCTGAGTGCGGACAACCAGGTCCTGACCCAGGCGCTGATCTCCGTGGCCGGACATTTCGACATGTTCACGGTCGCGGAATCGGTGGAGAACGCTGCCGACGCGGCCTTCCTGACCGCGGCCGGGATCGACTGCATGCAAGGTTATCTTTTCGCCGCGCCCAGCACCAAACCCGCCTGGCTGGACCAGCCCCAGCGCCTGCGCGCCTGAGCCTGAAAACGGGCAGCACACAGACCCGGCACAGCCCGCTGCAAGGCGGGCTTGCACGGACCGCATGGGCACCGCACCCCGCGCAATGCGGGCAAACGCGGCCCGCCGCGACAGCCAACCCCTTGTAAGCAAGCCGCTTCTCGGCCCACGACGCGCGGATCCCCCATCGCGCGCCGCGGGACCGTTCCGCGCCAGTGAGACACGATGTCAGGTGCCCGCAGGCACGTTCCTCCACTAGAGCAGTGTGGACGCTCCGTCATGCACCGCAAGCAGCCGGCCGAAACCGGGCGCCTGGAAGACCAAAGAGGGACCTTTACAGATGACAAATGTCGTAATCGCATCCGCCGCGCGTACTGCCGTCGGCAGCTTCGGCGGATCCTTTGCCAACACGCCTGCCCATGACCTGGGCTCCGCCGTGCTCGAAGCGCTGGTGGCGCGCGCCGGGATCGAGAAGGGAGAAGTCTCCGAGACCATCCTCGGCCAGGTGTTGACCGGCGGCCAGGGCCAGAACCCGGCGCGCCAGGCGCATATCAACGCAGGCCTGCCGCAGGAAAGCGCGGCCTGGGGTCTCAACCAGGTGTGCGGCTCGGGCCTGCGCGCCGTCGCCTTGGGCGCCCAGCACATCCAGCTCGGCGATGCGGAGATTGTCTGCGCCGGCGGCCAGGAAAACATGACGCTCAGCCCCCACGTGGCCAACCTGCGCGCGGGCCAGAAGATGGGCGACATGAAGTTCATCGACTCGATGATTCGCGACGGCCTCTGGGACGCGTTCAACGGCTACCACATGGGCCAGACCGCCGAAAACGTCGCCGAGAAGTGGCAGATCAGCCGCGAGATGCAGGACGAGTTCGCCGTCGCCAGCCAGAACAAGGCCGAGGCCGCCCAGAAGGCCGGCAAGTTCGATGACGAGGTGGTGGCCTTCACCATCAAGACCCGCAAGGGCGACATCGTCGTGGACAAGGACGAGTACATCCGCCACGGCGCGACCATGGAGGCCATGCAGAAACTGCGCCCGGCCTTCACCAAGGACGGCTCGGTCACGGCGGCCAATGCGTCGGGGCTGAACGACGGCGCGGCCGGCGTGCTGCTGATGTCGGCGGAGAATGCCGAGAAGCGCGGGATCACCCCGATGGCGCGCATCGCGTCCTATGCCACCGCCGGGCTCGACCCGTCGATCATGGGCGTCGGGCCGATCTATGCCTCGCGCAAGGCGCTGGAGAAGGCCGGGTGGAAGGTCGACGACCTGGACCTGGTGGAAGCCAACGAAGCCTTCGCCGCGCAGGCCTGTGCCGTGAACAAGGACATGGGCTGGGATCCGGCGATCGTGAACGTGAACGGCGGCGCCATCGCCATCGGTCACCCGATCGGCGCCTCCGGCGCGCGGGTTCTCAACACCCTGCTGTTCGAAATGCAGCGGCGGGATGCCAAGAAGGGCCTTGCCACGCTGTGCATCGGCGGCGGCATGGGCGTGGCGCTCTGCGTCGAGCGCCCCTGACCTGATCCCGGGTGGCCCGACGGGCCACCCCCCCTTCCGGCGGGATCCTGAACGCACCCGTCCCGGCCGGACAAAAAACTGACCTCGAGGAGGACATATCATGGGACGTGTTGCACTAGTGACCGGTGGCTCGCGTGGCATTGGCGAAGCGATTTCCAAGAAACTGAAGGCGGACGGTTATACCGTGGCCGCCACCTATGCGGGCAATGACGAGAAGGCCGCGGCCTTCACCGAAGCCACGGGGATCAAGACCTACAAGTGGAACGTGGCCGACTACGAGTCGAGCAAGGCCGGCATCGCCCAGGTCGAAGCCGATCTCGGCCCGATCGAGGTTGTCGTCGCCAATGCGGGCATCACCCGCGACGCGCCGTTCCACAAGATGACTCCCGAGCAGTGGCACGAGGTCATCGACACCAACCTGACCGGCGTGTTCAACACGATCCACCCGGTCTGGCCCGGCATGCGCGAGCGCAAGTTCGGCCGGATCATCGTGATCTCGTCGATCAACGGCCAGAAGGGCCAGTTCGCCCAGGTGAACTATGCCGCGACCAAGGCGGGCGATCTGGGCATCGTGAAGTCCCTGGCCCAGGAAGGCGCGCGCGCCGGGATCACCGCCAATGCGGTCTGCCCGGGCTATATCGCCACGGAAATGGTCATGGCGATCCCCGAGAAGGTGCGCGAGTCGATCATTGCGGGCATCCCGGTGGGCCGTCTGGGCGAGCCCGAGGAGATCGCGCGCTGCGTGGCGTTCCTGGCCTCCGATGACGCGGGCTTCATCTCGGGCTCGACGATCTCGGCAAACGGGGCGCAGTTCTTCGTCTGAGCGCGTTTGCGCGTTAGGGTTGGGCCGGTCCCCGCGCGCGGGACCGGCCCATTTTCATGCCGTAACCTCCATGGCGGGACGAGCGGCATGAAACGGGTTGGCCCACGCCAAAAGACGGGCGAAAGCGGCGGAGCGGGCCTGGCGCCCACGGGCGATGGCGGCTTGGGTCGTCAGGGTAGCGGTGGCATGGGTCATCGGGCATGTCCTTGTATGAATTTCTGAACTGTCCTGAATATGAGCGCCTGCATTGGTGGTGACAAACGAGACTTTTCCCGGCCTCGGTTAAGGTATACTTATGTGGAATGCATGATCGCCTCCCCCCGCTGACCGCCCTGCGCGCCTTCGACGCCGCCGCGCGGCATATGAGTTTCGCCAAGGCGGCGGCGGAGTTGAACGTCACGCCTGCCGCCCTGAGTTTTCAGATCAAGGGGCTGGAGGAGCATCTGGGCGCGCCGCTCTTTCGGCGGCTGAACCGGGCGGTGGAGTTGACCGAGGCGGGCAAGGCGCTGGCCCCCGGGGCCGCGGACGGGTTCGATGCGCTGCGGCGGGCCTGGATGGCGACGCGGCGGAGCCTGGACGCAAGGACGCTGACAGTGACGGCGGGACCTGCGTTCACGGCGAAGTGGCTGGCGCCGCGGCTGTTCGATTTCGCCCAGAAGCACCCGGATATCGAGCTGCGGTTTTCCGCCAGCCTGCGACTGGTGGATTTCGACCGGGACGACGTGGATCTCGCGATCCGATTCGGGATGGGCGGTGACGACGCGGGAGTCTACAGCCGGGTGTTGGTGCGCGAGTGGTTGGCACCGATGGTGGCGCCGCATCTGGCGGAGCGGCTGCGCGTTCCTGCGGACTTGCTGAAGCTGCGGCTTCTGGATGACGGCAACCTGGATTTCGTGCGCCCGCCCTGCGACTGGGCCGCGTGGTTCCGTGCCATGGGCGTTGCCGATCCGCCGGAGTTGACGCCGCAATTCAGCCAGGCCGACCATGCGATCGATGCGGCCGAGACCGGGGGCGGAGCGATCCTGGGCCGGATATCATTGACAACCAAGGCGCTGCAGGACGGGCGGCTGGTGATCCCGTTTCCCACGGCCCTGACCACCAGGGCCCATTACCGGGTGCTCTGCCCGGCGGGCGCGGAGCAAAAGCCCCAGGTTCAGGCGTTCCTGTCCTGGCTGTTCGATAATGTGGGGGAGTTTGCGGCCCATGACCGGCAGATGAGCTTCATCGACGCGGGCGATGTGGGCACCTGAGGGTCGGCCGGGAAACTGCGGCCCGGTGCTGGACCGAACCGCAGGCTAAGGGGGAAGGGTCAGTTCGCTTGCAGACGCTCGATCTCTTCCTTGAGACGTAGCTTCTGCTTCTTGAGCGAGGCAATCGTCAGACTGTCTGTTGCGGCGCTGCGTTGCGCGTCATCCACACGAGCGGAAAGCGATTGGTGTTTCCGGCGGAGTTCCTCGAGATGCGAACTCACGGTCATGGGCGTCCTCCTTGTTGACGTGGACAGTATGCGAAGTGCAGCACAGATGCCGAGTCGTGTCACGAGAAACAGGTGCGCGATTTTGTATCGAACTGTCAGCAGGCCGGGTCGGAGAGCGACAGCGCGCCACCCTCGCGCAGTAGGTGCCGGGCGATGTCCGAGCCGTCCTCGCCATCGCGCAGGTGCCGCGATCCGTCATGGAGCACCAGCGGCGCACGCAGGGTGAAGGGGGCGCGGCCCTCCTTGATGCCCTGCAAAACAAAGCGCTTGGCCGGACGGCCCGCGCGCGCAACCAGAGGTTGCAATCGCAGCGAGCCAAGCACGCGGGGTACCGCCGCCATGACCTCGGGCAGCCGGTCGGTCCGGGCGATCAGGGTGACCGTGCCCCGGGGCCTGGTGCGACGGACTGCCGCAGCCAGCCAGTCGGTCAGATCCCCCCTGTCCCGCAGGGCAAGATCGCGGCCCGCATCGGCCGGTGCGGTACTGGCCTCGGCGGCGAAATAGGGCGGGTTGAAGAACACGTGGTCAAAGCTGCGCTGCCGCAGGTCGGGCGGCAGGTCGGTCGCGTCGCCCTCGATCACCTCCAGGGGCAGGTCGTTGCGGGACGCGTTGGCGCGCGCCAGGGCGGCGTAGCCCGGTTGCAGCTCGACCCCCGTGCAGGCCGCCCCCGTGCGCGCCATCAGGCACAGGGCCACCGCACCGACACCGCAGCCCAGATCGAGGCAGCTTTGCCCGGCCCGCGCGGGCACCGAGGCGGCCAGAAGCACCGGGTCGGTCCCCGCGCGGTAGCCCTGCAAGGGTTGTTCGAGCACCAGCCGTCCGCCGAGGAACCCGTCGAGCGAGGTCTCAACGCAGGCCGAGGGCATCACGCGGACCGGTCCTCGCTGATGGGGATGTCGTTGTCGATCATCACCGCCCGGGCGCGGAACATGTCGCGCTGCCGCACCATCAGGCGCCGCGGCAATACGCCGATGGATCCTTCGAGGACGCTCATGTGGACGTCCATCTGGAAGCAGTCTATACCCTCGCCTTGCAGCAGAGCGGAGGCATAGGCGATGATCGTGGGATCGTTGGTGCGCAGAAGCTCTCTCATGTTAGCGAGATAAGAGTAGCCGGGCTCGGATGTCGAGCCGATTGACGGAGCCGTGATGAGCTTGGATACCCCTGCCGCAACCAAACCGCATGAGCGCCTCGCGACCCACCTGGCCGAAGACATGGACGCGGTGAACGTGCTGATCCGGGAGCGGATGGCCTCGGAACACGCGCCGCGCATCCCCGAGGTGACAGCGCATCTGGTCGAGGCCGGCGGCAAGCGGCTGCGCCCGATGCTGACGCTGGCGACCGCGCGGCTCTGCGGCTACACCGGGCCTTACCATGTGCATCTCGCGGCGACGGTGGAGTTCATTCACACCGCGACGCTGCTCCATGACGACGTGGTGGACGAGAGCAACCAGCGGCGCGGGCGGCCCACGGCGAACCTTTTGTGGGACAACCAGTCGAGCGTGCTGGTGGGCGATTACCTGTTCGCGCGGTCCTTCCAGTTGATGGTCGAGACCGGCTCCCTGCGGGTTCTGGACATCCTGGCGAACGCGGCCGCGACGATTGCCGAGGGCGAGGTGCTGCAACTGTCGGCGGCGCAGGACCTGGCGACGGACGAGGACATCTACCTCAAGGTGGTGCGGGGCAAGACCGCGGCGCTGTTCTCGGCGGCCACCGAGGTGGGGGGCGTGATCGCGGGCGCCGACGAGGCGCAGGTGCGCGCGCTCTTCACCTATGGCGATGCGTTGGGCATCGCGTTCCAGATCGTCGACGACCTGCTGGACTACGGCGGGGACAGTGCCAAGACCGGCAAGAATATCGGCGACGATTTCCGGGAGCGGAAGCTGACCCTGCCGGTGATCAAGGCGGTGGCCAAGGCGGATGCGGAAGAGCGCGCCTTCTGGAGCCGGGTGATCGAGAAGGGCGACCAGCGCGACGGGGATCTTGAGCATGCGCTCGCGCTTCTGGACCGGCACGGCGCGATGGCGGCGACCCGGGCCGATGCGGTGGCCTATGCCGCCCAGGCCAAGGCCGCGCTGGAGGCGGTGGCGCCCCATCCGTTGACCGACATGCTGCGCGATCTGGCCGATTACGTGGTGGCGCGGGTCACCTGAGCAAGGTCGGCGCGACCCACCAGTCCGGGTGCCGGGTTGAGAGGGTTTCCGCCGCCGCCTGCGCCTGTGCAGGGGTTTCGAAGAGACCGAAACAGGTCGCGCCGGAGCCGGACATCCGGGCCAGCAGGCAGTCCGGATCGCCCGCGATCTCCGCCAGAACGCTGTCGATCACGGGGGCCGCGGCGCGGGCGGGCGGCTCCAGGTCGTTGCGCTGGGTGGCGAGCCATCGGGCGCAATCGGTCGGCGTTGCAAAGCCGGGCAGGTCGGCGGGCATGGGCGGATTTTCCTTTTGACGCAGGCCCCTGAACACGGCCGGGGTCGGCACGTCCACGCCAGGGTTGACCAGCACCGCGGGCAGCGGCGGCAGGCCCGCCACGGGGGTGAGCGCTTCGCCGATGCCGGACATGCGGGTCGCCTGCCCTCGCAGGCAGACGGGCACGTCGGCGCCCAGGGCCGCGCCATCATCGGGCAGCGCGCAGCCCATCGCCTGCGCATGGACCCGGAGCGCGGTCGCGGCATCGGAGGACCCGCCACCGATCCCCGCCGCCGCGGGCAGGTGTTTTTCCAGATGGATCGCACCGCGCGCCGCCCCGAGATGGGCCGCGGCCTTCAGGATCAGGTTTTCGGGCCCCGTGGGCACGCCCGCCGCGCGCGGGCCCGACACGGTCAGCCCGAGGGCCGCGTCGGGGTCGAGCACCAGCCGGTCGCCGATATCGGCGAAGACCACGAGGCTGTCGAGCAGGTGATAGCCATCTTCACGCTGCCCGGTGACATGCAGGGTCAGGTTGATCTTCGCCGGGGCAAAGCCCGCGATCGGTCGCGACCCCGGGGCGCGCCCCTCAGTCGGTGGCGACATGGATGGGGTCGGCCCCCTCTTCGATCAGCACCGCATCGAGCCCGACCTGCAGTTTGCGGCGGATACGCTCGGCGTCTTCTTCCTCGGGATCGAAGGACAGGGCGCGCTTCCACTGGAACTCCGCCTCACGCTTGCGGTTCACGGCGTAGTAGACGTCGCCCAGGTGGTCGTTGATGATCGGGTCGAGCGGCTCGAGCGCGACGGCGCGTTCCATCAGCGGCACGGCCTCCTCGTAGCGTTCCATCCGGTAGAGCACCCAGCCGAGGCTGTCGGTGATATAGCCATTGTCGGGCCGGGCGGCGACGGCTTCTTCGATCATGGCGAGGGCTTCGTCCATGTTCTCGCCCATCTCGACGAAGGAATAGCCGAGATAATTCAGCACCATGGGCTGGCCCGGATTGAGTTCCAGCGCGCGGCGCAGGTCGACCTCCGCCTCGTCCCAGTCGCCGATCCGTTCATGGGCGATGCCGCGGGCGTAGTAGAGCACCCAGTCGTCCTGGCCCTGGGCTTCGGCGATGGCGATGGCGGCATCATAGGCCTCGGCGGCTTCGGCGAAATTCTCCATCCGGCGGTGGGTGTCGGCGAGCGCCGCATGAACCCGGGCCACGTCGCCATGGGTTTCGACCAGCTGGGTCAGCACCTCGATCGCGGCGTCGGCCTTGCCCGCCTCGCGCAGCACGTTGGCGCGGCCGATCTCGGCGGTCAGGAAGGCGGGGCTGTCACGGGGGACCTTGTCATAGACCTGGTTGGCCAGATCGAACTGTTCCAGGTCTTCCAGCAGGCTCGCGGTCAGCAGGAGCGCGTCGATATGTTCCGGCGCAAGGATCTGGGCGAGGCGCGCATAGAGCAGTGTGAAGGCATCCGCCGCCTGACCGTTCAGCGCGATCGCCACGGTGAAGAAGGTCTCGGCATAGCCCGCGGCGGGGTCCGGCACCACGTCGAAGACCAGGGTGCCTGCGTCGAGCGCGTCGAGGATAGCGGCCCCGCGCGGGTCGTCCGCGCCGATCCGGGTCTCGATCAGGGTGCGGGCCTCGTCGGCGCGGTCGAGCTGGGCCAGTACCTGGGCGTGGGCGATGATCGCGCGGCCCGAGAGGCTTGCGGCGATGCTGCCGTCTTCGAGGAAAAGCGCATCGGCACCTTCGAAATCGCCCACCTGCGCGAGCGCCATGGCCTTGTGGTAGATCCCGAAGGCACGGGTGCGGGGGTCGTCGATCATCTCGTCGAAGGCGGCGAGCGCCTCGGCGGGCCGTCCCCGGTCGAGCGCGCGCCACCCCGCGACCAGCAGGTCGCCCACGGGGCCGACGCTGGGCACATCCATGTCGAGGCTGCCATCGGGGCCAAGCACATCGGCCGCGAGGATCAGGTTGGCGATCTGGTTGGTCGGATACCCCTCGGCCAGTTTCAGGGCGATGGGATAGGCGCTGGCCTGGTCACCCAGGGCGAGAAAGGCAATCGCGGCGCTTTCCATCAGCGCCGGGTTCGCCCGGTCACGCATCAGGGCGCGGGCGTAGTAGCGGGCAGCATCGCGATAATCGCTGTTCAGGCTCGCAGCCCGACCCGCGAGATAGGCGCCCGCAACCCCATCGGGCGCGGCCTGGACCGGCGGGGCGAGGGGCAGCGCAAGGGCCGCGGCCAGAACCCATCCGAGTGTGCGTTTCGCCTTTCTATCCATGACTGCGCCTTTCAATGGGGAAGGGAGATACGCCAAAGCGTAGCGGCGCGGCGCAGCACTGTCCATCCGCGCAACCGCCCCTGCCGGGCGCGACAGGGGCGGATCACGGGATCGTCACGGCATCATCACGAGGCACAGGCACCGCAGCGGGCGCCTTGGGCTCACATGTTCGGGTAGTTGGGGCCGTCTCCGCCCTGGGGGGTGGTCCAGACGATGTTCTGGGCGGGGTCCTTGATATCGCAGGTCTTGCAGTGGACGCAGTTCTGGAAGTTGATGACGAACCGGGTCGGCTTGCCCTCTTCGCGGACGAACTCGTAGACCCCCGCCGGGCAATAGCGCGCCGAGGGGCCGGCGTAGTCGGGCAGGTTCTTGCCCACGGGAATGCTGGCATCCTTCAGGGTCAGGTGCGCGGGCTGCGCCTCTTCGTGGTTGGTGAAGGAATAGGCCACGTTGGTCAGCCGGTCGAAGGACAGCACGCCATCGGGTTTCGGGTAGTCGATGGGCGTGAACCTGGCCGCCTTGCCGGTGGCCTCGGCGTCGGTCTTGCCGTGCTTGACCGTCCCGAACAGGGAAAAGCCCAGCGTGTTGGTCCACATGTCGAGCCCGCCCAGGGTCAGGGATGCCGTCAGCCCGTATTTCGACCAAAGCGGCTTGACGTTGCGCACCTTCTTGAGGTCCTGGCCCACCGGGCCATAGCGCAACTCGCCCTCGTATTCCTTCAGGGTATCGCCGGACCGGCCCGCCGCCAGCGCGGCATGGGCCGCCTCCGCCGCCGCCTTGCCCGACAAAATCGCGTTGTGGTTGCCTTTGATCCGCGGCACGTTCACCAGCCCCACGGAACAGCCCAGCAGCACCCCGCCCGGAAAGCAGGCCTTGGGCATGGACTGGTACCCACCCTCGGAGATCGCGCGCGCGCCGTAGGCCACCCGCTTGCCGCCCTTGAGCAGCTCGGCCACCATCGGGTGGTGTTTGAACCGCTGGAATTCCATGTAGGGGAACAGGTACGGGTTTTCGTAGTTCAGGTGCACCACGAAGCCCACATAGACCTGGTTGTTGTCCAGGTGATAGATGAACGACCCGCCGCCCGCGTTCTTGCCCAGAGGCCAGCCCATGGTGTGCACGACCCTGCCTTCTCGGTGCTTCTCGGGGTCGATCTCCCAAATCTCCTTCATGCCAAGGCCGTATTTCTGCGGCTCGCGGCCCATGGACAGGTCGTATTTCTCGATCACCTGCTTGCTGAGCGATCCGCGCACGCCTTCGCCCAGCATCACGTATTTGCCGTGCAGCTCCATGCCCGGCTCGTAGCTGTCGCCGGGCGTGCCGTCGGGGTTCTTGCCGAACTCGCCGGCGACCACGCCTTTGACTTCGCCGTTCTCGCCGTAAACCAGCTCCGAGCAGGACATGCCGGGGAAGATCTCGACGCCCATTTCCTCGGCCTGCTCGGCCATCCAGCGACAGACATTACCCATCGAGACGATGTAGTTGCCGTGGTTGTTCATCAGCGGCGGCATGGGGAAGGTCGGGATGCGCATCGCGCCCGCCTCGCCCAGCATGTAGAACTTGTCCTCGCGCACGGGCACGGTGATGGGCGCGCCGCGGTCCTTCCAGTCAGGAAGCAGCGCATCGAGACCGACGGGATCCAGCACCGCGCCGGACAGGATATGCGCGCCGACCTCTGAGCCTTTTTCCAGCACGACGACGTTCAGATCCGCGTCCAGCTGTTTCAGACGGATCGCCGCCGACAGGCCCGCCGGGCCCGCTCCGACGATCACCACGTCGTATTCCATCGCTTCACGCTCGATCTGGGTCATTCGCTCTCACACTGGCTAGCCCCGAGGGGGATTGAAATAATATTGCGCCACGAGATAGCGGGCGCGTCCGGAAGGGTCAATTGTGACGCTGCGCTGCAACGAATTCTGACGTGGGAACACGCCCTGCAAACCGGCCTTGCGTGGGCGCGGGGCATGATTATGGTTCTTGTTTCAGGTTTCGACTCGAATTCTCAGGAAAGACCCATGGAAAAAATCCCCATGACCCGCCGGGGTCATTCGGCGTTGGATACGGAGCTGAAACAGCTCAAGAGCGTGGAGCGCCCCGCCGTGATCCGGGCGATTGCCGAGGCGCGCGAGCATGGTGACCTGTCCGAGAATGCCGAGTACCACGCCGCGCGCGAAAAGCAGAGCTTTATCGAAGGGCGGGTGAAGGAGTTGGAGGCGCTGTTGTCGCGCGCACAAGTGATTGACCCCGCGACCCTGTCGGGCGCGGTCAAGTTCGGCGCCACCGTGACCATCGTCGACGAGGACACGGACGAGGAGAAGACCTACCAGATCGTGGGGGAGGCGGAGGCCGATATCGAAAAGGGCCTGCTGAACCTCAAATCGCCCATCGCCCGCGCCCTGATCGGCAAGGAGGAAGGCGACAGCGTCGAGGTCCGCACCCCGGGCGGCACGAAGTCTTACGAAATCCTCGAGATCGCGTACAAGTAACCGCGACGGCACAAAAAACGGAAACGAGCATGGCGCAGCAGTCGAAAGGGACCGGTCAGGACCTTGGCGGGTTCGGCATGCCTGGCGCCCGCCACGGGATCACCGCGATCGAGATCATCGCGCTGGGGCTCAGCCTGGTCTGGCTGGTGATGGTGCTGATCCTGTTCTTCGTGCTCGACCTCGGCGCAAGCATCGCCGCCACCGGGGCCGGGGCGCTGGGGATCGTGATGATCCTGTTGGCGGTGTTCCTGCCCATCGCGCTGATCTGGGTGGCGGCCTCCGTGGCGCGCACGGCGCGGATCATGCGCGACGAGGCCGACCGGCTGCAGGGGGCCATTGCCGCCATGCGCGAAACCGTGGTGCAGCAGGCCCGCAGTCAGGGCGCCATGCCGCCGACGGTCGCCCAGAAGATCGACCAGATCGCCCAGACCGCCAAGCAGACCGAGACCGCATTGGTGACCTTCGCCAGTGCGCGGACCGGCCCGGCGCAATCCTCCGAGAGCAAGGCCGCCCTCGCCGAGCCGCAGGTCAAGCGCCTGCCGCGCGAGACGCAGCCATCGCTCGGCTTCGACACGCCGGAGGACCTGCGGGAGCCGATTTCCGTGTCCGAATTCATCCGCGCGGCGAATTTCCCCGAGACCACGGAGGACAAGGAAGGCTTTCGCGCCCTGCGCCGCGCGCTGGAGGATCGGGATGCGGGCAAGCTGATTCGGTCGGCGCAGGATGTGCTGACCCTGTTGTCCGAGGACGGGATCTACATGGACGACCTGACCCCGGATCGGGCCAAGCCCGATGCCTGGCGCCGCTTCGCCGAGGGCGAGCGCGGGCGGACGGTCGCGGCCCTGGGGGGCATCCGGGACCGGTCCTGCCTCGCGCTGAGTTCCGCGCGGATGAAGTCCGACCCGATCTTTCGCGACACGGTCCACCATTTCCTGCGCCATTTCGACCGGACGTTTTCGGCCTTCGCGGCCCATGCCACGGATGAAGAGATCATCAAGCTCGCCGATACCCGCTCGGCGCGCGCCTTCATGCTGCTGGGGCGGGTGACCAAGACCTTCGAGTGAGCGCGCTTGCCCCGGCCGCGCCGGTGGTCTAGCAGGCGCCGGTATCGGCAACACGGTGATCCCATGTCCAGCCTCTATCTCCAGGGCCTGCGCCAAGGCGCGCCCTTTCTGCTCGTGACCGTGCCCTTCGGCATGCTCTTCGGTGTGGTCGCCACCGAGGCGGGGCTGAACATCGCCGAGGTGATGGGATTCAGCCTCCTGGTGATCGCGGGGGCCGCGCAGTTCACGGCCGTGCAGCTTCTGAGCGAGAACGCCCCGGTGATCATCGTGCTGGCCTCGGCCCTGGCGGTGAACCTGCGCATGGCGCTCTATTCCGCGTCGATCGCGCCGCATCTCGGCCCCCTGCCCGTCTGGCAGAAGGCGATTTGCGCCTATTTTCTGGTGGATCAGACCTATGCCGTCTCTGTCGCCCGGTTCGAGAACGACCCCGCATTGCCCCTGCGGGAGCGGTTCGCCTTCCATCTCGGCGCGGCCTCGCTGATCTGCCTGTGCTGGTACCCCGCGACCTGGACCGGGGCGGTCCTGGGGGCGCGGATACCGCCGGAAATGGCGCTGGATTTCGCCCTGCCGATCACCTTCCTCGCGCTGGTGGCCCCGGCCCTGACCAGCCTGGCCCATGTGGTCGCGGCCTTCACCGCGACCGTTCTGGCGCTGGCCTTTGTCGGCCTGCCCTTCAGCCTGGGCACCATCTTTGCGGCGGGCTGCGCGATGCTCGTCGGCGCCCGGGTGGAGCTGTGGCAGACCCGCCGCCGGGAGGCTGCCCGATGATCGACATCTCGCCCGTCACGCTCTGGGGGCTGATCGTGCTGCTTGGGATCGGGACTTTCCTGATCCGCTATTCCTTCCTCGGTCTGATCGGCGACCGGGAATTGCCGGAATGGCTGTTGCGGCACCTGCGCTACACCTCGGTCGCGGTGTTCCCGGCCCTGATCGCGCCGCTGGTGGTCTGGCCCGCCGCCACGGGCGGGGAGGCCGAGCCCGCCCGCATTTCAGCCGCCGTCGTCACCCTCGCGGTCGGGGTGCTGAGCCGGAATGTCCTGCTCTCGATCATCTGCGGGATCGCGACGCTTTACGGGATGCTGGCGCTCTTGGGCTAACACCTACGCGAGTTTGACTTTTTTCTGCGCCGGAAACGATTATCTCTTACGCTATACAGAGCAGGTCCGCTCATAGCCCGGAGACCCCTAGCCATGCGATTCCTGACCCGCAGCCTTGTGGGCCTTGTGCTTCTGTCCCTGACATTGGGGCTTCTGGGGCTGGGCGGGCTGATCCTGTCCGATGCGATCACCGCGCGCAATGCCGATGCCCCGGCGAGCAGCACGGCCCGCGAGCGGGTCTATGCCGCAAGCGTGATGACCCTGGAGCCGGAGGTCGTCACCCCGGTCCTGACCGTTTTCGGAGAAATCCGCAGCCGCCGCACCCTGGAGCTGCGCGCCTCCAGCGGCGGCGTGATCACCGCCCTGCACCCCTCGTTCGAAGAGGGCGGGCGCGTGGCGGCGGGCGAGGTTCTGGCCCAGATCGACCCGGCGGATGCGGACACCGCCTTGCAGAAGGCGCGCAACGACCTGGCCGAGGCGCGCGCGACGCTGGCGGATGCGGAACGCTCTTTGGTGCTGGCGACCGATGACGTCGCCGCGGCACAGGCGCAGCTGGACCTGCAGCGGCGGGCGCTGGCGCGGCAACGCGACCTTCTGGCCCGCGGCGTCGGGACCGAAGCCAATGTGGAGGGGGCCGAACTGGCCGAGGCCGCCGCCCTGCAATCACTGCTGTCGCGCCGCACGGCACTGGCCGCGGTGGAGGCCCGGATCGACCAGGCCCGGACCCAGATCGCCCGGCGCGAGATCGAGGTGGCCGAGGCCGCCCGCGACCTGGAGGATACCACCCTGACGGCGGCCTTCGACGGCACGCTCAGCGGCACTGCCGCCGTGATCGGCGGGCGCGTGGCGGCGAACGAGAAACTGGCCGATCTGATCGACCCCACGGCGCTGGAAGTGGCCTTCCGCACCTCCGCCACCCAGTACCTGCGCCTGTTGGACGACAGCGGGCGGTTGCGGGACACCGAGGTGGAGGTCACGCTCGAGGTGCTGGGGGAGGCGATCCGCGCCACGGCGCAGCTCAACCGCGCCGCGGCACGGGTCGGCGAGGGGCAGACCGGCCGGCTGCTCTTCGCCCGTCTGGACGACGCGCCCGCCTTCCGCCCCGGCGATTTCGTGACCGTCACCGCCCCGGAGCCGCCGGTGGAGGACGCGGTGGTGCTGCCCGCGACCGCCGTGGCCCCCGATGGCAGCGTTTTGCTGCTGGGCGCGGAGGACCGGCTGGAGGTCGGCCGGGTGGAGATCCTGCGCCGTCAGGGCGACGAGATGATCGTGCGCGTCGGCGGCCATGCGGGCCGCGAAGTGGTGACCGAGCGCGCGCCGGTCCTGGGCGCTGGGATCAAGGTCCGTCCGATCCGGGCCACGCCGGAGGGGGCGTTGACCGCCGCCAGTACCGAGATGCTCACCCTCGACCCGGACCGCCGCGCGCGCCTGATCGCCTTCGTGGAGGGCAATGACCGGATGCCCGCAGAGGCCAAGGCCCGGCTGGTGGCGCAACTGGCCGAGGACCAGGTGCCGGCCGCCGTGGTCGCGCGGCTTGAGAGCCGGATGGGCAGCTGACATGGGCGCTCTGGGCGGAATTCTCACCTATTTCACCCGGCACCGGACGGCGGCGAACCTGCTGCTGCTGATGCTGCTGGCCATCGGCTTCGCAGTGATCCCCCAGATGCGGACCCAGTTCTTTCCGGACGTGGTGGTCGACGACATCACCGTGCAGGTCAGCTGGGACGGCGCCGGGGCCGAGGATGTGGACCGCGCCATCGTGTCCCTGCTGGAGCCTGCCCTGCAGGCGGTCGAGGGCGTGACCGAAAGCGACGCCACCGCCCGCGAAGGTAGCGCAAGGATTTCGGTGGAGTTCGAGCCCGGCTGGGACATGAGCCGCGCCACCGACGATGTGCGCGCCGCCATGGATGCGATCACCGACCTGCCCGAAGACGCCGAGGAGCCGGTGATCCGGCGCAACAACTGGCGCGACCGGATCACCGACGTGGTGGTGCACGGCCCCGTGGGTGTGGACCAGTTGGCGCGGTTCTCAGACGAATTCGTCGCCCGCCTTTTCGAGGCCGGGGTGACCCGCACCACGATCCGCGGCATCGCCGCCCCCGAGACCCTGGTGGAGGTCGCCACGCTCGACCTGATCCGCCACGACCTGACCCTGCGCGAGATCGCCGACGTGATCGCGGGCGCGGTGGACAGCGCCCCTTCCGGCGACATCGCCGGGGGCAGCGCCCGGGTGCGCACCGGCACAGAGACCCGCAGCGCCGAGGACCTCGCCGCCCTGCCCCTGCGCACGGATGCGGACGGCAACGTGCTGACCGTGGGCGATGTGGCGACGATCTTCGTCGGCGGCGTGGACCGGGACCGGGCCTATTTCGTCGGCGCGAATCCGGCCATCTCGGTCCGCGTCGACCGCTCCGAGGAGGGCGACGCGATCGCCATCCAGGCCCAGGTGGCCGAGGTCGCCGAAGCGCTGGAACGGGACCTGCCCGCAGGGGTCCGGATCGAGCTGATCCGCACCCGGGCGGAGCAAATCTCCAGCCGCCTGAACATCCTGGTGGATAACGGGCTGCTGGGCCTCGCACTTGTTGTGGGTCTGCTGTTCCTGTTTCTGAACGCGCGCACCGCCTTCTGGGTTGCCGCCGGCATCCCGGTTGCGATGATGGCGGCGATGTCGCTGATGTATCTCGGCGGGCTCACCCTGAACATGGTGTCGCTCTTTGCGCTGATCATCACCTTGGGGATCGTGGTCGATGACGCCATCGTCGTGGGCGAGCATGCCGATTACCGCGCGCGGTACATGGGCGAGGACGGCCCGACCGCCGCCGCCAATGCCGCCATCCGCATGGCGCCCCCGGTCTTCACGGCCACGATCACCACGGTCATCGCGTTCTTCGGTCTGACGGCCATCGGCGGGAGTTTCGGCAACCTGATCTATGCGATTCCCTTCACGGTGATCGCGGTGCTGCTGGCCAGCCTGGTGGAGTGTTTCCTGATCCTGCCGAACCACATGGCCCATGCGCTGGCCCATTCCGCCAGGGAACACTGGTACGACTGGCCCTCGCGCCAGGTGAACCGGGGCCTTGACTGGGTGAAACGGGTGCTGTTCCGCCGCCTGATCGCCTTCTGCATCGCTGCGCGCTACCCGGTCTTTGCCGGGGCCATCGTGCTGCTCCTGGCGCAGGCGGCGCTGTTCGTGCGGGGCGACGTGACATGGCGCTTCTTCAACGCGCCCGAGCGCGGCTCGATCACCGGCAATTTCGCCATGCTGCCCGGCGCGACCCGCGAAGACACGTTCGAGGCCATGCGCCTGATCCAGCAAGGCACGGACGAGGTTGCCGCCCGCTACGAGGCCGAGCATGGGCTCAATCCGCTGGCCTTCGTGCTGACCGAGGTGGGCGGCACCACCGGGCGCGGCCTTGCCGGCGCCGACAGCAAGGATACCGACCAGCTGGGCTCCATCGCCATCGACCTGATCGACGCCGACCTGCGCCCCTATTCGTCCTTCACATTCCTTGCGGACCTGCAGGACGCCGTCCCGCGCCACCCGATGCTGGAGACCCTGAGCTTCCGCGGCTGGCGTTCCGGTCCCGGGGGCGACGCGATCTCGGTGGAGTTCTACGGGGCGGAAACCGAGACCCTCAAGGCCGCGGCGGAGGCGCTCAAGACCCGGCTCGCGATCTACCCGGAGGTCTCGGCGCTGGAGGACAGCCTGGCCTATGACAAGCAAGAGCTGATCCTCGATCTGACCCCCACGGGCAGCCAGCTGGGCTTCGACATCGACGCGCTGGGGCGCGAGTTGCGCGCGCGGCTCAACGGGATCGAGGCGGCGACCTATCCCGTGGGCACCCGCACCGGCGCGATCCGGGTGGAACTGCCCGCCGCCGAGATCGGTCCGGATTTTCTCGACCGGATGCTGCTGCGCACCCCCACGGGCGCCTATGTGCCCCTGGCGGATATCGTCTCGGTCCGCAGCCAGGAGGGGTTCTCCCGCATCCAGCGCGAGAACGGGCTTCGGGTGGTCTCGGTGACCGGCGACATCTCGGAGGACGACCCGGTCCGGGCCGCCGAGATCAACACCCTGCTGATCGAAGAGCACCTGCCCCGCATCCAGGAAGAATTCGGCGTCAACTACGTTCAGACCGGCCTCGCGGAGCAGGAGCGCGCCTTCCTGACCGACGCCACCATCGGCTTCCTGCTCTGCCTCGTGGGGATCTACCTGTGCCTGGCCTGGATCTTCTCCAGCTGGACGCGGCCCGCTGTGGTGATGGTGGTGATCCCGTTCGGGTTGATCGGGGCGATCTGGGGGCATTACGTCTGGGACGTGCCGCTGTCGATGTTCTCGGTGGTGGGCCTGATCGGCATGGCGGGGATCATCATCAACGATTCCATCGTGCTGGTGAGCACGATCGACGAATACGGCAAGGAGCGGGGCCTCGTCCCCGCCATCATCGACGGGACGGTGGACCGGCTGCGGCCCGTGTTGCTGACCACCCTGACCACGGTGCTCGGCCTCACGCCGCTGCTCTACGAAGGCTCGCAGCAGGCGCAGTTCCTCAAGCCCACGGTGATCACGCTGGTCTACGGATTGGGGTTCGGGATGGTGCTGGTGCTGATCCTCGTGCCCGCCTTCATGGCGATGCAGCAGGATATCGGCCGGCAACTGGCCGCCCTGCGCCGGGCGCTCGGCGCGCCGCTGCGCGCCGGGGGCGCCGGGCGCGCGGCCATCCTGGCCACGGCCCTCTGCGCCGGCTGGGCCGCAGCCACCTTCGGGGTGTCCGCCGTCACCGGAGCTCTGCCTGCCCCGCTGGCGGACATGCTGCCCGCGGGCCTCTCGGCGCCCATGGCCACCTTCGTCGCCTTCCTGGGCGGGGTCTGTGCCATCGCGCTTGCAACCTGGTTGCTCAGCGCGCTGATCCTGGGCTTGCGGGGTCGCGCCCGTCTGAGGGGCGAGACGCGTCCAACCGCTTGAGCCTCAAAACAACCGCGCCGCTGGCAGGCCGGACCGCAGGTCCGGCCCCCGGCGACGACCGAAGGTCGGCGCAACACCTCTCGGAGACACCGGCACCACCGCGGCCCGGCTACCCGCCGCAACCGCGCCGCTCGTAAGCCGTTCCCTCGGCAAGGACCGTCATCCGCACCCCGCTGCGGTCGATGGGGACAGGCCCGTCATGGGCGGCATAGATCTTTACATCCGCAATCAACTGGCCGCCCTCGCGATGGGTCTCCGCGTGGGACACCCAGAGGGTCGGGTCCGCCAACTCGATCACGGCCACCTCGCCAGGCCGCGCAGGCTCGGCGATCGCCGCCCGCAGACGCAGCCCGTCCTCGGTGGGCGTAAAGACACAGCTGATCGCGCCCGCATGCAGCTTCGGCTCCTGGGCCAGTGCCGCCGCGATCATCGCGCTGCTTTGGCCCGGCGCCGTCAACTCCGCCTTCAGTCGGACCTCCACCGGCACGCAGACCTCTTCGCAGACACCGAAATGCAGCGCCCCGTCGAGCTGGATCGGCGCGTCGCCCTGCACGGTTTGCAACTGGAGCGGAAAGACCACCTCGTCCACGTAACCGATCGACCGCAGCCCATCGACGTCGAATACTACCGGCGCGGGCAGGCGCGGCGTGAACCCGGCGAGGTTACCCGACGCCGCCAGATCGAAGAGCGGCGGGATGCCCCCATCGCCGGGCGTGCGCCAATAGGTTTTCCAGCCCGGCTGCATCCGGATGCGGATCCCGGCGAAATGGCTGCCATCGGCCTCCCGCCAGCCCGGGAGCACGTCCACCTGCACCAGGTTCGCCCCCGTGAATTCCTGCGCGACCCCGCGCTGCGGCAGGAGGCCGGCAAAAGCCAGCGCGCAAAGGGTCGGGGCAATCAACAACCAGTCTTTCATCATCCGAGCGATCCTAGCCCCCCGCCCCGGGAACGGAAATCACGAAAAGGCGATAGCGTGCCTTCGTGTGGTGAGACAAACCGCCTATTGTAACCCGTAAAGCCCCATCCCATTTTCGCCCTATGCAAGCGCAGCATCCTCAGGACGGGCTCCGTGGAAAGCTCCTCATCGCCATGCCGGGCATGGGAGATCCGCGATTCGAGCACTCGGTCGTCTATATCTGTGCCCATTCCGATGACGGCGCCATGGGCCTGATCATCAACAAGCCCACGCCGGAATTGAAGTTCAGCGATCTGCTGGAACAGTTGCAGATCTCGCCGCCACCCGCCGAGGCGCCGGAGGTGCTGGTCCATTACGGCGGCCCGGTCGAGGGCGGGCGGGGCTTCGTGCTGCATACCGGGGACTATACCGGCAACAGCTCCACCCTGCAGGTCGACGACCGGTTCGGCATGACGGCAACGCTTGATGTGCTGGAGGATCTGTCCCAAGGCACCGGGCCGCGTCGCTGCTTCCTCGCGCTCGGCTACGCAGGCTGGGGACCGGGACAGCTGGAGAACGAGTTGCAGCGCAATGGCTGGCTGACCTGCGATGCCGCCCCTGAACTGGTGTTCGAGGCCGCGGCGGAGCAGAAATGGCAGATGGCGCTCGGCACGCTGGGGATCGATCCGCTGATGCTGTCGGCCACGGGCGGGCGGGCCTGAGGGACGGGCCAGATCGGCCCGGAATGCGCACCTGCCGCGCCGGCCCGGTTTGGGGCCTCAGTCCTCGCCTTCCGCCCTCGGGGCCGCCGCTCGGCGGAGCCTGTCATTGATCGCCGCACCGAGCCCGGTTTGGGGCACCGGGGCCACGGCGATCCGGCGCCCTTCGGCCAGGGCATCCATCGCCCGCAGGGCCGCGAAGAGCCGCGCCGCCGCCTCGGCCAGCTCGCCGCTCTCCGAGAGGCTCATGTCGCCCGGGCAGTCCGGGCCGAAGCCGAGCCAGACCTCTCCATCCTGGCGCGCGGTTGCGTTTAGCCGCACAGGCGCGTCGGGCGCGTAATGCGAGGCCAGCTGCCCCGGCGCTGTGGGCTGGGTCGCGGACCCGGCCCCCTCGGCAATCGGTGCGCCCAGAACCTGCGCCAATGCCTCCGCGGTCACGCCGCCGGGCCGCAGGAGCATCGGGGTCTCCCCCGCCAGGCTGACGATGGTCGACTCCAACCCCACCGGGCAGGCGCCCCCATCGAGCACCGCCGCGATTTTTCCGTCGAGCCCGTCCAGAACATGGGCCGCGGTGGTTGGACTGACCCCGCCGGAAGGATTGGCCGAGGGCGCGGCCACCGGCCCGTCGAAGCCGCGCAGCAGCGCCTGGGCGGCGGAATGCGCGGGCACCCTTACGGCCAGCGTCTCCAGCCCCGCGGTCACCAGCGGGGAAATCCCTGCCTCCGCGCGCATGGGCGCCACGAGGGTGAGCGCCCCGGGCCAGAAGGCCTCTGCCAGAGCCAATCCCGCCGGAGGCAGGTCCACCAACCGGCCGGCCGCCGCGAGGTCGGGCACATGGACGATCAACGGGTTGAAACTGGGCCGCCCCTTGGCCGCGAAGATACCCGCCACCGCCCGGTCGGAGCGCGCATCGCCGCCGAGCCCGTAGACCGTCTCGGTCGGAAACGCCACGAGCCTCCCCGCGCGCAACAGCGCCGCGGCCCGTGCAAGGCCCGCCCCATCCGCGCCCAGGCGCTCGGTCCTTGCGGTTTCAGCCATGCCGTGACGTCGCGTTCCGTTTGAGGGTCATGGCCCTGCTCCATAAGCTGCCGTTCGGGGACCAGCGCATAAACCGCTGCCGCGCCCCTGCCAAGCCCGCACACCCTGCCCATTCGGGAGAGACCATGCCGTATACCGCACCGCTGAACGATCTGCGCTTCCTGCTCGACCACGTGGTGGGCTTCGACGCGGTGCAGGCGACCGACCGTTTCGCCGAGACCACGCCGGACGTGACCGAGGCGATCCTGACCGAGGCCGCCAAGCTCTGCGAGGGGGAGCTTGCCCCGTTGCAGCGCGCGGGCGATCTGCACCCTGCGCGCCTGGAGAATGGGGTGGTGCGGACCTCGCCGGGCTTTGCCGAAGGTTACCGCGCGATCGCCGCTGGCGGCTGGGTGGGGATGTCGGCCGACCCGGCCTATGGCGGGATGGGCCTGCCCATGGCACTGGCCACTTGCATGAACGAGATGATGTCCTCGGCCTGCCTTTCGCTGCAGATCGCGCCGATGATGACCCAGGGCCAGATCGAGGCACTGGAGGCCCATGCCTCCGATGCACTCAAGGCGCTTTACCTGCCCCGGCTGACCTCCGGCGACTGGGTGGGCACCATGAACCTGACCGAACCGCAGGCGGGTTCGGATGTGGGCGCACTGACCACGAAGGCGGTGCCCAAGGGCGACGGGACCTACGCGATCACCGGCCAGAAGATCTATATCAGCTGGGGCGACAACGACTTCACCGGCAATGTCTGCCACCTGGTGCTGGCGCGCCTGCCGGACGGGGCGCCGGGGACCAAGGGGATCAGCCTGTTCCTCGTGCCGCGGCACCTGCCCGACGCGACGGGCAATCCGGGGGTGGCCAACGCGCTGAAGGTGGTCAGTCTCGAACACAAGCTGGGCCTGCATGGCAGCCCCACCGCCGTGATGCAGTACGAAGGCGCGACCGGCTGGCTCGTGGGGCCGGAGCATGGCGGGATGCGCGCGATGTTCACCATGATGAACAACGCGCGGCTCGGCGTCGGGGTCCAGGGCATCGGCGTGGCCGAGGCCGCCTACCAGCACGCACTGGCCCATGCCCGCGACCGTAAACAGGGCCAGACCCCGGTTGCCGACGCAGACAGCATCCTCGCCCATGCGGATGTGCGCCGGATGGTGATGACCATGCGCGCCGAGGTTTTCGCCGCCCGCGCCATCGCGCTCTCGACCGCGGTGGCCACCGACATGCACCACGCCACCGGGGCGGAAAGCTGGGCTGCCCGCGCCGCCCTGCTGACCCCGATCTGCAAGGCCTACGGGACCGACACCGGCATCCGGGTCGCCGATCTCGGCCTGCAGGTCCATGGCGGCATGGGCGTGATCGAGGAAACCGGGGCCGCGCAATACCTGCGCGACGTGCGGGTGACCGCGATCTACGAGGGCACCAATGGCATCCAGGCCATGGACCTTGTGGGCCGCAAGCTCGCCGATGGGGGCGAGGCCATGTCCCGCCTGCTGGACGAGATCGAGGCGCTGGCAGAATCCGCGCGCGGGAGCCTGCCGGACGTGGCCGAGCCGGTCTGGCAAGCCTGCGAGACCCTGCGCGAGACGACCGAGGCGCTGGTGGCCGAGACCCGGCTCAATGCCCGCTTCGGCGGGGCACAGCCGTACCTGATGGCCGCGGCCCGGGTGCTGGGCGGGCATGCCCATCTCGCCGCCGCCATTGCCGAGGGTGGCCGCGGCCCGCGCAGCGCGCTTGCGCGGTTCTTCGTCGGGCGGCTTCTGCCCGAACACGGCGCCCTTGCCGCCCAGGCCCTTGCGGGGGATAAGGACCTCTACGCCCTGGACCCGGAAGACCTCGTCGCCTGATGAACATGCCCTTCGGCCCCCTGCGGACCCCGTTCGAGACCGCGCCGGACACCGGCACCGCCCGCGAGATCGCCGAGGGCGTGTTGTGGATGCGTCTGCCCCTGCCAATGGTGCTGAACCATGTGAATGTCTACGCACTGGACGATGGCGACGGCTGGACGCTGGTGGATACGGGACTTTTCAGCCGCAAGAGCCGCGCGATCTGGGGCGACCTGCTGGCCGGACCGCTGGCGGGCAAACCCGTGCGCCGGGTGATCGTCACCCACCACCACCCGGACCACATGGGCTGCGCGGGCTGGTTCCAATCCGAGCATGGTGCCGAGCTGATCACCACCCGCACCGCCTGGCTGATGGCCCGGATGCTGCAACTGGATGCCCAGGACCGGCCCACGCCCGAAACCCTGACCTTCTGGCGCCGGGCCGGGATGGACCCCGAGATCCTTGCAAGGCGCGCGGCCGAACGGCCGTTCAACTTCGCCGATACCGTGGCCCCCATGCCACTCGGCTTTACCCGCATCCGGGAGGGCGACACCGTCACAGCCGGGAGCCGCCGCTGGCACGTCCGGATCGGCCATGGCCACGCGCCCGAACACGCAACCCTGTGGAGCGCGGATTGCAACCTCGTGCTGGGCGGCGACCAGCTGCTATCGACGATTTCCCCCAATATCGGGGTTTACGCCACCGAGCCCGAGGCGGACCCCCTGTCCGGCTGGCTCGACAGTTGCACCCGCCTCGCGACGCATGCGACCGAGGATCACCTGGTTCTGCCCGGTCACAAGCTGCCGTTCACCGGTCTGCCCAAGCGGCTCGACCAGCTGATCGACAACCACCACCAGGCGCTGGCCCGGCTGCAAGCGTTTCTGGCCGAAGCGCCGCGTACCGCGCCCGACTGCTTCGGCCTGCTGTTCAAGCGGAAGATCACCAGCGACACCTACGGCCTCGCGCTCGTCGAAGCGGTGGCGCATCTCAACCACTTGCACGCCACCGGGCGGGCGCGCTGGACCGAGCGGCCGGATGGCGTGCGCCTGTGGCACGCTGTCGCGGACTGACCCGCCCGCTGCGGTGTGCGGCCCCGTCCCTCGTGACACGGACGCACGGATCGGCTAGTCGAAGGACGACACGCGAACGGGAGAGACACCATGGCAGAAGAGCACAAGCACGGTTCGATGGACATTTCCGAGCAGGAAAAGACCTTCCACGGGTTCCTGGCCATCACCAAGTGGACAACGATCTCGATCATCGTCTTCCTGATCCTGCTGTACATGATCAACGGCTGATCCCGGCGCAACATGAGGTTCCGTATCGCGGGCGCCCTGGGGGCGTTGACCCTGTTGGCGGCCTGCGCGGCGGAGTCGGAATGGGCAAGTGACGCCGAGGTGAACCAATCGCGCTACGCGGATGGCGGGACCGCGTCGGTCACCTTGTTGACGGTTATCCGCAACAGCACCGGCGAGGGTGGCCATACGGCCGTTCTGATCGACGGCGCGGAGCGCGTGATCTGGGATCCGGCGGGCACCTGGTGGCACCCCTGGTCGCCCGAGCGCAACGATCTGCACTACGGCATCACCCCGCAGCTGGAGACCCACTATATCGACTACCATGCCCGCGAAGCCTGGCGCGTGGTGGAGCAGCGCATTGAGGTGCCCCAGCAGACAGCCGATGCGATGATCGCCGCCTTCGCTGCCAATGGTGCCGCGGGCTGGGCCAACTGCGCACGGGTCACATCCGACATCCTGCGGGACTACCCGGGGTTCGAGACCATCCGCTCCACCTGGTTCCCGGTGGATATCATGGAAGACTTCGCCGCCCTGCCCGGCGTGACGACCACCACCTATTTCGACGACGACGACCTCGACCGGACCAACCCGCTGCGCGTGGTTCCGGGCGGCGCGGGCTGACCCGCGCGGCGCAGGCGGGCGGATCTATTTCCGGCGCAGATGCTCGTCCAGACGCGGCAGGATTTCCACGAAGTTGCAGGGGCGGTGGCGGTAGTCGAACTGCCATTGCAGGATCTCGTCCCAGGCGTCCTTGCACGCGCCGGTGCTGCCCGGCAGGGCAAACAGGTAGGTGCCGTTGGCCACCCCGCCGCAGGCCCGCGACTGCACCGCCGAGGTGCCGATCTTCTTCATGGAAACCATGGTGAAGACCGTCCCGAAGGCCTCGATCTCCTTCTCGTAGACATCCCGGTGCGCCTCGACCGTCACATCCCGCCCGGTAAGACCCGTGCCGCCCGTGGTCAGCACCACGTCGATTTCCGGGTCCGCACACCAGGCGCGCAGCTGATCCGCGATCTCGGCGCGCTCGTCGCGCAGGATCTTGCGGTCGGCCACGCGGTGCCCGGCGCCCTCGATCCGGTCCACCAGCGTCTGCCCCGAGCGGTCCTCCTCGATAGACCGCGTGTCGGACACCGCCAGCACCGCGATTCGCATGGGCAGAAAGGTCTTGCTCTCGTCGATACGGCTCATTCGGTCCCTTTCAGTCTGGCTTGAAGGTCGAGCAGATCTGCCCAGGCCGCGCGTTTCTGGGCCGGCTGGCGCAGCAGGAAGGCCGGGTGGAACATCGGCAGGGCCGGTCGGTCCATGGCCTCGGTCCATTGGCCGCGCAGCCGGGTGATTCCCTTGCGCCCCAGCACCGCCTGGCAGGAGATATTGCCCATCAGAACGAGGATCTCCGGGTCCGCCAGCGTCACATGGCGCTGCACGAAGGGCATCATCATGGCGATCTCGTCGGGGCGCGGGTCGCGGTTCTGGGGCGGGCGCCAGGGCAGGATGTTGGTGATGTAGACCGCATGGCCTGGATCCGGCGCGTCCCGAGCCAGGCCGATCGCGGCCAGCATCTTGTCCAGAAGCTGCCCGGCCCGCCCGACGAATGGTCGCCCCTCCCGGTCCTCCTCGCGACCCGGCGCTTCGCCGAGGATCATCACCCGCGCCCCGGGCCGCCCGTCGCTGAAGACGAGGTTCCGCGCGCCCTTGCGCAGCTCGCAATGGGGATAGGCGGCGAGCGCGTCGCGCAACGCCTCCAGACTGCCCGATTGCGCGGCAGCCCCGCGCGCGGCGGTGACCGCCATCTCGGGCCCGTCCGGCGCAGGGGCGGCGGCCACGGACGGCGCCGCGGGGGCCGCTGCCGGCGCTTTCGGGCGCTCCGGCTCCACCGCGACGGTCCGGTCCACGGGCGCGTCGCTGATGGCCTCGGTGGCGCCAAGTTCCACCTGCCATTCCAGCGCCGCGCGCAAGGTGTGATAGTCCAGCTCCTGCTCCATGGCGCGACCCTATCCAAGCCCGCACCGCGCGGCAATCGCAACCCGCGCGCCCCCTTGCCCGCGCCTGCGGCCTCCGCCTATAAGCGGGCAAGTCAGGACAGGGGCAGCCATGACACTCCGCGCGCGTCATCTTCTGGGGATCGAACACCTGGCCCCGGACGAGATCGTCACGCTGCTGGACCTCGCGGATCGCTACGCAGACCTGAACCGACGCCCGGACAAGCATGGCGACGCGCTGGCTGGTCTCACCCAGATCAACATGTTCTTCGAGAACTCGACCCGCACCCAGGCCAGTTTCGAGATCGCGGGCAAGCGGCTCGGCGCGGACGTGATGAACATGGAAGTGCGCGCCAGTTCGATCAAGAAGGGCGAGACCCTGATCGACACGGCGATGACCCTGAACGCCATGCACCCGGATCTGCTGGTCGTCCGGCATCCCCATTCCGGGGCGGTCAACCTCTTGGCGGAAAAGGTGAATTGCGCGGTTCTGAACGCAGGCGACGGGCGGCACGAGCATCCGACGCAAGCTCTGCTCGATGCGCTGACGATCCGGCGCGCCAAGGGCAAGCTGCACCGGCTCAACGTTGCGATCTGCGGCGACATCGCCCATTCCCGGGTCGCGCGCTCCAACATCCTGCTGCTGGGCAAGATGGAGAACCGCATCCGCCTCGTGGGGCCGCGGACCCTGATGCCCGCCGAGATCGCCGAGCTTGGCGTCGAGGTGTACGAGGACATGAAGGCCGGGCTGGACGGGGTCGACGTGGTGATGATGCTGCGGCTCCAGAAGGAGCGGATGGATGGCGGTTTCATCCCGTCGGAGCGCGAATATTACCACCGCTACGGGCTGGATGCCGAGAAGCTCGCCTATGCCAAGCCCGACGCCATCGTCATGCATCCCGGTCCGATGAATCGCGGGGTCGAGATCGACGGCACCCTGGCAGACGACATCAACCGCTCCGTCATCCAGGAGCAGGTCGAGATGGGCGTGGCCGTGCGCATGGCCGCGATGGACCTGCTGGCGCGCAACCTGCGCGCCGCACGAGAAGGAGTTCCCGCATGACGACAGAGGTCCTGCGCCCGGATCGCACCGCGTATCTGCGCGCCTACGCCACCATGGCGGCGTTTGCCATGGCGATCGGGATGGGCGTGCTCTGGGCGCTGGGCAACCCGTACCCCTGGACCGGGGCGGTGGGGGGCCTTGCGGCGATTGCCCTGCGCGGCTGGTATCTCGGCTCCGAAGAGCTGGCGATCGAGTGGACCCTGACCGACGACCGGCTCGAAGGGCCCGGCTGGCGCAAGATGGCGCTGCGGGACATCACGCTGGTGCGCACGCTGGGCAGTTCGGTGCAGGTCATCACCGCCAGCGGCGACAAGCACCTGATCAAGTACCAGGAAGATGCCAAGGCGGTGCAGGCCCGGATCGAGGCCGCGGTGGGCGTGGCCAAGGCCCGCCCCGCCCCCGCCGCAGAGCCCGACGCATGATCGAGGTGCCCGCCCACGAGACCGGCATCGTCCGGGTCTTCGCCGTGAATGGCGACAGCCGCGGCTGCGGGACGGCCCAGAGCTTCCTGACGCGGCTGGAACAGGACCCGGAGGACATCGCCGCCGAAGCCGTGCGCCTGCGCGAGATGCTGGGCGCAGACCAGATCGACCCGACCTATACCGAGACCTTCGCTGTCAAGGACGTCGCTGATCTCGGCCTGAGCCGGTATATCGCCACTGCCATGGACGTCCCGATGGAGACGCTGGCCCCCGACCGCGCGCGCCTCGATGCGCTGGAGGGCGAGGTACTGATCGTGCTCTCCCGGGCACTCGGCGATACCGCACAAACCCTCACGCCGGGGGCGGACCTGACCTTTATCGGGGCCTACAAAATGGCGGAGGTGCCACTGACCGGACCCGTGAAGGCACCCCCGCCGGACCCGATGCCTGCGCCGACGCCCGTCGACGAAATCGACGCGCCTGAGGAAATCTCCACCGGGCGCCGGACCCTGATCGTGGGCGCGGCCCTGCTGATCGCCGCGCTGCTGGTCATGATCGTCGGGGGGAGCAACTGATGGCGCCTGCGAAACCCCTCGCCCTGATCCATGCGCGGATCGTGGACCCGGGCACCGGAGAGCTCCGCGAAGGCGGGCTCTTGCTGCGCGACGGGATGATCGCCGCGCATCTCGGACCCGCAGACCGGCTCCCGGCCGACACCGAGGTACTCGACTGCGGCGGCAAGTGCCTGGCCCCCGGCATCGTCGATATCGGCGTGAAGGTGGGCGAGCCCGGAGAGCGCCACAAGGAGAGCTTCCGCACCGCGGGGCGCGCGGCGGCGGCCGGCGGCGTGACAACCATGGTCACCCGCGCCGACACCACCCCGGCCATCGACAGCCCCGAAACCCTCGAATTCGCCGCCCGCCGCGCAGCGGAGGCCAGCCCCGTGCGCCTTGCGCCCATGGCCGCCCTGACCAAGGGCCGACAGGGCCGCGAGATGGTCGAGATCGGTTTTTTGCAGGATGCGGGCGCCGTGGCCTTTTCCGACGGCGACCACGTGGTCGCGGACCCCAAGGTGTTCCAGCGCTGCCTGGCCTATGCCACCAGCCTCGGCGCGCTGGTCATGGCGCATCCGCAGGACCCGGGGCTGAGCGCCGGTGCCGCCGTGACCTCGGGCAAGTTCGCCACCCTGCGCGGCCTGCCCGCGGTGTCCCCCATGGCCGAGCGCATGGGGCTGGAGCGCGACCTCGCCCTGGTGGAGATGACGGGTGCGCGCTATCACGCGGACCAGATCACCACCGCCCGCGCCCTGCCCTCTTTGCGCCGCGCGCGCGAGATCGGCCTGGACGTGACGGCGGGCATCTCGATCCACCACCTGACCCTCAACGAATTCGACGTGGGCGACTACCGGACCTTCTTCAAGGTCAAGCCGCCCCTGCGGGCCGAGACCGACCGGGTCGCCATGGTCGCCGCCGTGGCCGCCGGAGAGATCGACATCATCTCGTCGATGCACACGCCCCAGGACGAAGAGAGCAAGCGCCTTCCCTTCGAGGAAGCCGCCTCGGGCGCGGTCGGGCTGGAGACCCTGCTGCCCGCGGCCCTGCGGCTCGTGCATTCGGGGGAGTTGACCCTGCCGCAGCTCTGGCGCGCGCTGTCGCTGAACCCGGCGAACCGGCTGGGCCTGCCGCAAGGGCGGCTCGATCCGGGCAGTCCGGCGGACCTGGTGCTGTTCGATCCGGATGCGCCCTTCGTTCTCGACCGCACGAGGCTACACTCGAAATCCAAGAACACGCCCTTCGACGGCGCCCGGCTGCAGGGGCGCGTGCTGCGCACCTATGTCGACGGCAGGCCCGTCCACGTGCGGGACGGGCACTGATGCCCGAGCTGACCACCGCCTCCGGCCTGCTCGCCCTTGTCGGGCTCGCGGCCTACCTGCTGGGTGCGATTCCCTTCGGCCTGCTGATCGCGAAACTGTTCGGCCTCGGCAATCTGCGCGAGATCGGGTCGGGCAATATCGGGGCGACCAACGTGCTGCGCACGGGCAGCAAACCGGCCGCGGCGGCGACCCTGATCCTCGACGCGGGCAAAGGGGCCTTCGCGGTGATCCTTGCGCGCGTTCTGGTGGGCGAGGACGCCGCCCAGATCGCCGGGGCGGCGGCCTTTCTCGGCCATTGCTTCCCGGTCTACCTGAAATTCAAGGGCGGCAAGGGGGTGGCCACCTTCTTCGGCACCGTGATCGCCCTGTCCTGGCCGCTGGGGCTTGCGGCCGGTGCGGTCTGGCTCGCCACCGCCTATACCTTCCGCATCTCATCGCTTTCGGCCCTGATGGCTGCATTGATGACCCCGATCTTCGCCTGGGGTTTCGGCCAGCGGGAATTGGTCGTTTTGAGCCTGTTCCTCGGCTTTTTGATCTGGATCCGCCACAGAGAAAACATAATCCGCCTGCTTTCTGGAACCGAACCGAGGATCGGAGCCAAGAAGAGGTAGAGATGGGATTCCTGCGCGCCATCGCATCCGCATTTGTCAATGTCGTGAACTTCGGAGGGCGCGCGACGCGGGCCGAGTTCTGGTATTTCCAGCTCTTCATCTATGCCCTGACGATCGGCGGGGTCCTGTTCGTGATCTTCGCTCTTCAGCCCGAGCAGATCGCCCGCCTCGGCGCCGCAACGGACGACAATCCGTGGTATTTCGGGGTTTCCGTATTTCTGTGGATCCAAAGCTGGTCGCTGCTGGTGCGGCGCCTGCACGACACGGATCGCTCCGGATTCTGGTCGCTGATCGGGTTCGTGCCGATTATCGGGCTGCTGGTGCTGCTGGTCTTCGCGGTCCAGCCAGGAGACCGGGGCAACAACCGCTTCGGCCCGCCGCGGGGCGGCGCGCGCCCGGCCCGCAGCCGGTTCGCGCGTCCGGACGTCACGCCGGGCAAGACCGAGGAAGACCGCAAGGCCGAGGTCCGCGCGCTCTACCAGGCGCGGGTGAAGTGCCTGACGAACTGACCACCCGGCCCCGCGCTCAGTAGCTGTAGGCGGCGTAGATCTTCGACAGGTCGCCGCCCCAATCCCCGTGGTAATGGGCCAGCAACTCGTCCGCCGGAACACGCCCGCTCTCGATACTGTCCTTGAGCGCGTTGAGGAAATGGGTCTCGTCCGGGATCATCCCGCCCGCTCCCGGCATGGCCCGCGCCGCCAGCCCCGCCTCGGCGATCGAGACCACTTCGCGCGCCAGGTCGTGCATCCGCAGATCGCCGACCTGCGCCTGCAACCCGTCGACCGAGGCGGCCACGCGCAAGGCCTCCCGCGTCTCCGCATCCCAGCCCTTCACCAGGTCCCAGGCCGCGTCCAGCGCGCCCTGATCATAGGTCAGGCCGACCCAGAACGCCGGCAGCGCACAGAGCCGCCGCCAGGGACCGCCATCGGCCCCGCGCATCTCGATGAATTTCTTGATCCGTGCCTCGGGGAAGATCGTTGTCAGGTGATCGGCCCAGTCGCTGAGCGTCGGCACCTCGCCGGGCAGAGCGGGCAGTTTGCCATCGAGGAAATCACGGAACGACTGGCCCAGCGCGTCGATATACTGCCCGTCGCGATAGACGAAGTACATCGGCACATCAAGGGCATAGTCCACCCAGGCATCGAAGCCAAAGCCGTCTTCGAACACGAAGGGCAGCATGCCGGTGCGGTCGGGGTCGAGATCACGCCAGACGCGGCTGCGCCAGCTCTTGTGGCCATTGGGCTTGCCATCGAGAAACGGGGAGTTCGCGAACAGCGCCGTGGCCACGGGCTGCAAGGCGAAGGCCACGCGCAGCTTCTGGACCATGTCCGCCTCGGAGGCGAAGTCGAGATTCACCTGAACCGTGCAGGTCCGGTACATCATGGTTTTACCCATGGTCCCCACCCGGTCCATGTAGTCGGTCATCAGCCGGTAGCGCCCCTTGGGCATCACCGGCATGTCTTCGTGAGACCAGATCGGCGCCGCCCCGAGCCCGATGAACCCGACGCCGATCTTCTCGGCCACGTCCTGCACCTCGCGCAGGTGGCTGTTCACCTCGTCGCAAGTCTCGTGGATGGTCGCCAGCGGCGCGCCCGACAGCTCCAGTTGCCCCCCGGGCTCCAGGCTGACATTGGCCCCGTCCTTTTCCAGCCCGATGATGTTGCCGGCTTCCATCACCGGCGCCCAACCGAAGCGGTCACGCAGCCCTTCGAGCATCGCCTTGATCGAGCGCGTCCCATCATAGGGCAGCGGCTTCAGGGTATCCTTGCAGTAGCCGAACTTCTCATGCTCGGTGCCGATGCGCCACGCATCCTTGGGCTTGCAGCCGTCGCTCAGATACTCGGCCAGTTGCGCGCGGCTTTCGATCGGGCCGCCGCCGGATTGGGGTATGGACATGGGGGTAAGCTCTCCGCGGGCCGATGCGAGTTTTGTCAGGACGTGTCCCGTTGCGTCCGAGAAGTCAAGCGCGGGGCCGTGCCGGACATTGTGCGCTGCCACACAATGAACGACCCGTCCGGGCCGGTTTCCAACTGCTGGAGCACATGGGCCATCCGAAACCCGGGCAAGGCGGCAAAGGCATCGAAAAGCTGCTCCTCCCCCGCCGCGCCGTGGGGAATGGCGAGCGCCGTCCCGTCCTCGCCCTGCAAGAGCCAGGCCCGGCGCGCCCCCTCCCGGCGCAGGCGCAGCACCATGAGCGCATCGAGCCCCATCGCCCCGCCCACCACCGGGCCGAGATAGGTGATCTGCCGCTCGTCCACCGACACCACACCCGGCGCGCTGTCGTCTGCGACGAACCGCAACCGCCGCCAGGCAATCGCGCCGAAACCCACGCTCGCCACAACGGCCAGCGCGCCCACCGCCTTGACCACCGGCCCCGGCGATTGGGTCATCCAAAGACCGACGGCGAGCACCGCAAGGCAAGCCAGAAGTTCACGCCCCTTGTGCAGGCGCGCCGCGACTTCGGGGCGGATGAAGCTCATCGCCAGTCCCCGTACCGCATTTGCCAGAGTGTGAGCGCCGCGACCGCCGCCGTATCCGCCCGCAGGATCCGCGGGCCTAGGCGCATGGACTGTGCCTGCGGCATGGCGCGCAGGCGGGCGCGCTCGGGCTCGGAAAACCCGCCTTCCGGACCGATGAGGATCGCCCAGGGCCCGTCCGGCAGCGCGGGCGTATCCGCCGCCGCCGCCGCCCCCTCCTCCGCAAGGGCTTCGTCGCAGAACATCAGGGACCGATCCGATGGCCAGTCCGACAACAGCCGGTCCAGACCCACAAGATCCGCCACCTCAGGCACGAAGGTGCCGCCGCATTGCTCGGCCGCTTCGACCGCATGGGCCTGCAGCCGGTCGCGGCGAATCCGTTCCGCATTGGTGAAGGCAGTCTGCACCGGCACGATCCGGCGCGCGCCCATCTCGGCGGCCTTCTCGACGATGAAATCCGTGCGCGCCTTCTTGATCGGCGCGAAACAGAGCCACAGGTCCGGCGGATCGCGCTGCGGCGCGGTCTGGGTCTCGACCTCCAGCACGCCACCGCGTTTCCCGGCCTCGACCACCCGCGCGGCCCAGGCCCCGGCATGACCATTGAACAGGGTCACGACCTCGCCCACGCCCCGGCGCATCACCCCGAACAGGTAATGGGCCTGGGCGCCCGACAACGGAACCGTTTGCCCCTGACCCAGAGGGTGCTCTACATAAAGCCTGATCTTTCCAGCCGACATGGCGCAAACCATATGGGGGGCGATCCCGATGAGCAACGAGGCGCAGACACCAGACGGCGGAACCGTCGCCGACGCGCCCGCGGATAACTGGGTCGACCGCTACGCGCCGCCCGCAACCCGCCCCTACCTGCGGCTCAGCCGCGCGGACCGGCCGATCGGCACCTGGCTTTTGCTGATCCCCTGCTGGTGGGGCGCTCTTCTGGGGGCGGCGGCGGGTGACGGGTTCGACCGCGGCACTGCCTGGATCATGGTCGGCTGCGGGATTGGCGCCTTCCTGATGCGCGGCGCGGGCTGCACCTGGAACGATATCACCGACCGCGACTTCGACGCAAAGGTCGCGCGCACGCGCTCCCGCCCGATCCCGTCGGGTCAGGTCAGTGTCCGGGGCGCGCTGGTCTGGATGGTGGTGCAGGCGCTGCTGGCCTTCGGCATCCTGCTGAGCTTCAACATGCCCGCCATAGGGCTGGGCATCGCCTCGCTGGCGCTGGTCTGCGTCTATCCCTTCGCCAAGCGGTTCACCTGGTGGCCGCAGATCTTCCTGGGGCTTGCGTTCAACTGGGGTGCGCTGCTGGCCTGGACGGCCGAGACCGGTACTCTGCTCGATGCGCCCAGCGTGCTGCTCTATGTCGCCGGGATCGCCTGGACCCTGTTCTACGACACGATCTACGCCCATCAGGACACCGAGGACGATGCCCTGATCGGCGTGAAATCCACCGCGCGGCTTTTCGGCGATCGCTCGCGGCGGTGGCTGGGGCTGTTCCTGATCGCGGCAACCGTGCTGGCGGGCGGGGCCGTCATCGCGGCGCTGGCCCCACTGGATGCGCCCCTGGCGCTCGCGCTCGGGCTCGGCGGGGTCTGGGCTTTCGGATGGCATATGGTGTGGCAGCTGCGGCAGCTCGACCCGAACGACCCCGGCAACTGCCTGCGGCTGTTTCGGTCCAACCGGGACGCCGGTCTGATCCTTGCGCTGTTTCTCGCCCTGACCTTGCTCGCTTGATTGCACCCGGACGCCGGGGACGATAGGACCAGACCACTCGAACAAAGCACCCCGTTCCCCATGTCCAAGCGTCGATACCTGCCGCTCCTTGCCTTGTCCGCTGCGGCCCTCGCATCGGTTTTCACCGCGCGCCTGCTCGTCGAGCAGGTCGAGACACGCACCCTCGCCTCGGTCGAGGAGGTGCTCTTCACCGAAAATGCCGAGTTTGCCCAGGCCGCCATCGATGGCACCCATGTCACGCTCCTCGGCACCGCCCCGGACGAGGCGACGCGCTTTGCCACCCTCTCGGCGGTGGGGCGCGTGGTGGCCCCCGACCGGATCATCGACGAGATGACGGTGGCGGCCTCAACCCGCATCGCACCGCCGGACTTCTCGCTGGAGCTTTTGCGCAACGCGGACGGGATCTCGCTGATCGGGCTGGTCCCGGCTGATATGGATTCCGACTCCCTGGGCGCCGAGCTGGCCGGGCTGGGCCCGGTGTCGAACATGGTCGAAACCGCGGACTTCCCGATCCCGGGGCGCTGGCTCGGGGCGGTCGGCTATGCCCTGGAAGCGGCGGCGGAGATTCCGCGCGCAAAGATAAGCGTCACGCCGCAATCGGTCCATATCAGCGCCCTCACCGACAGCGCCGCCGAGAAGACCGCGCTGGAGACCCGCCTGCGGCGCACGGCCCCCGCGGGCGTCGCCGTCACGCTCGATATCGCGGCCCCCCGCCCGGCGATCACGCCTTTCCTGCTGCGCTTCACGCTGGATGACCGCGGGGCGCGATTCGATGCTTGCGCGGCCGAAACCGAGGCGGGGCGCGCCCGCATCCTCGCCGCCGCCGCGGAAACCGGCGCCCCGCGTGAGACAACTTGCGTGCTCGGCCTCGGCGCCCCGTCGCAGAACTGGGCCGAGGCCGCCACCCTCGGCATCCGGGCCGTCGCAGCCCTCGGCGGCGGGGTCGTGACCCTGTCGGATGCCGATGTCACCCTTGTCGGTCGCGAAGACACGAATGCCGCCCTGTTCGAGCGCGTGGCAGCCGAGTTCGAGGCGGATCTGCCGGCGGTGTTCTCCCTCACCAGCACGCTGCCGCGCCCGGAAGCCCCCCGCCCGGGCATCTTCGATCCAAACCTGACACGCTTCACCGCGACGCTCAGCCCCGAGGGACTGGTGCAGCTGCGCGGCCATGTAACGGACACGATCCGCAAGGAGGTGACCGCCACCATGGCCAAGGCAATGTTCGGTGCCCCGAATGTCTATTCCGCCACCACCGTGGCCGAGGACGTGCCCGAAGGCTGGTCCGTGCGGGTGCTTGCGGGGCTCGAGGCGCTCGGGCATCTGCACAATGGCAGCGTGACGATCACGCCCGAATTCATGCGCATCGGCGGCCGCACCGGGGTGGAGGATGGCCCCGCCGAGATCGCCGGCCTGCTGGCCCGGCGCCTGCCGGAAGAGTCCGATCTGCGGCTCGACGTCACCTACGATCCGATCCTCGATCCGGCCACGGCCCTGCCGACACCCGAGGAATGCTACGCCCGCATCGACGCGATCCAGGCCGAGGGCAAGATCACCTTCGAGCCGGGCTCGTCCCAGATCGCCGCCGAGGCCGAGGCCATCATGGACCGCATCGCACAGGTGCTCGTGGACTGCAGCCATGTCGAATTCGAGATCGCCGGGCACACGGACAACCAGGGGCGGGAGGTGATGAACCTCAATCTCAGCCAGGCGCGCGCCGACGCGGTGCTGGCCGCCCTGTCGGAACGGCGGATCCTGACCGGCAATCTCGTCGCCCGGGGATATGGCGAGGCCATGCCGATCGCAGATAACAGCACCGCCGAGGGCCGAGAGGCCAACCGCCGGATCAGCTTTACCGCCCCGACGCCGCCCGTAACCTCCCCCACCGCCGAGACCGAAACAGGAGACCCCCAGTGAACCAGACGGAATTCATCGCCGCCACCGCGATCATCCTGTTCGTGGTGTTCCTGCTCGGCTGGTTCACCCACTGGGCCATCGCCCGGTTCTCGCGGGTCACCAAGGCGGAAATGGGGGAGCTGGAATCCATGGCGCAATCCCTGCACGAGGCCGAAGAAGAGCGCGACCAGGCGCTCGTGCTGCTGGAAGAGCGGGAGCGCGAACTGAGCGCGCAGATGGCCCAGACCGAGGCCGAACTGGCCGCCGCGATGGAAGGCCTGCGCGATGCGCGCCGCGAGACTCAGGACCTGCGCAGCCAGATCGAGAAATCAGCGCGATCCGGGCGCTGAGCGCGGCTTACCAGCGTGTCAGGGCGGCTTCGTCTTCGTCCGTGGCCGCAACCCAGGACGCGCCCGCGCCGCTGATTTCCTTCTTCCAGAACGGCGCCCGGGATTTCAGGTAATCCATCAGGAACTCCGCCGCAGCGAAGGCATCCACCCGGTGTGGGGCGGCCGTGGCCACCATCATGATCCGGTCGCCCGGACCCATCCGGCCATAGCGATGGATGACCAGCGCATCGCCCAGCGACCAGCGCGCTTTGGCTTCGTCGACGATCTTGCCGATCGCGCGCTCGGTCATGCCTGGATAGTGCTCGATCTCCATAACGTCGAGATCGCCGGTCGCCACGTCCCGCACCACGCCCGTGAAACTCACGATGGCGCCCATATCCGTGCGCCCCGCCGCGAAGCTGTCCAGCTCTGCGCCCAGCGCGAAAGGGGCTTGCTGTACCCGAACGGTCATCTCACCCCCCGGTCATGGGCGGAAAGAACGCCACTTCCCGGGCATCCGTCAGCTCCGCATCGAATTCGGTCAGGTCCTGGTCGACCGCCACGCGGATGGCCGAGAGATCGGAGAACGCGAGATCGTAGCGATCCTCCCGCGCGCGCAATTCCGAGACCAGCTCCGCCACGGTCCTGGCCTCCGTCTCGATCCGCTCCTGGGACAGGCCGATGCGTTCGCGCAGCCAGGCGAAATACAACACGTCGAGTTTCATGGCTTCTCCGATAGAAAAGGCAGTGATTTCCTGAAGTAGTCCGCACCGGTGATAAGTGTCAAAAGCGCCGCGATCCACAACAGCCCCATGCCGAGGACACCGGCCGGCCCTCCCACCGACATGGTCGCCCACACGAGGTTCCAGTCCTGCGGCCCGTTGTCGAGTGCCGCCTGGTACGCATCGCGGGGCAACGCCGCAAAGGCCGCAAGATGCATGTAATCGAGCGCGATGGCCCCCATCAGCACCGCGATCGCCACCATCTGTGCCGTCGTCTTCCATTTGGCCAGCTTGGTCACCGACAGCTTGCTGGCATCCGCACCCAGGAATTCCCGCAGCCCGGACACGAACACCTCCCGAAACAGGATGATCGCCGCCGGAATGATCACCAAAGGGTCGAGCCCCGAGAGCGCCATGACCACCGCAAGCGCCGTGATCACCATGGCCTTGTCCGCGATCGGATCCAGCATCGCCCCGAAGCGCGAGGTCTGTGCCCAGGTCCGCGCGATCCAGCCATCGAGGAAATCCGTCAGCGACGCACCGATGAACAACGCCAGCGCCACCCAATCCGCAAGCGGTCGGGGCAGCAGGGCAAAGACGATTGCCACCGCCGGAGCGGCCAGCAGCCGCGCTACAGTCATGAGGTTCGGGATCGTCCATCGCATGCGCCACCTTGTAACGGCTCTACGATGTGGCGGAAAGGGGAACCGGCGTCGGCGGGGCGCTCACACGCGCCGTGCTCCGCCATCCCTCTCGGCGGAGCTCTGCCGGTTTCGGGTCTCGATGCGGAAATGGCTGCGGCACGCGACTATCACAAGTAGGCTTGTACCATCCCCCTACGCCTCACGCGCCGCAGCTTTCCGTTTCAAAGCTTCCGCCGAGGCGAAATGCATGCCCCGGTGCCGAGAGGCTAGCATAGGGTTCGCAGCGTTCAAAAAATTAACTGCCATCACGGCAGGCGATTCAACCTATGGGGGAAGCAGGCGGCTATTTTGTGGCTGGTCCGCGCAACAACACTAGGGATTAGGTGGAATCGTTTCCTCAAAGCGCCAGAATCACGCGGTGGATCATTGCGTTTTGCGAATCACCTGCACCACGTCGTTAACTTTCAGAAGGGTGGTTTCGACCGAAACGTCATGCCCACACCGCCATCCGGATGCCGCAATCGCAGGGACTCCGAATGCAGCATCAGCCGCGGGAATGCCCGTGCCGCGCCCTCCGCGTAGAACGGATCCCCGAGAATCGGATGCCCCAACGCTTGCATATGGACCCGCAACTGGTGCGAGCGCCCGGTTTTGGGAAAGAGCCGCACGCGCGTTTCCGCCTCGGACCGCTTCAGGACGCGCCAATCGGTCACGGCGGCCTTGCCCGTTTCGGGATCGACCTTCTGCAAGGGACGGTTCGGCCAGTCCACGATCAGCGGCAGATCGACCGTCCCCGTCGCCTCCGCAACCTGCCCCCAGACCCGCGCCACATAGCTCTTCTTGATCTGGCGTTTTTCGAATTGCAGGCCGAGGTGCCGCTGGGCATGGGCGGTCAGCGCGAACACCATCAGCCCCGATGTGTCCCGGTCCAGCCGATGCACGAGGAGCGCGTCGGGAAACGCCCCCTGCACCCGGCTCAGCAGGCAATCAGCCAACTCGGGCCCGCGCCCGGGCACCGACAAGAGCCCGGAAGGTTTCTCCACCAGCAGCAGATGCGCATCCTCGTGGACCAGGCGCAGCGGCTCCTGGGGCGGAGCATAGGTATCGGGCGGGATCGGCGGCATGAGGGCGGATTACGCCACAGCCGGGCAAAGGAACAGGGCTTTATTGCCCGCCAGCCCCGCCCTGCATAGGGTGCGCCGCAGGAGGCCCCCCATGAGTTTCGACGCCTGGACGATCTTCGCGCTCTTCTGGGCGCTGTTCGTCACGACCCCCGGACCGAACGCGGTCAACTGCATGTCCAACGGGATGACCCACGGGTTTCGACGGTCGCTCTGGGGCGTGCTGGCGATCCTTACGCAGGCCAGCCTGTTTCTCGCCCTGTCGGCCCTTGGCGTGACCGCCCTGATCACCGCTGCACCGGACGTGTTCCGCTGGGTCCAGCTTGCCGGAGCGTTCGTGTTGGTGGCCCTCGGCATCCGCGCATGGCGCACCGCCCGGGATCCGGTCAAACCCCAGGCCGGGGCCGGGTCGATCTATGGCCGGGCCTTCCTGATCGCGACCTTCAACGCTAAGAGCCTCGCAGGCTACATCGCCGCCTTCTCGCAATTCGTCCAACCCGACGTGCCGATCCTGTCGCAGATGACCGTGATCGTGCCCACGGCGCTGACGCTCACGGCACTGTCCTATACCGGCTACACCGCCCTCGGCGCGGGGCTTGGGAAACTGGCGATGGGGGCGATCCTGAACTTCTGGGTGCGCCGCGGCCTGGCCTTGTGTTTCATCGGCTACGGGATCGCCCTCGGCGCCTACGCACCGGGAGGAAGGACATGACCGATCCGAGCAGGCCAAACCTTGCAACGCGCAGAGACCCCGCCCTGGAGGGCAGGAGCATGCGCCTCACGCAGCCGTGGCTTGACGCACCGGCCCGGCCGGCACCTTCTGGACTCGTAAAGATCGGACTCCCATGGCGACACGACGACAATTCTTGACCGGGGCCGCGATCCTCGGCGGCGGCTACGCGGCGCTGCGCTACGGGGTGCCGGCGCTCACCGACCTGTTTCGCGGCCTGCCTGCGCTGGAGCCGCTGGCAGCGCCCGAGGGCTTTCGCACGATGCCGCTCGGCCCGGTGACCCGGGGGCTCGACCCGATGATCGGGCTGGAGCCTGCCACAGTGACAGAGCTTGCGCCCAACGTGCTGCGCGGGCGCCTCTGCGATGCACTCTTTGGAATAGACGCCGTGCCCGAGGGCGTCGTCCCCATCGCGTCCTTTTCCGACTATGCCTGCCCGTTCTGCCGGGTGCTGACCCCGCGCCTTCAGGCGCTGGAGGAGACCTCCGGCGGAACCATCCGGATCAAATGGCACGAATTGCCCCTCCTCGGTCCGGCCTCCGCCGACGGGGCGCGCGCCGCCCTCGCCGCCGGACTGCAGGGGCGCTATGCCGACGCTCATGCGCGCCTGATCCGGGCCGGTTTCCAGCCAAGCGAGGCCTATCTCCGCGTTCTTGCCACAGATCTCGACCTCGACGCGGACCGCCTGCTGCGCGACATGGACAGCCCTCAGGTCACCGCTGCCCTCACTGACAGCCGGGCGCTGGCGCAGCTTTTTGGCCTGGTGGGCACCCCGGCCCTCTTGGTCGGGCGCACACTGGTGCAGGGCGAAGTCAGCGCCCGCACGCTCGACCGCCTCATCGCCCTGGAGCGCAGGGACGGCCCGATCCCCAGCTGCAGTTAACCCGCTATTGCTGGAGGATTTCACCCCGCAGAACCCGCAGCGCCACACTCTCGGGGTTTGCAACCAGTGCTGCGTCCACAGCATCTCTCGCCGCCGCCATATCCCCGAGCGCGGCATAGATGCGCACGATAATCGACCAGGCTTCTTCGCGCTGCGGATCGAGGTCAACCGCTTCGGAGAAAGCCGAAAGGGCGGCAGGCATGTTCCGCATCGTCAAGCCGACACCGCCGAGGATGATCTGGATCTCCGGGAAATCCGCCTTTGCCCGCAACGAAGACTGCCATTCCGACATCGCGGCTCCGAGCGCTTGCGTGGTCTGCGGCGGAACAACCCGCATGTTCAGATCGAGGAATTCACGGGCTGCCGCCATCCGCACGCTTCGGACCGGATCTGACAGCAGGGGCGCAAGGCGCTCCACCCGAACCGGCGCGGGTGCCGCACGTTGGATCGGCACCGCCGCGGCCCGCACCAGCGGATCAGGATCGCGCAGAGCCATCGCCATGCGATCCGCCAGCTCCGGGCCCGCCATCGGATGCAGCAGCTCCAGCGCCGACGCCCGCACGATCCCCGGCAGATCGAGGTATTCGGTCAGCGCCACGATGTTCTCCGCCGTACTCTGCGGCGCGATCCGGGCGCGGGCGAAGACCTGGGCGAAATGCGGACCGCGATGGATGCTGTCGGGAAAGCGCGCCTCCAGCTCGGCCGCCATTTCCTCGGCGCTGCGATCCGTGTGACAATCGTTGCAGGCATTGGGCGCGCCGGTCTCGACAGTCAGGTCCGGGCGCGGCACCCGGAAGGAATGGTCGCGCCGCCCGTCGATCCCCATGTAGTCGCGCTCGATCATGTGGCAGCTCTTGCACTGCGCCCCTTCGCTGCCGACCTCGTGGAAGTGGTGGGACGGGTCGTCATACTCCGCCAGCCGCAGGGTCGGGAACTCCGGGTTCCCGGCCGTCGAATGGCACTGGGTGCACAGGTCATTGGTCTCGGTCAGCCGCTGCGCCGAATGCGCATCGTGGCAATCGGTGCAGGCCACCCCGGCGGCGTACATCTTGGACTGGATGAACGAGCCATAGACATAGACCTCTTCCAGGATCTGCCCGTCCGGGTGATACATCCCGTCCCGCAAGAGGCTGAGCCGATAGGCATCGTGATAAGGCGTGCCGGGCAGCGGATTGCCCTCCTCGAACGCCTCGCGCCGGGAATGGCAGGCTGCGCATTGCTGGATCTCCGCCTCCGCACCGGCCGCGAAATCCATGGTCAGCCCGGTCTCGCCCACCCGGTCCCAGCGGGTCGGATCGTAATCGCCCCCCGGCAGGGCCCAACTCACATGGGCCTCCCCCGGTCCGTGGCAGGCCTCGCATCCCACGCCGATCTCCGCCTGGGTGCTGGTGTAGGTCCGCGTCGCCGGGTCGTACCCCTTCTTGTAGCCCGTGGCATGACACTCGGCGCAGCGCGCGCCCCAGTTCTTGTAGGGCCCGGTCCAGTGCAACCCGTCCGAGGCCGGCAAGTCCTGATCCGGATAGAGGTGATACCACGCGCCCCGCTCGATATCCCAGACCACGTCGAAGGACTGGATCTTCCCCGGCTCCGTCTCGATCAGGTATTGCTGCAACGGTGCGATCCCCGCAACGCTGTGCACCGGGTATTTCTGCAACCTGCCATCCGGCCCGTCGGAGGTGATGTAGAACACGCCGTCCTCGGTGGTGAAGGTCGTGCGCACGCCGTTATGGACGAATTCCGCATCGTCGAAATCGCCCAGCACATGCAGCGCATCGGGCGGCGTCCAGGCCAGGTCGTGATGGGAGCCTTGCCAGGCCTCATACGCCTCCTGGTGGCAATCCGCGCACACCGCCGTGCCGATATAGTCCGGCACGCGCGGGTCTTCCGCCCGCGCGATCGAGGCCGTGAGGACCACGCCAAGCGCCAGGAAAACTGTCATCACGGAAAAACCCATGCGCGCGATACCCGTTGTCATTCCATCAAAAACCGGCGCAACGCCGCGCGCTCGATCACCCGCATACGCCCATATCCGATCTCGACCAACCCGGCAGCGCTCAAATTCCTGAGATGCCGTTGCACCGTCGGCGTCGACAACGCCACCATCGACGCCAACCGATCCTGCGCCACCTGTATCCAGTCCCCCGGGTTCACCTGGCGCTCGTCCACGTTCAACAGAAACGCCGCAAGCCGCTGTGCCGCGTTGGGCGTGACGAGATTCGCGATCAGCGACAGCGCCACATTCAGGTTCAGATGGCTCAGCGCATAAAAATCGCGCAGCAGGTCGGGATGCTCCCGCACCAGGTCATCGAGTTGCGCCTTGGGCAGAAACAGCGCATCGACCTCGGTCTCCGCGATCACGGTGACAAGCCGGGTCTGATCGGAAAAGAGCGCGGCATCCCCGATCCAGAAGCCGGGCGTCGCCAGGTAAACCGTCTGCGCTGCGCCCACGTCATTGGGAATCGACACGCTGACATTGCCTGCGACGATGCCATACACGCCCCGCGACGAGTCGCCGAAATGGTACAGGGCCTCGTCCTTGGCGAAATGGCGCGGCCGCCCGCAGGACAGGATGCGGCGCTGAGAGGCCTGCGACCGCCCGGCCAGCCAGCCATGTTTCTGCAACAGATCCGCGTCAGACAAGGCGCACCGCCCCCTTCGAGAAAAAATTGGAAATCCATCATTTGATGGAGTTTTCGCCCTGATGGCGTGTCACCATACGGAAACGGTGGCGGCTTGGCGACATCAACGCTTAGGAAACTGAAACAAACGATGGGCGCGAAGGCAACGTGAAACAGGGCGGCGATGGCACCGGCGTCAAAATCCGCGACCGCGAGAATTACCTCGCGGCGAACACCTGCGGTCATCCGAAAGGCCGGCCCGGCCCTGAGGCTATGACCATGGGAAGTATCGCGTTACCTTCACGGGGCGACATGCGTCACAAGAAGAAACACTCAACAAGGAGAATACATATGGTCAACTTAGGAAGGCTGCGGCGCTGCGCGCTGGGGGCGGTCTTGCTGGGCATTTCGGCAAGTGTCGCCGCCGCCCAGGAGGCGGACAAGCCGAACATCCTGGTCATCTGGGGCGACGACATCGGTCAATCCAACATCTCGGCCTACACCATGGGCCTGATGGGCTACCGCACGCCCAACATCGACCGGATCGCCGAAGAAGGCATGATCTTCACCGACTATTATGGCGAGCAGTCCTGCACCGCGGGCCGGTCCTCCTATATCATGGGCCAGTCAGTGTTCCGCACGGGCCTCTCCAAGGTCGGCCTGCCCGGTGCCGAAGAAGGCATGCAGGTCGAGGATCCCACCATCGCCGGCCTGCTCAAGGCCCAAGGCTACGCCACCGGCCAGTTCGGCAAGAACCACCTGGGCGACCGGGATGAGCACCTGCCGACGAACCATGGCTTCGACGAGTTCTTCGGCAACCTCTATCACCTGAACGCCGAGGAAGAGCCCGAGAACGAGGACTACCCGGGCGATCTCGTGCTCGAAGACGGCCGCACCTTCCGCGAGGCGTTCGGGCCCCGCGGCGTGATCAAGTCCTCCGCCGACGGCACCATTGAGGACACCGGCCCCCTGACCAAGGAGCGGATGGAAACCGTGGACGACGAGACCGTCGCCGCGGCGATCGACTTCATCAAGCGCCAGGAAGAGGCGGGCAACCCCTGGTTCGTCTGGTGGTCGGGCACCCGGATGCACTTCCGCACCCATGTCAGCGACGAGCGTCGCCAGATGGCCAACGAAATCGTCGGCAAATCGGTGGACGAATACACCGCCGGCATGATCGAACATGACATGCATATCGGTCAGTTCCTCGACCTGCTGGACGAGCTCGGCATCGCCGACGAGACCATCGTGCATTACTCCACCGACAATGGCCCGCACATGAACACATGGCCGGATGCGGCAATGACCCCGTTCTGGGGTGAGAAAAACACCAACTGGGAAGGCGGCTGGCGCGTGCCCTCCATGGTCCGCTGGCCCGGCCTGATCGAACCCGGCTCCGTGTCGAACTCGATCATGCACCACATGGACTGGCTGCCCACCTACCTGGCCGCAGCCGGGCGTCCGAACATCAAGGAAGAGCTGCTCGACGGGATCACCGTGGCCGAGGTCGGCGGCGGGCGCGACTACCGCGTGCATCTCGATGGCTACAACTTCCTGCCGTATTTCTCGGGCGAGGTTGAAACTGGCCCCCGGAGCGAGATCTTCTACTTCTCCGATGACGGTGATCTGATGTCATTGCGTTACAACGACTGGAAACTCACCTTCCTTGAGCAGGAAGCTTGGGCCACCCTTCGTGCTTGGCAGGAGCCGCTCACGGAGTTGCGCGCGCCTCTCATCTTCAACCTGCGGCGCGATCCCTATGAGCGTAGCTACCGGACATCGAACACCTATTACGATTGGTGGCTCGACCGCGCTTTCCTGCTGGTGCCGGCGCAGCAGTATGTGGCGCAGTTCCTGGCGACCTTCGAGGAGTATCCGCCGCGTCAGAAAGCAGCCAGCTTCAGCCTCGAAAAGGTCATGGAAAAGCTGTCCGAGCCGAGCGGCGCGCGCTAAGCCGCACCGACACGAAGGGGCCGCGTTCTCGGGCGCGGCCCCTTCCTCTCCCCACACTCGAAATTCCGGAGGATCCCATGCGGGCGCTCTGCAAAGCTGTCTTGGTTCTGGCACTGTCGGCGGTTCCCGCCCTCGCCGATCCCCTGCCGTCCTGGAACGATACCGACACCAAATCCGCGATCATCGGCTTCGTGGACCGCGTGACCGACCCGGCCTCGCCCGACTACGTCCCCCCTGCCGACCGCATCGCGACCTTTGACAATGACGGCAACCTCTGGGCCGAACAGCCGGTCTATTTCCAGCTGATCTATGCGCTCGACCGGGTGAAGGAGCGCGCCGAGGCCGACCCGTCCATCCTGTCCACCGATGCGCTCAAGGCCGCCGCCGAGGGCGATCTCGAAACCCTCGCCGCGGGCGGGATTGAAGGGCTGCTCGAAGTCCTCGCCGTCAGCCATGCAGGGATCTCGGTCGAGGATTTCCAGGCCGACGTGAACGCCTGGTTCGACAGCGCGCGCCATCCCACCACCGGCATGCGCTATGACGAGATGATCTATCAGCCGATGCTGGAGCTGCTCAGTTACCTGCGCGACGAGGGGTTCCAGACCTGGATCGTCTCCGGCGGCGGCGTCCATTTCATCCGCGCCTTCGCCGAGCGGGCCTACAACATCCCTCCCGAGCAGGTCATGGGCTCCGCAGGCCCCACCGAATACGTCGATGGCCAGGTCATGAAACTGCCGGGTATCGACTTCGTCGACGACAAGGAGGGCAAGCCCGTCGGCATCGACAGCCGCATCGGCAAACGCCCGATCTTCGCCAGCGGCAATTCCGACGGCGATTTCGCCATGCTGGAATACACCACCTCCGGCGACGGGCCTGCGTTTGGCCTGCTGTTGCACCACACGGATGCAGAGCGCGAGTTCGCCTATGACCGCGAAGGCCATATCGGCGTGCTGAACCGCGGCCTCGACGAAGGCCCCGACCGGGGCTGGGTCATCGTCGACATGGCCCGCGACTGGTCCCGCGTCTGGCCGTAACTATGTCGTGGGCGGCGTGATACCCGACCCACGCCCCCTCTCGGACCCCGACCCAAGGCAGCAAGACGATGACAGCACGAGACCAGATCGAAACCCTGCGCACCCGGATGGGCCAGTCCATCATCGGCCAGCGGCGCGTCATAGACCGGCTGGTGATCGGCCTTCTGGCCAATGGCAACCTGCTGATCGAAGGGATGCCGGGCCTCGCCAAGACCCGCGCGGTGAAGGCCATGGCGGGCGGGCTGGAGGCCAAGTTCGGCCGCATCCAGTTCACCCCGGACCTGCTGCCTTCCGACGTCACCGGCACCGAGGTCTACCACCAGACCGACACCGGCGCCGAGTTTCGCTTCGAGCCGGGCCCGATCTTCGCCAACATCGTGCTGGCCGACGAGATCAACCGCGCCCCGGCCAAGGTGCAGGCCGCCCTGCTGGAGGCGATGGAGGAACGCCAGGTGACCGTGGCGGGCACCACCCACCGCATGGAGCCGCTCTTCATCGTCATGGCCACCCAGAATCCGGTGGAGCAGGAAGGCACCTACCCCCTGCCAGAGGCCCAGATGGACCGCTTCCTGATGCATGTGCAGGTCGACTACCCCACCCCGGAGGAAGAAGCGCAGGTCATCGCCCTGGTGCGCGGCGAAGACGCCGGCAGCGCCCCCGACCCCGCCGCCCCCCTGCCGCAGCAGACCGTCTTCGATGCACGGGCCGAGATCGGCGCGATCCATGTCTCCGAGGCCATGGCCCGCTACATGGCCGACCTGGTCACCGCCACGCGGACCCCGGCGGCCCTCGACGCGGATCTCGCGCGCTGGATCGACCTTGGTGCCAGCCCTCGCGCCTCGCTGGCGCTGGACAAATGCGGGCGCGCCCATGCCTGGCTGGAGGGGCGTGAATATCTCGACCCCACGGACATCCAGGCGGTCGCGCCGGACGTGTTCCGCCACCGGCTCACACTCAGCTTCGAGGCCCAGGGCGAAGGGATCGTGCCCGACACTGTCACCGCGCGCCTGCTCGACCTGGTGGCCCTGCCCTGAAGGAGGACCCGATGCGCCCGGGTCTCGACACCCGCATCCATGTGGACCTGCCCCACCTGCAATCCCTGCGCAGCGGGGCGGCGGCCCTGCGCTTTCTGCCAAGGCAGCCCGTGAAATCGATCCTCAACGGCCGCCACGCCTCGCGACTCAAGGGGCGCGGGCTGAACTTCGAAGAGCTGCGCCATTACACCCAGGGCGACGACATCCGCACCATCGACTGGAAGGTCACGGCCCGCACCCGCAAACCCTATATCCGCGTCTATACAGAGGAACGCGACCGCGCCGCGATGCTGCTCGTGGATCAGCGCATGTCGATGTTCTTCGGCAGCGTCCTGAACATGAAATCCGTCACCGCCGCGGAGGCCGCCGCCATCGCCGCCCACGCGATCCGCAAGCAGGGCGACCGCGTCGGCGGCATCGTCTTCGCCGACGAAGAGGTGATCGAGCATCGCCCCACGGGCACGCCGCGCGCCCTGCACCGCTTCCTCGCGTCGCTGGCCAATGCCAACCAGGCCCTGTCGGCGGATTACGCGCCACACTCCAGGCTGACCCTGAACCAGACCCTCGCCGCCACCGCCCGGATCGTGAAGACCGGCGGGCTGGTCATGGTGTTCAGCGATTTCGACGCCTGGGACGAGACCACGGAAACCCTGCTCCGCGACATCAAGCGGCGCAATGACGTGGTGGTCGTGACCGTCACTGATCCAACGCTCGACACGCTGCCCGCAGACCTGTCCTTCGTGGTCTCCGACGGCCAGTTGCAGGCCCAGATCGACCTCGGCGCCTCCGACACCCGCGCCAAGCTGCAGGACTTCGCGTCCGCACGCCTCGATGCGTTGATGCGCCTGACCACGAAGTTCGGCATCCCCGTCCTGCCCCTGACAACCGCCCGGGAAACCCTGCCGCAGATGCTGGAGCTGATGGGCGCACGGGGGATGCGGACATGAACGACACGCTCGACACCCAGAACCTGGTGGACCTGTTCGACGCGCTCACCCCGATTGCCGAGCCTGCTCCGATCTCGCTCGCCCCCCAGACCGCGGGCTGGTGGGTGCTCGGCGCCGCGCTGCTCACCGCACTCGCGTTTGCGGTTGTGGCCTGGCGGCGCCACCGCCGCGCGACGGCCTATCGGCGTGCGGCCCTCAAGGCGCTCGCGGATGCGGGCGAGGACCCGGTGCAGATCGCCGCCCTTCTGCGCCGCACGGCGCTCGCCGCCTTCCCCCGGGCCGAGGTGGCCGGCCTGCACGGGCCCGATTGGCTCGCCTTTCTCGACCGCACCGCCCCCGGCACCGGGTTCGCGGCCAGCCCCGAGGGCACGGCACTGACCCAGGCCCCCTACCGGCAGGCGCCGCCCGCCAAAAGGTTGGCGACCAAGGCCCGACACTGGATCACCCGCCACGAGGGGGCGCAGCCATGAGCCTGACCCTCGCCGCGCCCTGGGTGCTCTTGTTGCTGCCCCTGCCGCTCCTGGTCTGGCGCTTCGCACCGCCGCACCGGGACCGCAGCCGCGCCACCCGCATCCCGTTCTTCCGGCAAGTGACCGAGGCCGTGGGCAGCCCCGCCTCCGACGGGGCGCTGATCCTCGCCCGCTCCCGCCTGCAACTGGTGGCCGCGAGCCTCGTCTGGATCCTGCTCATCACCGGTCTTGCCCGCCCCGAACGTCTGGGGGAGCCGATCACGATCACAAGCGCCGCGCGCGACCTGGTGCTGGCGGTCGATATCTCCGGCTCCATGGACGACCGCGACATGACCGCCCCGGACGGCACCCGCCTGCAACGCCTGCAAGCGGTCAAGGACGTGGTCGGCGCCTTCGTGGCCGAGCGCGAGGGCGACCGGATCTCGCTCATCGTCTTCGGCGCGAAACCTTTCATCCAGGCCCCGTTCACCGAGGATCTCGACAGCGTGGTCGAACTGCTCAACCAGGTGCAGACCGGCATGGCCGGGCCGAACACCGCCATCGGGGACGCCATAGGCCTCGCCATCCGCAGCTTCGAAGACAGCGAGATCGACGAACGCCTGCTGATCCTGCTCAGCGACGGGGCCGACACCGCCTCTACGATGACCCCGATCAACGCCGCCCAAATCGCGGCGCAAGAGGGGATCACGATCTACACCATCGGCGTCGGCAACCCCGATGGCAGCGGCGAGGAACGGCTCGACCCCGCGACCCTGGAAGACATCGCGACCCGCGGCGGCGGGGCGTTCTACTTCGCGGACGATGTCGAGGGCCTGTCGGAGATCTATGCCGAGATCGACGCGCTGAACCCCCGCGTCACCGACAGCGCGAGCTACCAGCCGCGCGAACCGATGGCCCATATCCCCTTCGCGCTGGCCCTGCTGATCGGCCTCGGCACGGTCGGGTTCCTCCATGCCACGCGCCGACCGGAGGCTGCGGGATGAGCCTGCTCGACGCCTTCCACCTGATCCGCCCCTGGGCGTTGCTGGCCGTGCCGGTGATCGCGCTGCTGTGGTGGCGCATCCGGCCCAAGCCCCAGGCCGCCACGCAGGCCACTACCGGCCTCGCGCCGCACCTGGCCGAAGCCCTGGCGACCGGGACCTCCCGGCGGCGGCGGCTTTATCCGATCGACGGGGTCGCGGCGGCGCTGGTCCTTTTGACCCTGGCGGTCTCCGGGCCCACCTGGTCGCGCCTGCCCGACCCGTTTCAGGCCGAGACCGCGCCCCTGGTGGTGGTGCTGAAACTCACCCCGTCCATGACCGAAACCGACCTGTCGCCCACCCGGCTCGACCGCGCCCGGTTCAAGATCCTCGACCTGGTGGCCCGCCGCGCGGGCGCGGAAACCGCGCTCATCGCCTATGCCGGCAGCGCCCACCGGGTCGTGCCCCTGACCACCGATCCCGGCATCCTGACCAGCTTTCTCAACGGGTTGAGCCCGGCGGTGATGCCGGTGGAAGGCGACGACCCCGCCGCCGCCCTGTCCCGCGCGACCGATGAACTCGCCCGCGCCGAGGCCGCCGGGGCGATCCTGATGGTGCTCGACGACATGGCCCCCGACGCGATCCCGAACATCGCCGCGATGGACCTGCCGCCGATCACGATCCTGGCCGCCGCGCCCGATACCGTGACCCTGCCGCAACTCGACGGGCTGCCCGGCGCGACCGTGGTTCGCCTCAGCCCCGATGACAGCGATCTCGACCGGATCGAACGCGCCCTGGTCTCCGCCTACCGCGCGGCGCAATCCGAGGACGACACCCAACTCTGGGAGGATCGCGGCTGGTGGCTCGCCTGGCCCGCGGCCCTCCTCGTGCTGATCTGGTTCCGCCGCGGCTGGACCATGCGGTGGGCGGCGCTGGCGGTCCTCGCCACGGGCCTGTCGACGCCGCAAACCGCCCGGGCCGACGGCATCTCCGACTGGTTCTGGACCCCGGACCAGCAGGGCCGCCGTGCCTTCGAGGCACGGGACTACGACCGCGCGGCCGCGCTGTTCGAAGACCCGATGTGGCGCGCGCTGGCGCTCTTCCGTGACGGCCAGTACGAGGCCGCGGCCGAGGCCTACGCCGCCCTCGACAGTGCCGAGGCCGCCTTCGGCGAGGGCATGGCCCGCCTGCGCAACCGCGAATACCGCGCCGGGGTGCGCGCCTTCGAACATGCGCTGGAGCTGCGCCCGGACTACCCCGAAGCCGCTCAGAACCTCGAAGTCGCCCAGGCCATCGTGGCGCTGGTGGAAAGCACCCAGTCCCAGTCCGACACCGGCGAGGAGACCGGCATCGGCGCCGACGACGTGGTCATGGACAACGAAAGCGGCCTCGGCGAACAGACCGAGGTGGAACGTTCCGGCGCGGGCGACGGGGTCCAGAGCGCCGAGGAATGGATGCGCTCCGTGGACACCGATGTCAGCGACTTCCTCGCCACCCGTTTCCGCATCGAATCCGCCGAGGCCCCGGAATGATGCGCGCCCTTCTCTGGCTCTGGATAGCCCTTCTCCTGCCGTCCGCCGCCGCGGCCCAGGACCCGCAAGTGCGGCTCGAACTTGCGGCGGAGGAGACCGAGATCGGCCAACCGCTGATCCTGCGGCTGACCGTGCTCGTGCCCAGCTTCATGCCCGACCCGCCATCCCTGCCCAGCTTCGAAATCCCCGACCTGATGGTGCGGCTCAACGATCGCGCCACAACCCCCACCAGCCAGCAGGTCGATGGCGAAACCTGGTCCGGCATCACCCGCAGCTACAGCCTTTATCCGATGATCCCCGGCCCCTTCGTGCTTCCTCCGCAAGAGGTCGCGATCACCTATGCCGCGGACGGCGCGACCCCGGAAACCACCACGGTGATGACCGAGGAAATCCGGTTCGAGGCGATCCTGCCCGAGGGGGCCGAAGGACTGGACCCGCCCCTGATCGCCTCCGACCTGACCGCGACGCAGCAGATCACCCTCCCCGAAGGCGACTTGGCCGTGGGCGACGCGATCACCCGCCAGATCGTGGTGAAGATCGAAGGCACCCCGCCACTCTTCATCCCGCCCCTGATGGGCACCGAGGGCACCGAGGCCCTGCGCCCCTACCCCAAGGAGCCGGTACTGGAGGAGTCCGAGAACCGCGGGATCCTGTCGGGCACACGCACCGAAACCGTCACCTACGTGGCCCTGGCCGAAGGCACCGCCACCCTGCCGCCCCTCAGCCTGTCCTGGTACAACCTGTCCTCCAAGGCGGTGGAAACCATCGAGCTCGACGGCACCATGGTCGAGGTCGCCGCCGGTCCCCCCGCCCCATTCCGTCCGGACCCGGGCCAGATCGCGGGCTGGCTTCTGGCCCTGATCGCCATGGGCAGCGCGGCGTTTTTCGGCTGGCGGCGGTTCGGCCCCGGCCTGCGCGCGCGGGCAAGGGCCCGCCGCGCGGCGCGGCAGGTCTCCGAGGCGCACCTCTACAAGACCCTGGAACAGGCCGTCGGGGCCCGCGACCTCACCTTGAGCCTGCAGGCGCTGCGCCTTTACGAAACGCACCACCCCGAGGCCCGAAGGCCCGCCGATCTCGACGCGGCCCTCCACGCGGTCACGGAAATCAGGTTCGGCCGCGCCACGCTCGATCAAGGCGCGATCACCGCCCGCTGGGCCGCGCTGCACAAGGCCCTGCCGGGCCTGCGCCCCCACCGCGTGCACAAGGCCGAACAGACCCTGCCAGCGCTCAATCCGTTCTAGGGCGCGCACGCCCCGCGCTCAGGGCCCATCATAGGTCCAGCGATATTGGGGCGGCGTCGGCCCCTTGTTGCGCCCACCCTGTTGCTGCTGCTCCCAGGCATGGGCGAGGATCCCCACCGACCGCGACAAGCAGAACAGCCCCCGTGCGAGTGGCGGGGCAAAGCCCAGCTCGGCATAGATCACCGCCGTTGCGCCGTCGATATTCATCGGGATCGGCCGACCCTTGCGTGCGGCCAGTTCCGCCGCCACCGCTTCGCCCAGCGCCATGAACGCGCCGGAACACGCGCCTGCGGCGACCGCCTCCCGGGTCAGCGCCATAAGCCGCGGTGCGCGCGGATCGACCGGTGTGTGAAACCGGTGGCCATAGCCCGGAATGATCTTGCCCCGCGCCGCGATCCAGCCGTCGAGCCCCGCCGCGACGCTTTCAGCCCGCTGCAGCGCATGGAACATCTCCACCGCCTGCTCGCCTGCGCCGCCATGCACATCGCCCAGCATGTTGACCGCCGTTGCCATGGCATTGTTCAGGGGCAGACCACAGGTCACCGCCATCCGCGCCGCCGCGATGGACGGCGCCTGCGGCCCGTGATCCACCGCCGAGACCAATGCGGCCTCGAACAGCCGCGCCTGCGCCGCATCGGGCCGGTCGCCCCGCACCATCAGCCAGATCATCTCCGCAAGGCCGACCTGTCCGATCAACTCCTGGATCGGGGTGCCGCGCAGATGGATGCGCCCCGGCTCCATGTCGATGATCTCGGTCCGCCACCAGTCGGCCACATCGCTCATATCACGCCCTCCGCGCGCAAGGCTGCTATCTCCGCCCCGGGCAGTCCCAGTTCTGCCAGAACCCGCTCCGTATCCGCGCCCAAGGTCGGGGGCGGCGCATCCGGGACCGGACGCCGCCCATCCACTCGACAGGGGGCGCCCGCAAGCGGCAAGCGTTCCTCTGCCAACGCCACTTCCGCGATCAACCCCGACTGCTCGGCCAGCGCCTCGGGCACGGTCATCACCTGCCCCGCGGGCACACCGAGCGCGTTCAACTCCGCCACCCAGTCCCGCGCCGCCCGGGTGGTCAACACGCGCTCCAACTCCGCGCGCAGGGCGTCGCGATGGGCCTTGCGCGCCTCCCGCGTGGCATAATCCGGATGGCGCAGCAGCGCCTCCAACCCCAGGTGCCGGGCGAGGCTTTCCCACTGGCTGTCCCGGTTCGCGGCGATGTTGATCGGCTGATCCGCGGTCGCGAAGGTGCCCGAGGGGGCAGAGGTCGTATTCTCATTGCCATGGGGTGCGGGCGCGACCCCCCCGATCAGGTAGTTCGACACGACCCAGCCCATGCTCGACAGCAGCGCCTCTGTCATCGACACGTCCAGAAACGCCCCACGGGGCCGGGCATTCAGCGCCGCGGCAATGGCGAAAGCCGCGGTCATGCCTCCGAACGTGTCGGCCACCGGATAGCCCACCCTGCAAGGCGCAGTCTCCGGCGCGCCGGTGATCGACATCACCCCCGAAACCCCCTGCACGATCTGGTCGTAGGCCGGGTCATCCTTGCGCGGCCCGTCCTGCCCGAACCCGGAAATCGCGCAATAGACCAGCTCGGGATTATCCAGCCGCAGCACGTCGTAGCCGAGCCCCAACCGGTCCATCACCCCGGGCCGGAAGTTCTCCACCAGCACGTCGGACCCCGCCACCAGCCGCCGCAGCAACGCCTTGCCCTGCGGGTGCTTCAGGTCGAGGGTCACCGAGCGTTTCTGCGCGTTCTGCGCCAGGAAACTGATCCCCATATTGGCCGCGTTGCGCGCCGGATCCGCCCCAAGCTGCCGGGCCAGATCACCGCTGCCGGGGCGCTCGACCTTGATCACCTCCGCCCCCATCAGCGCCAGCTGATAGCCGCAATAAGGCCCGGCCAGCACATTGGTCAGGTCCAGCACCCGCACCCCGGCAAGGGGCGCGGGCGCGCGTGTCTCAGTCCCCATCGGCCACCCCGGCCGCCCGGGCCTTGGCCCGGCGGTTGCGGTAGCTCGGCAGGATGATCAGCAGCGCCGCGATCACCAGCAGGCCAAGGGTCATAGGCCGCTCCCAGATGAAGCTGATCCCGTCGTAAAGCTGCATCGCGCGGGAGAAGTTGTTCTCCAGCAGCCCCCCGAGGATGAACCCGATCAGCAGCGGCGCGAGCGGGTAATCCGCGAATTTCAGGATGGTCGCGCAGATCCCGAAACCCACCAGCAACAGCAGTTCGGTCGCGTTGTTTTGCCCGATATAGGCCCCCATCAGCGTGAAGAACAAAATGAAGGGGATCAGGTAGTTCCGCGGCACCGACAGGATCTTGGCGATATAGGGGATCAGCGGCAGGTTCAGGATCAGCAGGACCAGATTGCCGATGAACATCGACATGATCACCGCCCAGAAGATCTCCGGCGCGTCGATCATCAACCGCGGCCCCGGCGACACGTTCAGCGCCAGCAGCGCACCGAGCAGGATCGCCGTGGTCCCCGACCCCGGAATGCCCAGTGTCAGCAGCGGCACGAAGGACCCGGTGCAGGCCGCGTTATTGGCGGTCTCCGGCGCGGCCAGCCCCTTGACCGACCCCTTGCCGAACTCGGCCTGCTCGTCCTTCGACGCGATGTTGCGCTCCACCGCGTAGCCCAGGAACGAGGCAATGGTGGCCCCCGCCCCGGGCAGCACGCCGATGAAGAACCCCTGAACCGACTGCCGCCCGATCACCGGCGCGATGGACCGCGCCTCCGCCCGGGTGATGCGCAGGTCCTTGATCTCGCCACCGCCCTGGCCCGAGGCCGCGCGCAGCGGGTTCATCACCAGGAACAACGCCTCCGGCAGGGCGAACATCGCCATCGCCAGCGTGATGAACCCGAACCCCGATTGCAGGTCCATCAACCCCATGGTGAAGCGCGGGCTGGCGAACAGCGCCCCCTCGCCCACCGTGGCCATGATCAGCCCCAGGATCGTCATCAACAGCGCCTTGGCCACCTGCCCCGTGCCCGCAAAGGCCGCAATCGCCGACAGCCCCACCACCATCAGCGCGAAATACTCCGCCGAATGGAACAGCAATGCCACCGACGACAGCGCCGGCGCGAACACCATCAACAGGATCGCGCCGATGGTACCACCGGCAAACGACGCGATGGCGGCGATGGTCAGCGCCTTGCCCGCCTTGCCTTGCTGCGCCATCGGGTAGCCGTCGAAACTGGTGGCGACCGTGCCCGCCACCCCCGGCGCATTCAGCAGGATCGACGAGGTCGAGCCGCCGAAAATCGCACCGTAATACACCCCGGCCAGCAGGATCAGCGCCGCCGACGGATCGCCGAGCGAGATCGCCACGGGGATCATGATCGCGATGATCGACATCGGGCCGAGCCCCGGCAGCATGCCGATGAAAGTGCCGATCAGGCAGCCGCCGATCACCATCGCCAGGTTCTGGATCGAAAAGGCCGTCTGCAGGCCGATCAGGAGTCCCTCAAGCATCTCTCACACCCCCAGGAACATCGGCAGCGGACGCAGGAAGATGCCCAGCACCTCCTGCACCAGGTACCAGATCGCCCCGGTCGCCACGACCGCCACACCGATCATCACCGGCCAGTTCCGCTCGCCGAGGATCACCGAGCCGAGGATCAGAAAGGACGTGGTCGACACCAAAAACCCCGCCGGACGCAGCAGCAGCGCATAGCCCACCATCAGCCCCAGCAGCAGGGCCGCCTGCCCGATCTTGTAATCGCCCAGCCGCCGGTAATCGATGTCGCCCGCCTTGGGTGGCTTCTGCGGCCCTTCGAGCCCCAGCAGGATCACCAACGCGGCCAAGGCGCCCAGCACCGACAGAACCTTGGGAAATGTCGAGGGCCAGATCGGATTGCGCCGCATGAACGGGGCAAGATCGGCATCCATCGTGAACCAGGCCGTGTAGCCGTAGATCAGGCACACCCCCAGCAAAACAAGCGCAATCCAGCGATCGAGCGCCATGTCCATCCCTCCCGTAAAGTCGTTTGAAACGGGGCGGGCGGGTTATGCTCCCGCCTCACCCCAAGGTCATGCGCCCGGGCTCAGAGGAAGCCGAGCTTCTTCATCAGATCGCCGATCTGGGCTTCCTGGGCTTCGAGGAAGCTCTGGAAATCCGCGCCGCTGTTGTGGATGTTGACCCAGCCGTTGCGGGCCCGAACCTCTTCCCACTCGGGGGTGTCGTACATCTTCTCCAGCGTCGCCTGGTAGGCCGCAAGCTGCTCCTCCGGCAGGCCCGGCGCCGCGAAGAACCCGCGCCAGTTGACGAAGGTCGTATCGATGCCCTGCTCGACCATCGTCGGGGCGCTGTCATAGGCGGCCACGCGCTCCGGCGCGGTCACGCCGATGATCTTGACCTCGCCGGCCTCGGCCAGGTCGATCGCTTCGGAAAACCCGGTGGACAGGGCCGCGATTTCGCCCGACAGCAGCGCCGCCATGGCCTTGCCGCCGGCGTCATAGGGGATGTACTTCACACCCAGCGCATCCTTGCCCGCCGCTTCCATTACCATGGCCGCCACCAGGTGATCCATCCCGCCGGGCACCGAGCCGCCGCCGACCGCGGTCGCGTTCGGGTCCGCGTCATAGGCCGCGATCAGGTCCGCCATGGAATTGATCGGGCTGTCCTTGCCGACCACGATGGCCGCGTAGTCGCCGATGGTGCCGGCCACGAGGGTCAGGTCGCGGAAGCTCTGGGAAATCTCGCCCGTCAGCGACCGGATCACGATGGGGGTCGAGTTGACCATCAAGGTGCCATGGCTGCTGTTGGCGTTCTCGATCAGATAGGCGATGGCCTTGCCGCCGCCGCCGCCGGACATGTTCTCATAGGACGCCGAGCCCACCAGACCGGCCTTGGTCAGCGCCTCGCCCGTGCCGCGTGCGGTGCCGTCCCAGCCGCCGCCTGCGCCACCGGGGATCAGGAAATGGATGCTCTCCAGCATCTGCTCCCCTTCCGCATGGGCCCCGCCGGTCATCGCAAGTGCCGCGGCCGCCGCGATCAGCGTCCGACGCGTGAATTCGAGTGTCATGTGTGTCCTCCCATTTGACAAAAGCGGCCTGCGCCGCCCATGAACCCTGTGTGGCACTCGAAGCTGACACAAACCTGACACGCCGGAGAAAACTGGACCCGATGCGATTCCTGCTGATCGAGGACCATGCCCCGCTCGCCCGGGCCGTGGTCGACCGGCTGAGCCTCGACGGTCATGTTGTCGATCACGCCGACAGCATGACCGAGGCCTGGGATTTCATGGCGACCACCTCCTATGACCTGATCCTGCTGGACATCATGCTGCCCGACGGGGATGGCCGCGCCTTCCTGCGCCGCTGCCGCGAGACCGCCGAGGCGACCCCGGTCATCGTGTTGACCGCACGCTCCGAGGTCTCCGACCGGGTCAGCATCCTCGATCTCGGGGCCGACGACTACATGGTCAAGCCGATCGATTTCTCCGAACTCGAAGCCCGGTGCCGGGCGGTCCTGCGCCGCCGCGGCGGGTCGGCGGCCAACCGGCTCGCCCTCGCGGACCTGGTGTTCGACGCGCTCGCGGGCACGCTCGAGACCGCGGGCGGCGTCGTCCAGCTCCGCACCCGGGAGCTGCGCCTGTTCGAGACCTTCGCCAACGCGCCGGGACAGATCTTCTCGAAACCGGCCCTGGTGGACCGGCTGTTCTCCTTCGACGAGGATGTGACCGAGAACGCGATCGAGGTCTATGTCGCCCGCCTGCGGCGACACCTGGAGCACAGCTCAGTCCGGATCACGACCGTGCGCGGGCTCGGCTACAAGCTGGACCTGCCATGATCGCCCTGCTGCGCCCGACCACGTCGATCCGCCAGCGCCTGCTGACCTACCTGCTGGCGGGGGCGGCGGCGACGGCCGTGATCCTCTATTTCGTGGTGCAGTCCGTAGCCCGCCAGCTGGCCCAGGAAAGCCTCGACAACATCCTGACCGCCTCGGCAGTCTCCATCGTGGACAATACCCGCGTGCGGGGCGGCGAGATCAGGGTGGATATCCCCTACTTCGCCTTCTCCATGCTGGGCAGCACCACCGATGAACGCGTGTTCTACGCCATCTGGCTGGGTGACGAATTCCTGACCGGCTATGGCGGCCTGCCCCGTGACCGGGACACCGGCGCCACATCCCTGCGCTCGGCGGAATTCCTGGGCGACGAGGTTCGGATCGCGACGATCCGGCGCCCGTTTTCCGTGCTGGAGGGGTCCTCGACGCTCGAAGTGTCCGTCGCCCAGACCCTGAAGGGGCAGCGCGCCACCCTGGGGCGGATCTCCGCCATGGCGGTGGGGATCGGCGCGGGCTTCTTCGTGCTGACCGCGGCGTTGGCGCTGGTGGTCGCGAACATGACCATCCGCCCGGTCAACCGCCTGACCCGCTCCCTGTCCCGGCGCGGTCCCGCCGACCTGCGCCCGGTCAGCGCCGAGGTGCCGCGCGAAATGGCCCCGCTCGTGGCGACCCTCAACAGCTTCATGACGCGGCTGCAGACCTCGCTATCGCGGTCCGAGGATTTCATCGCCGAGGCTGCGCACCGGGTCCGCACCCCGCTGGCCATCGTCCGCACCCAGGCCGAGATCGGCATGCGCCGCGCCGAGACCCCCGAGAACCGCCAGAACCTGCGCGAAGTGATCCGCGCCATCGACGAGACCTCGCGCACGGCCGGCCAGCTGCTCGATCACGCCATGGTCAGCTTCCGCGCGGATTCGCTCGATGACGAAGACGTCTCGCTCAGCGCGCTGGCCCAGGACGCGGTCGCCCGGGTCCGCCCCATGGCCGAGCTGAAGGAGATCGAGATCGCCGTCGCCACCCATGGCGACCCCCATCTGCGCGGCGACCTGATCCTGTTGCAGAACGCCCTGGCGAACCTGCTGGACAATGCGCTGAAATACACGCCTCCCGAGGGGCGCATCGACATCGCCATCCACCGCACCGACACCGGCCCGGTCCTGACCATCGCCGATGACGGCCCGGGCTTTCCCGAAAACCCCACCGCCCCGCTGACCGACCGCTTCGTGCGCGGCCCAGATGTGGGCGACATCGTCGGCTCCGGCCTCGGCCTGACGATTGCCGAAGAGGTCATTCGCGTGCACGGTGGCACCCTCTCCCTGTCCAACAGACCCGAAGGTGGCGCATGCGTCTCGGTATCCTTTCCATCTGCCTGAGCCTGACGGCCCTGCCCGCCGCCGCGCTGGAGATCGAGGATTACCAGCGTTTCGGCCCGGAGGACGCCTCCACGACGCTCGAAATCATCTCCACCGCGGACACCGCCTTCTTCAAGCCGAACATCGAGGCCTTCCTCGCGGGCCGCACCGACCTCGCCGTGGCCTACACGGTCGTCAGCTCCGCCGACCTGATGGCCGAGCTGGAAACCGGCGCGCGCGACTTCGACCTCGCGATTTCCAGCGCCATGGACCTGCAGATCAAGTTCGCCAATGACGGCGGTGCACTGGCCCATCGCTCCGACATCACCGCGGGGCTGCCCGACTGGGCCGCCTGGAACGACGAGGTCTTCGCCTTCACCCAGGAACCCGCCGCCATCGTCGTGTCCAACGCCGCCTTCGCGGACATGGCGATCCCCCGCAATCGCCAGGACCTGATCGCCACCCTGCGCGAGAACCCCGAGCGGTTCCGCGACCGCGTCGGCACCTATGACGTGCGCCGCTCCGGGCTGGGCTACCTCTTCGCCACCCAGGACGCCCGCACATCCGAAACATACTGGCGCCTGACCGAGGTGCTCGGCGGCCTGAACGCCAAGCTCTATTGCTGCTCGTCGGACATGATCGACGCGGTGGTCTCGGGCGAGCTGGCCATCGCCTACAACGTGCTGGCCAGCTACGCCCTGAAACGCGCGGACCGCGACGCCTTCACCGTGGTGCTGCCCGCGGACTTCACCACGCTGATGCTGCGCTCGGTGCTGATCCCGGCCCGCGCGCCCAACCCGGCCCTCGCCGGGCAGTTCATCGACCGACTGCTGGCGCGCAGTTTCGACGGCAGCGCCCTGCGCCCTGTCCAGCCCACCCCGGGCGAGGGCACCCTGCGCCGGATCGACCTCGGCCCGGCCCTTCTGGTCTATCTCGACCGGTTCAAACGGCGCGGCTTCGTCGAGGAATGGGAAAGCGCGATCCTGCAGTAACCCCCTGTTTCCCGATAACTATTCCGACCGAAACCAATCCGGACCCGCCCCCGGACCAATTCATACTAAAAATTTAGTTTGACAAGACGATCTCCGGGACGGCACGCTTGGGCGGTCTGGTGGAGGCCAGACAAGACCATTTGGGAGGAGACCGATGCGCAAGTATCTACTCTCCGCCGTGGCAGCTGGCGCTGTCATCGCGGGGCAAAGCGGAGCTATGGCCGACGAGGCCGCGGCCCAACGCTGGATCGACGAAGAATTCCAGCCATCCACGCTCAGCAAGGAAGAGCAACTCGAAGAGATGCGCTGGTTCATCCAGGCGGCCGAACCGTTCGCCGGGATGGAAATCAACGTGCTGTCGGAAGGCATTCCGACCCACAGCTACGAATCCGAGGTCCTCACCCGGGCCTTCGAGGAAATCACCGGCATCAAGGTCAACCACCAGATCCTCGGCGAGGGCGAAGTGGTCCAGGCGGTGCAGACCCAGATGCAGACCGGGCGCAACCTCTATGACGGCTACGTCAATGACAGCGACCTGATCGGCACCCACTCGCGGCTGCAACTGGCCTACAACCTGACCGAGCAGATGGCGGGCGACTGGGCGGCGACGACCTCGCCGACACTGGATCTCGAAGACTTCATGGGCATCCAGTTCACCACCGGCCCGGACGGCAACCTCTACCAGCTGCCCGACCAGCAATTCGCGAACCTCTACTGGTTCCGCAAGGACTGGTTCGACGACGAAGCCAACAAGGCCGCGTTCAAGGAAAAATACGGCTACGAGCTGGGCGTGCCGGTGAACTGGTCCGCCTATGAGGACATCGCCGAATTCTTCACCAACGACGTGCAGGAAATCGACGGCGTCCGCATCTACGGCCACATGGACTACGGCAAGCGCGCCCCGGACCTCGGCTGGCGCATGACCGACGCGTGGCTGTCGATGGCCGGCGCCGGCGACGTGGGCGAGCCCAACGGCGTCCCCGTGGACGAATGGGGCATCCGCATGGAAGCGGGCACCTGCAACCCGGTCGGCGCCTCCGTCACCCGCGGCGGGGCGGCCAATGGCCCGGCGGCGGTCTACGCGATCCGCAAATGGGACGAATGGCTGCGGAACTACGCGCCTCCGGGGGCGGCCAGCTACGACTTCTACCAGTCGCTGCCCGCGCTCAGCCAGGGCAACGTCGCCCAGCAGATCTTCTGGTACACCGCCTTCACCGCCGACATGGTGAAGCCGAAATCCGAAGGCAACAACACCGTGGATGACGACGGCAACCCGCTATGGCGGATGGCCCCCTCGCCCCACGGCCCCTACTGGACCGAAGGCCAGAAGGTCGGCTACCAGGACGTCGGCTCCTGGACCTTCCTGAAATCCACCCCGTCCGACCGGGCACAGGCGGCCTGGCTCTATGCCCAGTTCGTCACCTCCAAGACCGTGGATGTGAAGAAGTCCCATGTGGGCCTGACCTTCATCCGCGACAGCAGCGTGCGCCACGAGAGCTTTACCGAACGCGCGCCCAAGCTCGGCGGCCTGGTGGAATTCTACCGCTCCCCGGACCGGACCGCATGGTCGCCCACGGGCATCAACGTGCCGGACTATCCCAAGCTGGCGCAGATCTGGTGGCAGCAGATCGGGGACGTGAACTCCGGTGCCTTCACCCCGCAGGAAGCCATGGACCGTCTCGCCGAGGAGATGGACATCACCATGGCCCGGATGCAGCAGGCTGACGAGGCCGCCGGTGTCTATGGCGGCTGCGGCCCGCGCCTGAACGAAGAGCGCGACGCCGAGTACTGGTTCAGCCAGCCCGGCTCGCCCAAGCCCAAGCTCGCCAACGAGAAGCCCCAGGGCGAGACCGTCAACTATGACGAGCTTGTCGCCCGCTGGCAGGCGCAGTGACGCCATGAACCCGGGGGCCGCCGTATCGCGGCGGCCCTCCCCTCTCTGGGATTGGAACAGGGCGCATCGCGCATGATCGAGCTGCAGGAAGTGACCAAGCGCGTCGGGCGCGTCACCCATATCAAACCCACCTCGCTGGTCTTTCATCCCGGCGAATTCAACGTCCTTCTGGGCGCCACGGGCACCGGGAAAACCTCGCTGATCAAGCTGATGGCCGGTCTCGACCCCATGGCCTCGGGCAAGGTCCTCATGGGCGGGCAGGACGTCACGAAGCTGAACACGCAGAAACGCCAGATCAGCCTCGTCCACCAGTTCTTCGTCAACTACCCCCATATGTCGGTCTTTGAAAACATCGCCTCCCCCCTGCGGGTCGCAGGCATGGCCAAGAGCGAAATTCAGGGCCGCGTGGAAGAGGCCGCCGACCTTCTGCAACTGCGCCCGATGCTCCACCGCAAACCCAACGAGCTGTCAGGCGGCCAGCAGCAGCGCACGGCCCTGGCCCGCGCCATCGCCAAGGACAGCCGCGCGGTGTTCCTCGACGAGCCGCTCGCCAATCTCGACTACAAGCTGCGCGAGGAACTGCGCGAGCAACTGCCCGAGCTGTTCGCCGGGCGCGGGGCGGTCGTGGTCTATGCCACCTCCGAGCCCGAAGAGGCGCTGATGCTCGGCGGGCGCACCGCGCTGATGGATGACGGGCGCGTGACGCAATTCGGCCCCACCGCGCAGGTCTATCGCGAGCCCGAGAACCTGACCGCCGCGCGCGTGTTCTCCGACCCGCCGATCAACGCCGCCGAGATCACCAAGCAGGGCGCGCAGGTGCGGATGCAGAACGGCGCGGGGTGGGAGGTCTCGGGCCCGCCCGCCGCCCTGCCCGACGGGCGCTACACCGTCGCCGTGCGCCCCCACCGCGTCACACCCCAGCGCAGCCATGACGCCGAGGTCGAGCTGCGCGGCACGGTGCTGGTCACCGAGCTGTCAGGGTCGGAATCCAGTGCCCATTTCCGCCTCGGCGACACCGACTGGGTCTCCCTCGCCCATGGCGTGCACCCCTACAAGGTCGGCGAAGAGCACGTCTTCTACATGAACCCCGAGAACTGCCGGTATTTCGGCACCGATGGAAAGAGGGTGGCCTGACATGGCGCAGATCCGACTGTCCAAGCTGCGGCACAGCTACGTACCCGCCCCCAAGGGCCCCGAGGACTACGCCCTCAAGGAGATCGACGTGACCTGGCGCGACGGCGGCGCCTATGCCCTGCTCGGCCCCTCGGGCTGCGGGAAATCCACGCTTCTCAACATCATCTCGGGGCTTCTGACCCCCTCCGAGGGGCAGGTCCTGTTCGACGACCGCGACGTCACCGGCCTGCCCCCCGACCAGCGCAACATCGCCCAGGTGTTCCAGTTCCCGGTGATCTACGACACCATGACCGTGCGCCAGAATCTCGCCTTCCCGCTCAAGAACCGGGGCGTGGACGCCGCCACCATCGAGGCCCGCGTGGGCGAGATCGCCGAGATGCTGGAGGTGACCGACATGCTCGACACCAAGGCGTCCAACCTCGGCCCCGACAACAAGCAGAAGATCTCCATGGGCCGCGGCCTCGTGCGCGACGACGTGAATGTCGTGATGTTCGACGAGCCGCTGACGGTCATCGACCCGCACCTGAAATGGAAACTGCGCTCCAAGCTCAAGGAGCTGCACCAGAAGGTGCGCGCCACCATGATCTACGTCACCCACGACCAGACCGAGGCGCTGACCTTCGCCGACGAGGTCGTCGTGATGCAGGACGGCGAGGTGGTGCAGATCGGCACCCCCGTGGAGCTCTTCGAGCGCCCCCAGCACACCTTCGTCGGCCATTTCATCGGCTCGCCCGGCATGAATGTCCTGCCCTGCGAGCTGCGCGGCGACCACGCGGTGTTCGAGGGCCACGAGGTCGCGCTCGAAGGCCCCGCCACCGGCACCGGCGGCACGCTCAAACTCGGCATCCGGCCCGAATACGTCCGCCTGGGCGAGACCGGCCTGCCCGCGCAGCTGGTCAAGGTCTCCGACGTGGGCCGGCACTTCGTGCTCGACGCCATGGTCGGCAACACCCGCGTCAAGGCGGTCAGCGAAACGCCCCCGCCCCCCACCGGAAGCCCCGTCAATCTCAGCTTCCGCCCCGAACACACCCGCGTCTATCGCGACGGATGGATCGCCACGGAGGCCCGCCCATGAAAACCGAAAACCAGAAAGCCTGGTTCTTCGTGCTGCCGGTCCTGTTCCTGGTGGCCTTCAACGCGCTCGTCCCGATGATGACCGTGGTCAACTACTCGGTGCAGGAAACCTTCGGCAACAACACCTTCTTCTGGCAGGGCCTGGATTGGTTCGAGCAGATCCTCCGCTCCGACCGCTTCCAGGCCGCCTTGGGACGCCAGTTCATGTTCACCGCGATCATCCTGGCGATCGAGATCCCGCTGGGCATCATCGTGGCCCTGTCCATGCCGCGCAAGGGGATCTGGGTGCCCGTCTGCCTCGTGCTGATGGCGCTGCCGATGCTGATCCCGTGGAACGTGGTGGGGGCGATGTGGAACATCTTCGCCCTGCCCAAGATCGGGATGCTGGGGTACTTCATGAACGATGTGCTGGGCGTGAATTACGACATGACCCAGGACCCGCTGGCGGCCTGGATCACCGTGATCGTCATGGATGTGTGGCACTGGACCTCGCTTGTGGTGCTGCTGTGCTACGCGGGCCTGGTGTCGATCCCCGACGCCTACTACCAGGCGGCCAAGATCGACGGCGCCTCGCCCTGGGCCGTGTTCCGCTATATCCAGCTGCCCAAGATGAAGACCGTGCTGACCATCGCGATCCTGCTGCGCTTCATGGACAGCTTCAACATCTACACCGAACCCTTCGTGCTCACCGGCGGGGGGCCGGGCAACTCCACCACGCTGCTGTCCATCGACCTGGTGAAGATCGCCCTGGGGCAGTTCGACCTCGGCCCGGCGGCGGCCATGAGCCTGATCTACTTCGCCATCACCCTGCTGGTGAGCTGGGTCTTCTACACCCTGATGACCAAGGATGACCCGAAATGAGAAAACGCAGTCTCATCCCGATCTTCTACATCCTGTTCCTGATGCTGCCGATCTACTGGCTGGTGACGATGTCGTTCAAGACCACGAACGAGATCCTGGCGGGCTTCACGCTCTTCCCGCAAACCTTCACGCTGGACAGCTACATCACCATCTTCACCGACCCGACCTGGTACTGGGGCTATATCAACTCGATCATCTACGTGTCGCTGAATACCGTGCTGTCGGTGGCGGTGGCCCTGCCCGCGGCCTATGCCTTCTCGCGCTACCGGTTTCTTGGCGACAAGCAGCTGTTCTTCTGGCTGCTCACCAACCGCATGGCGCCCGCGGCGGTCTTCGCCCTGCCGTTCTTCCAGCTCTATTCCTCGGTGAAGATCTTCGACACCCACCTCGCCGTGGCGCTCGCCCATACACTGTTCAACGTGCCCCTGGCGGTCTGGATCCTCGAAGGGTTCATGCGCTCGATCCCCAAGGAACTCGACGAGACCGCCTATGTCGACGGCTACTCCTTCCCGCGCTTCTTCATCAAGATCTTCCTGCCCAATATCGGCGCGGGCGTAGGCGTGGCGGCGTTCTTCTGCTTCATGTTCTCCTGGGTGGAGATGCTGCTGGCCAAGACCCTCACGGCGGTCGAGGCCAAGCCCATCGCCGCGGTGATGACCCGCACGGCCTCCAGCGCGGGCTACGAGCTGGGCCTGCTGGCCGCGGCCGGAACGCTGACCATCATCCCCGGCGCGATCGTGATCTATTTCGTGCGCAACTACATCGCGCGCGGCTTCGCGATGGGGAGGGTGTGATGCGCGCTCTGATCCTGATGCTCCTGACCCCCGGCATGGCCGCCGCCCAACAGGCCGGCTGGGGCAATGTCGGCCAACCCGAAGAGAAAGGCTTCTCCTGGACCGACCCGCTCTGGCCCGACTTCTGGATGGCCTGGACGCCCGCGACCCTCGCCGTCTTCATCGGCATCTTCTCGGCCATCGCCGTTATCGGCCTGATGGAGGGGTTCAAGTACAAGGACGGGTTGGAGCGCAAGGGCGTGCTCGGCCTGACCACCACCCTGGGCGACCGGCTTTTCATCACCCTGCTCGGCTCGGTCTACATCTTCCTCGCCTGGCTCGGCTTTATCGGCCAACCGATCTGGACCCCGCTTGCCCTCGCCATCGCCTGGGGCATCTTCACCTTCTGGAAGGTCTGAGCGACCGCCGCCCCCGAAACCACCCAGGCCCGGAACCCATGCGCAAGAAAAAACCCGCCCACCTGCTGACCGATGTCGAACTGGAATTCATGACCGAGCTCTGGGCCCTGGGCGAGGGCGGCGTGCGCGACGTGCTGGACCGGCTGCCACCGGAGCGCAACCTCGCCTATACCTCCGGGGCGACCATCCTGCGCATTCTCGACGACAAGGGGTTCGTCTCCAGCCGCAAGGAGGGCAAGACGCTCATCTATACCCCCGTGCTGGAAAAGGACGCCTATCAGACCCGGTCGCTGCAAAATCTGTCGCGCACGCTTTTTGACGACACACCGGCCAGTCTTGTGGCACGGTTGGTGGATGATGCGGGGCTGAGCGCCTCGGATCTGGAGGATATTCGGGCGCTGGTGGAGAGGAGGCTCCAGGATGACGGCGATGACCCCCGCGATTGATTTGTTCATTGACGCGAATATTTTGCTGCTGCTGGCTTTCTGCCTCTGGCGTGTTGCGCAATTTTTTCTGCAGCGCACGGCCCTGCGCCACGACCACGGGTTCCAGGCCGGTTTGCTCAAGACGGTGCTGCTGATCACCCTTCTGAGCCCGATTCTCGGCCTCGGTTTCACCAGTTTGGGAAACTATCTCGCCCCCGACACTCCAACGACGCTCAGCGACATTGCCGTGGCGGCATATCTCGGCGGCAGCATCGCGATGCCTGCGGTGGACTTCGAGGCCCTGCTGAATACCCGCAGAACATTTGTGGAAACCTTCTCCGCGGGGAAGGTTTCCTGGGCCGCACCGCTGCTGGCGGGCTTCGCGGTGGTGAGTGTTGCGTTGACCCTCCGGCTGCTGCGTTCCGCCCTCTGCGTCCGGCGCACCCTGGCCGACAGCTACCTGTGGCGGCGCACCGGGCGGGTGGATATCCGGCTCTCGGATCGAATCACCGTGCCCTTCGCGGCACGCGGTTTGCGGCGGCGGCATGTGGTCCTGCCCACCAGCCTGCTGACCCGGCCCCGTGACCTGCGCGTGGTGCTCGCCCACGAGTTCCAGCATCTGCGCGCGGGCGACGTGGAATGGGAGCTGGCGCTGGAAGCCCTCCGTCCCCTGGTGTTCTGGAACCCGGCCTTCATCTTGTGGAAACGCGCGTTCGAGAAACTGCGCGAGCTGAGCTGTGACCAGAGGGTCCTCGCCTCTCGCTGCATCACGCCGCACGAGTACGCGGCCTGTTTGCTGACCTTCTGCGCGCGTCGCCGGACCGGCCCCGCCCTTGCCCGGGTGGCCTTCGTGTCGGTGGCGCCGAACACGCCCAAGCGCGTATTGGAGCATCGCATCCTGTCGCTCTACCGCCTGCCCAGCTTCCGCCACACCCGGCCCATGCTGGCCGCGCTGGCGCTGGTCCTTGCCCTGGGCATCGGCAGCATCGCCGCCACCGTGCGCGCCCCGGGTGACTGGAGCCAGGATCGCCTGATGCTGTCGACCATCGTCAATCTCGAACGCCTCGACGCCATCACCCGGCAGCAGGGCCGCGCCACCGCGGCCAGCGGCCTGCTCGGCGTCGCCCCCATGTCCCGCTAGACACCCCATCTTCCCCGTCGGGAAGGGCTGTTCACGCCCCCCACCCCGCTCCCGCCCCGAAACGCCCGCTCACGAAACATGTGATCCGCGTGTGTC